>CAXMPN010000195.1:0-3406 GCA_964195195.1 Pontiella sp. | reverse complement strand
TCCCAGTCATAGCAGGACACCGCAAAGCCCTTCGAGACCATGTTGCGGGCAAGGTTGGAGCCCATCACACTCAGGCCAATCATTCCAATATCTGAATTGCTCATCTCGTATCCTTTTCATCGCGCACCCTGCGTGGCGAATTGGTTGTTATAAGCCCACTAAGCCGAAGGCTGAATGGTTGATATAGAAGATTTCCCCGCCTTCCCGCAAGGCATTGAACCCATCTTTAAGCATCTGCGGGTTGTGGCGTGCCGTCTTTTAGGCATATCAAACACCCTTCAGTGGCTCAACTCTCGCGTTTGTCGTTGCTTCAAATCGGCCGTAAAGCGTATCTTCCGGCCATGCTTCCCCAGTGGATTATTGAGAACAAACGCAACGGTGAAGAATTGACGGCGGAAGAAATTCGCGACTTCATCAACGGTTATACCGCCGGCTCCATTCCCGACTACCAGATGTCCGCCCTGGCCATGGCCATCTACTTCAACGGCATGACCGCCCGCGAAACGGCTGATCTGACCCGGGTCATGATGGAATCCGGCAACGTGATCGACCCCAACCGCATTCCCGGAACCAAAGTCGACAAGCATTCCACCGGCGGTATCGGCGACAAGATTTCCATTCCGCTCGCCCCGCTCGTTGCGGCCTGCGGCGCCACCGTGCCGATGATTTCCGGGCGCGGCCTCGGGATCACCGGCGGCACGCTCGACAAGCTCGAATCGATTCCCGGCTACCGCACCGGCCTCTCCGAAGCCGAATTTCTTCAAACCCTCTCAAGCTGCGGCTGCTCCATGATCGGCCAGACCGGCGAAATCGCCCCGGCCGACAGCAAACTCTATGCGCTGCGCGACGTCACCGCGACCGTACCTTCCATCCCGCTCATCGTTTCTTCTATCCTGTCCAAGAAGCTGGCCGAAGGTACCGACGCGCTGGTGCTCGATGTCAAATGCGGTTCCGGCGCCTTCATGAAAAGCCTCAAAGAGGCTCGTCAACTGGCACAGGGCTTGGTTGATACGGGTAGAAGCATGGGCAAAAAGGTCATCGCCATAATCACGGACATGAACCAACCGTTGGGCCGCAACGTCGGCAACGCGCTGGAAATTCGCGAATCGCTCGATATCCTCAGCGGCATAGGTCCTGCCGATTCCCAAGGGCTCACCCTTGAACTCGCCAAGCGGATGCTTGATATCGCCGGGATCCATGATCTCGGAGGCGGGGTCACGGACCCCGCCCTACACCTGAAGGATGGATCCGCACTCGCTAAATTCCGCGAAATGGTCGCCTGCCATGGCGGCCATCTTGACGCCGGACTGCCGGCCGCCAAAAACCAGATACCCCTGCCCGCCCCGGCATCCGGCTATCTTGCCAGGGCCGATGCCGAAGCCATCGGGCGCGCGAGCCTCCTGCTCGGCGCCGGACGCACCAAGACCACCGATGCCATCGACCACGCCGTCGGACTCTCCGGCCTGAAGAAAATCGGCGAAGCCGTTGAGATAGGCGAACCCCTTTGCATCATCCACTCCAACGGTCACGAAGACGAACATCAGCTTTTCCAGACCTTGGAAACAGCATTTGTCATCACGGCCGAACCCGCGGAACCACCGCCGCTGATGATAGAGATTTTGCAGTAAAACCTGATGTTTCACCGAGGCTGCTGTAGCTCGATCGGCTGCGGATGGGTAGGTGGGACGCCTGACCAAGTCACTTCATCGGGCCGAATCGTTTCACTTCTTGATGCCAATTTTCCGTAGACGCGGCGGTTTGTGCTGATAGGATTCGGGCAGTTAAACAGAAGGATTGTTTTATGATCAATACAGACCACGCCATGGCGCATTTGATGGATCTGCTGGCCATTGAAGGTCCGACCGGACAGGAAAGCAAAGTCGTGGAGGCCATCACGAAGAAATTGATGGCCGCCGGCTGTCGAAAGGCATGGATCAAAACCGACGACGCGCATAAGCGTCTGGGTGACGGCTACGAAATCGGCAATCTGATCGTCCAGCTTCCGGGTACGGCTAAATCGGCTCCTCGCATTATGTTTTCCGCGCACATGGATACCGTACCACTATGCAAGGGCGCGGTTCCGGTCGTGAAAGGAAACCGCATTGTCGCCAAAGGACATACGGGACTCGGCGGCGACGACCGGTCCGGTTGTGCAGCGATCGTCACGATGGTGGAGACTCTACTGAAAAGTAAACGCCCACACCCGCCGATCACACTGCTGTTCCCGATCGCGGAGGAAAACGGCCTGCATGGCTCGCGCATGGTGCGATTCAAAGATCTGGGCCATCCGGCCATGGGCTTCAACCTCGATGGACAGTTTCCCAACGAACTGGTCATTGGGGCGATGAGCGCCGTGCGCTGGCAAGCGGAAATCAAGGGCCTTTCCGTCCATGCCGGCCTGGAGCCGGAGAAAGGCATTTCCGCCGGATTGATCGGGGCCAAGGCGATGGCGGTAATCGCAGAGAAAGGCTATTTCGGAAAGATCCTGAAGGGCCACCGTACCGGCACCTCCAACCTCGGCGCGATGCGCGGCGGCGAAGCCAGCAATCAGGTGATGGACCAAGCCCTTCTCACCGGTGAATGCCGCAGCCATAGCCCGGCATTCCTGAAGCAGATCGTCTCGGTCTACCAAGCCAGTTTCGAGCAGGCCGCCAGGAGCGTGACCAACGACCAGGGGAAATGCGGCAAGGTTAAGTTCACCACCGTCAGCGACTACAATGCGTTCCGCCTGAAAAAATCGGAACCGTGTGTTCAGATTGCGAGCAAGGCGGTGGAAACGGCCGGCCTGAAACCCAACCCGGTGGTCATGGATGCCGGTCTTGACGCCAACAACTTTAATGAAAAAGGACTCCCTACCGTCACGCTCGGAACCGGCTCTCACAAATTCCACCAGTTGGAGGAATACGTGAACATCAAGGAATACCTGATCGCCTGCGAAGTGCTGCTGAAGATTGCCCAACTCGCCGCACAATAGGATTGGCACCGGTACCATCGGCCCGCTACCTTCTTCCTTTTGGGATAATTGAATGGAATTCCTCGACCTGACTGCTTCGGAAATTGCGCTGCGCCTCCTGCTCGGCCTGGTGATCGGATTCTGCATTGGACTGACCGGTGTAGGCGGAGGCGTACTGGTCTTGCCGGCGCTGACCCTGATCCTGCGCATTGATCCGATCATAGCGGTAGGCACGACTACATTGTATGCGTTCCTGACCAAAATCACCGCCACGCTTCACCACTGCAAGCTCAAGACCATTGACTGGGGTATCTCAGCACGCTTTCTCCTGGGTGCCGTACCCGCCAATATTATCACCGCTATATGGGTCAGCGGTCAGGGCGGTGACATCCACTTTAAACGGGCGCTCACCCACTTTATCGTAGGGGTCGTCTTCTTTTCCGTGTTCATCAT
>CAXMPN010000194.1:0-3407 GCA_964195195.1 Pontiella sp. | reverse complement strand
GACCACCGACTGGTCGTAGCCGGCCAGCTTGAACGCCTTGATCATCAGTTCGGGACTGTGGTTACGCACGGCACCGGACGAAAGCTCGGTCCCGTTGCAGACGATATCATACTGGAAGGCGAGGATTTCGAGCGGATCTTTATCGTCGATATCCGCCATCCCCCCCTGCGGCATGGAGAACGGGTTGTGCGAGAATTCGACCTTGCCATCGTCATCGAGTTCGTACATCGGGAAATCGACGATCCAGCAGAATTTGAAGACGTCGGGATCGATGAGTTCAAGGCGTTTACCGAGCTCGTCGCGAACGGCCGCTCCGATATGGGTGGCTTCCTTGGCCTGGTCAGCGATGAAGAACATCACATCACCGTTTTCCACCCCACCGAGCTCCTTGAGCTGGTTCAGCGTCTCCGCGGAAAGGAACTTGGCGATCGGGCTCTGCACCTCGCCGTCCATCCAGCGCAGGTAGCCGAGACCCTTGGAACCGACGGATTGGGCAAACTTGATCATGTCGTCGAAGAACTTGCGTGATTTTTCGGCACAGCCCTTGGCCGCGATGGTCTTGACGACACCACCGGATGCGACTACGCCGGCGAAGGCTTTAAAGTCGCAGTTCCGAAACAGCTCGGAGGCATCCTGCATAATGAGCGGGTTACGAAGATCCGGCTTGTCGGTGCCGTAGTTTTCCATCGCTTCCTTGAAAGGAAGGCGCTTGAACGGAATGTCATCGACTTTCTTGTCGGAGAACTCGGTGAAGATTTTGTGCAGCACCTTTTCGTTTACCTCAAACACGTCATCCTGGGTAGCGAAGGCCATTTCCATATCGAGCTGGTAGAACTCACCGGGCGAACGGTCGGCGCGGGCATCTTCATCGCGGAAGCAGGGAGCGATCTGGAAATAGCGATCGAAGCCGGAGGTCATGAGCAGTTGCTTGAACTGCTGGGGAGCCTGCGGCAGGGCATAGAACCTGCCGGGATGAACACGGCTTGGCACGAGATAGTCGCGCGCCCCTTCGGGCGAACTGCTGGTAAGGATCGGCGTCTGGATTTCCATGAAGCCTTCGCCGGTCATCAGCTCGCGCATGCGGGAAATGACTTTGGAGCGCAGAATCAGATTGTTGTGCAGACTATCGCGGCGCAGATCGAGGAATCGGTATTCAAGGCGCAGCGTTTCGTTGCACTCCTCGTCCTTGGACACCTGGAACGGAAGTACCTTGGACTCGCCGAGCGTTTCCATCTCGCGAGCAACCACTTCGACATCGCCGGTGGGCAGCTTTGGATTGATGGCGTCCGGAATTCGATCCACCACCTGACCGGTGAAGCAAATGGTGGATTCGACACGCCAGTGCTCCACGCCTTTATAGAACGGCTGGGAAGGATCGATCACGATCTGTGTCAGGCCATAATGGTCGCGCAGATCGATGAAGATGATGCCGCCGTGGTCGCGGACGCTGTGGATCCATCCGGAAAGCTTGACGACCTGGTGGACATCTTCTTTTCTCAGTTCGCCACAAGTATGAGTTCTGTATCTGTGCATGGGGTAATCTCCTAATTCGTAATGGGTAATTCGCAACGAGTAATGCGTAATAAGTACGGCTTAAGCATTACGAATTACGTTCTCCAGGCTCTGCTCTTCCTGCGAACCTTCCTTCATATCCTTGACCATCGCGGTGCCCTTGGTGAGTTCCTCGTCGCCGCGGATGATCACCGTTTTCGCGCCACACCGACTGGCCTTGCGCATTTGCGACTTCATGCTCTTGTCTTCGAGCTCCATACCGCAGCGTACGCCTCTAGCGCGCAGCTCGCGGGCGAGTTTCATATTTTCTATTAGCGCGGCTTCCCCGAGCGAAATGAGCCAAAGGCCTCCGGCGGGGATAAACTGGTCGGCCGTGATCCCGCCCGCTTCAAGCGACGTGATAACGCGTTCCATGCCCATGGCGAAACCGACGCCGGGAATGGCCTTCTTGCCGAGGGCGATTTCGTAGCGACCGCCGCCGGCAATCGCGTTTTGCGCACCGAGCGCGTCGTGGGTGATCTCCCAGACCGTATGAACGTAGTAGTCGAGGCCCCGCACGAGCTTGGGATTGACCTCCACCTCGATGCCCATGGTTTCGAGAGCTGAAATCACCTGATCCAGATAAGTGCGGGACGCTTCGCTCATGAATTCGAGCGGCGGCGGAATCTGATCGACAATTCTACCGCACCGCTCGTTCTTGCAATCGATCACGCGTAACACGTTTTCATCGATGCGGCGTTGGCAATCCTCGCACAACGCATCGAGGTGCGGCTGGAGCGCCTTGCGCAACCCTTTCTCCACCGGCTTGCGATCAGACGGCATGCCGCGCGTGCTGATCTGGATTTTCGAGCCGGTCAGTCCCCATGCGGAAAGCAGGTGCTGCTGGAGCGCGATGCATTCCGCATCCGCCAGTGGATTCGGTTCACCCGTCGCTTCGACACCGATCTGATGAAACTGGCGCTTGCGACCGGCCTGCGGCCGTTCGTAACGGAACATCGGAGCTATGTAGAACACGCGGGCATTGAGCCCCTCCTCGCCGCGTCCTGCCAGGTGGCGGATCGTGCCGGCCGTGCCTTCCGGCCGCATGGCCAGTTCGTGCTTGCTCGGCTTAAAGGAATACATCTCCTTTTTAACTACATCGGTGGTATCGCCGAGCGAGCGCTGGAAAACGGAGAGTTTTTCGAGTACCGGCGTGCGGATTTCTTCGTAGCCGTAGGCGCTGAAGATCGCGCGCGCCTTTTCCTCGATCATGCGCCAGAGATGGACTTCCGGCGCCTGGATATCAGACATGCCCTGCAGCGGCTGGAATTCATTACTTGCCATTTTCGACTTCCGGTTTGCCGGATCCAAGGAGCCGGCAATGCTTTTCGGTCGGCAAAGCTATTCGCCGGTAATCTTCTGCCGCATGATTTTTCCGGGCTTGAATTTTACAACCTTGCGGGCGGGGATGGTTACCACATTTTCTGGACGGTTGGGATTACGGCCAATGCGCTGCTTGCGTTCACGGACTTCGAAGACGCCAAAATTACGGAACTCAACGGTGTCGTTCTGTTCGAGAGCCTCTACAATGTAGTCCAGACTCTTCTGAATGACGGCGTACACATCCTGCTGAATCAACCCCGTTTCATCGGCAATACGCATAACCAAATCTCTTTTCGTCATCTATCTATCTCCTTGATTTTTAAATAGTTCAATAAACCCGAAGGGGTCCTGTCCAAAAGTGAACCCCGGATATTATTCAGTCGCTATGATCGGTCAAGTCAATCCGATCATTATTAATGCATTAGGCAGGAACCTGCCTTAGCGCCCCAGCAAATGGATGACAAGAAACACCCAGAAGAGCACAAAACTGAAAATCGCCAGACTCTTATTGAACAGGTAGAAGTGGTCCTGAG
>CAXMPN010000193.1:3043-3428 GCA_964195195.1 Pontiella sp. | reverse complement strand
TTAGCGTCAATGCCAAGCAGGCGGCAAACAACCAGACTGGAATCTATACCACACCTACCGGTCAGTTTGCGGGATACGAACAACCTGCTTCCACCGTAAGCAACTCCATTCCCTATCCCGAAGTGCCCGGTAACCTGAGGCTGTTCGGCGAGGTGCCGCAAAATCAGGACAGCGAGCTGGTGGAATACCTTCAAAGAAAATAAGGCTGGTTTTTCCTCCCCAAACATGAAAAGCGCCCCGTATAACAAGGGCGCTTTTCGCTTTCTATGAACCAATTTCAATTCGAATCTGTGTTTAGGGAATCGGGAAATGGGCCGTCAAGGCCAGCACTTCCTCCTTCACCTGGGCCAGTACCGCATCGTCGGCGGTATTCCGCACAGCACGT
>CAXMPN010000193.1:0-3033 GCA_964195195.1 Pontiella sp. | reverse complement strand
GCCAGTTTCGCCGCGTCGGTACGGTCGTTGAGTACCGCGGCGATCAGGTCGCCGATGGCGTTCATTTCGGGGACCCCCATTCCGCGGGTCGTCACCGCCGGAGTGCCCACACGAATGCCGGAAGTCACGAACGGGCTCTTGGTGTCGAACGGAATGGTGTTCTTGTTGACCGTAATGGCGGCTTTGTCGAGCGCGATCGCCGCATCCTTACCTGTTACGCCGGTTCCAGTGAGGTCGACCAGCATCAGATGGTTATCGGTCCCTCCCGAAACAAGGCGGATGTCATCGTCTTCCAGCGCCGCGGCCAGTGCCTGGGCGTTCTTGACGACCTGCTGCTGGTATTGCTTGAACGCGGGCTGCAACGCTTCGTGGAAGCAAACGGCCTTGCCCGCGATGGTGTGCATAAGTGGTCCACCCTGTATGCCCGGAAATACCTGCTTGTCGATGTCGGCCGCAAATTTTTCCCGGCAAAGAATCATCCCACCGCGCGGCCCGCGCAGTGTCTTGTGGGTGGTGGTGGTCACGAACTCCGCATGCGGAACCGGATTGGGGTGGCAGCCGGCCGCCACGAGACCGGCGATATGCGCCATGTCCACCATCAGGTAGGCCCCGACGCTGTCGGCGGTCTTGCGCAACTTCTTGAAGTCGATGATCCGCGAGTAGGCGCTGGCCCCGGCAACGATCATCTTCGGCTTGTGTTCATCGGCCAGTTGCTGAAGCTGCTTGTAGTCGATCTGTTCGGTCTCCGTGTCGACGCCATAGGGCACTACGTTGAAGAAGCGCCCTGAAAAATTCATGGGGTGGCCATGGGTCAAGTGCCCGCCTTCGGCCAGGCTCATGGCCAGAATAGTATCGCCGGGATTGAGTACCGCAAAGTACACGCCCATGTTCGCGGAGCTTCCGCAGTGCGGCTGTACATTCACATGCTCTGCGCCGAAGAGTTCCTTGGCGCGGTCGATCGCCAGACGTTCGGCTTCATCGACCCATTCGCATCCGTTGTACCAGCGCTTGCCCGGATAGCCTTCGGCATACTTGTTGGTCAAGCGCGAGCCCTGAACCTCCCGCACGGCCTTGGTCACAATGTTCTCGGAGGCGATCAGTTCGAGGTTATCCTTCTGACGTTTGTCCTCGGCCTTGAGGACGGCGTAGATTTCGGGATCGGCATCGTAGACGGCGATCGTGCCGGCGGTTTCGGAGGCGTAGTCCTTGATCTTTTTGATGCGGCGCTCGTGCCGTCCGCCCTCGAATTCGGCAACCAGCCAGGCTTCAAGGATAGCATCGGCCTCTTCATTGGTGGTGAACTTCCCGGAGAGGCAGAGCACGTTTGCGTTGTTGTGCTGGCGGGTCATGCTGGCCATTTCCGGATTCATGCAGAGTGCGGCACGCACCCGCGGAAATTTGTTCGCGGTCATACTTACGCCGATGCCGGTGGTGCATACGATTATGCCCTGATCCACCGTGGCGTTGGAAACTTCGTCGGCAACGGCCGCCGCATAGTCGGGGTAATCGACCGAGTCGGCGCTGTCGGTGCCCAGATCCTCTACCGTAATGCCTTTTTTCTTCAAAATGTCCACGAGGCGGTTTTTGAGTGTGTAGCCGCCATGGTCAGAGCCAATCGCAATCTTCATAATGGGTCCTTGTTTTTACTGTTTCCCGGTGCGAATAAAAAGGATCAGGTCCGACAGGGCCCGATCGATCTCGTCCCGTATCCGCTTATAAGCGTTCAATGATCCCCCGTAGGGATCGGATACGTCGGCGGGCACTTTTGAGGTTCCGAACGACTTAATCAAGAAAACTCTGTTGCCAACCTCCGGGAAGTCTTCAAGTAGGTGGAAACGATGATCCGCCGTCATGACCACGATGAGGTCCGCCGACTCAACCAGTTCGTAGGTAAGCGGTTGGCTACGGTGTCCGGACAGTTCGATGCCCAGCTCCTTTACGGCAAGAACCGCGTTTTCGCTGGCCGGATGCCCCAAGCAGGCAAAGGTGCCGGCGGAGGTGGCTTCCCATCCGGGATCCGCTCCTATCCTATGGCGGAAAAGCGCTTCGGCCATGGGGCTCCGGCACAGGTTTCCCGTACAGACAAACAGAATCTTCTTCACCGCTCTACTCCTTTCCTGAATACCGTTTCCACCTCGGCGAATGAAAGAGCGCCTTGGCGAATGCATTCAATGCGATCTCCGTCGACCCGGACGACAGTGCTCGGAACGGCCCGCTCTCCTGAAGGCCCGCTATCGAGCACGAGATCCGCTTCCACAGCGGCCATCGCCTCCTGTGCCGTTCTTGAGTCGGGATCTCCGCTCAGGTTGGCGCTGGTCAGCGCCAGCGCACAACCGCAGGTCTCCGCCAGTCCCAGCGCCACGGCATGATCCGGTATGCGGAAGCCCGTCCAGCCTTCCGCCGTCTCCATCACGATGGTCAGCGGGCCGGGCCAGTAGTTTTCGGCCAGCGCGACGAGACCGGCATTCCAGCTCGTCGCCGCCCGTGCTATCTGCTTGGGATCGCCTGCCAGCCGGGCGACCGGCTTGTCGCCGTCACGTCCCTTGGTGGCCACCAGCTTTTCCATGGCCCCCGGCACCGCCGGATTGCACGCAATGCCGTATACCGTTTCGGTCGGAACGATCACCAATCCCCCCGATTCCAGGACGGCTCTGGCTTCCTCAAGAAGTCCCGCTTCCGGCTGAAGACGATCTATATCCAATATACGAACCATTCGGGCGATACTACTGTTGCCCGCTCCCAAATCAAGAGGCGGGATGTTTTTTCGTGAGTTTGGGAGCGGAGCGAACTACTCTCTCCGGCTATGGCATCGATTGCAAAAGTGGTGGTGGAGATATCGCTGAACCGGGAGTTCGACTACCGGATTCCCGCGCATATGCAGTCCACCATCCACGTTGGCTCCCAGGTTAATGTGCCTTTCAAATCGCGAGAGCTGCGTGGCTTTGTGGTGGGTCTGGCCGATCATTCTGCCTTTGGCGACACGCTTAAGGAGATTGCCGGGGTGGTCGGCGATAAACCACTTATCCCTGATCC
>CAXMPN010000192.1:0-3431 GCA_964195195.1 Pontiella sp. | reverse complement strand
CCATTGAGCTCGGCCAAGAAGTTGTTAATGAAGACGAATCGCAGATTCGTGTCAAAACAGCAGAGACCGATCGGAGCCTCCGCGAACATGCCAATCAGCTCCTCGAATTGGTATTCCCTCAAATTACCGTGCACGCTTACCTCCGTCCTGGTAGAGGCTAATTGTCCTTCGCGACCCGGCGCGCCTGCGCTCGGTGATGTCGATTCCGATCGCACCGAACCGCGTCAGCGCGGGAGACGCGATCAGGTCTAGGATGCTGTCCAGCGCCATGATCTCGGCGGGTGACTCGAAGCCGAAAATCCGGGCACAGGTCTGGTTGGCCAGGAGGGGTTCGGACTCTTTCGGTACGATGAGCACACCCTGGAGCGAGGCCTCGATCAAGCCTTGCAAAGCCTCTTCGCTGCCGCGAAGACTTCGTTTCAATTCCACGCGCGCAGCCTCGCGACGGCCCCGAGCGTGCACCGCGAAAGGACGGAGGGATCCGTGCCCTCGATACGCGATGCGGTGTCTTCGATCGTCCGGTTTCGCCTGTTCCCCGAACCTGCGCCCGGGCGGCATTTGGTGACAAACATTCGAGCCGTTTCCTGTGATGCCCACTCTGTTGGGTTATGTTGCCGTTATTGTTTTATTTCTGACAAGTAAGTAATTCTACCTATCGGCTTGGGGCGATCCGGGTGAACCGGCCTGAATTCGGATTGCAGGAAGTCATTCCCCGAAGTGGCGGCACATTTGCAACCAAAGGCCATGCGGTGAAGCGGCGGCCCGCGCCTCGCGGCTACAAGAAAAGTGTGACCCGGTTAGGGGTCACACGAGTGAGAGGCTATAACAGAGAGGGCTATCAAATCCACACGTTGATGCTTAGTAGCTTGGCATCACGTTGACGCTTATAAGCTTGGCATCGAGACGGCCCGGGAGGAACTGTCAATCCTGACAGATTTGGCGAATAAAATTGCCAGAGGCATCAATTTTCCGCACCGATTGCCGCACTCCATCGGGTGGCTCGAAGCCGCCTTCGACGAATCCCCTCCGCCACTGACAGTATTTTCCGGGTGAACTGTCATTTCTGACAGTTCCCAGCGCGGCACTCTGCGGCAATAGTCTGCCATTGGATTAACAGCCATCTGAACTAAGGCCCCCGAAGGAGGAGGTTTCCAACAAGGGCCAAAGGAAGTGACGGTCGCCGAACGCTGCGGCGCCCGAAGAGTGATGTTGTGATTAAGAGTGCTGTCAAAAGAACCAAGCGGGAAAGCTGTCGGGGAAATCGTCGGTTCGATACTCGGCCAGTGGTAGCGGCCCAGGAGAGCGAGAAGTCGTCACTTAGTTCCTGGCCCTAGTTTCCTTGCGGCTCGAATGCGTTAATGGGGGGAAGAGATGCGTGGTTCATACCTAGCCTGCCGTGTTGTCTTGGCTGCGATAGTCGTCGCATTCGGCAGTGGGTGTTCCTCTTCGCGAGACACCCAAGAAGGCGTGAGGCCAGAGCCGAACCCCCTAACACAGAACCCTTGGGTTCCGTCGGGACCAGACCCGAGCGGCCCCCAATGTGGTGATATTGACCACAAACTCGCCGGAACCCTCGAAGGTTCGGGCAAGAAGGTTGGCCTTATCGCCGGCGTTAGTTGGGGTGGGGGAACGCTCACTCTGACGAACGGTGAGCAATATCAATTCAGCTTCAATGGATTCAAACTATTGGACGTGAGTGCCGCCAGTATCGAGTTCACGGGCAAGATTTATAACCTCTCGAGAATCGAGGACCTGATTGGCACCTACTACGGGTCTAGTGGCAGCCTCGGGCTTGTCGTGGGTGAGGGCGAGGTGATCGCGAATAACAGTCGTTGCGTGGTGATCACAGCTCAAGCCAAGGGCGAAGGAATACTGTTGTCGCCGCCTGGTCCGGGGGGATTCACATTGCAACTTGCACCCGACGAATAGGCGCAAGATCGGAGCCTAGACGATGGTCGCCCAAACAGAAGAGAGACCGCGCGCACTGGGGTTCTGGATGTGCACGGCGCTGGTCGTCGGCAATGTGGTTGGCTCGGGCATCTTCTTGTTGCCGGCGACGCTCGCCCCCTACGGCAGCATCTCGATCGTCGGCTGGATGCTTACGTCGCTGGGCGCCATCAGCCTCGCCCTGGTGTTTGCGAAGCTGGCATCCCTGGTGCCCAAGGCAGGCGGGCCCTATGCTTACACTCGCGAGGGGTTTGGCGATTTCGCCGGCTTCTGGATCGCTTGGGGTTACTGGATCGCCGTCTGGTCGGGTAACGCCGCTGTCGCGGTCGCCTTCGTCAGCTATCTCACGGTCTTCGTGCCAGCCCTGAAGGATCAGCTCTGGTTGGCTGGCCTGGTCGGCCTCGGGTTGGTCTGGTCGATCACCTGGATCAACTGCCGTGGCGTCAAGGAAGCCGGCACCATCCAGTTGATCACCGCGATCTTGAAATTGGTGCCGCTGATCGCCATCGCCACACTCGGACTGCTGTGGGTCGACACGGCCCATTTCACGCCCTTCAACGCCAGCGGTGAGCCGGTCTTCTCTGTATTGGCGGCCACGGCGGCGCTCACTCTCTGGTCGTTTCTAGGCCTTGAATCGGCAACCGTCCCCGCCGGGGACGTGGAAAATCCCACGCGGACCATTCCCCGGGCGACGATCTTCGGCACGCTGCTTGCGGCCGTGGTCTACATCCTCGGGATGATCGTGGTCATGGGCGTGGTGCCCCCTGAGGAGCTGGCCCGTTCGAACGCACCTTTTTCCCTCGCTGCGGCCAACATGTGGGGCCAGTGGGCCTACTACGCCGTGGCCTTCGGGGCTATCGTCTCCTGCCTCGGCACCATCAACGGTTTTACCCTGCTACAGGGCCAGGTGCCCGCGGCAGCGGCGCAAGACGGGCTGTTCCCGCGCAGGTTCGCTAAATTCTCCCAACGGGGTGTACCCGCTTACGGTCTCGTCGTCTCGAGCGTCTTCATCACGATCCTGCTGCTGTTGAACTACTCGGGCTCGCGCAGCATGGTGGAGATCTTTGAGTTCATAATTTTGCTGGCCACTCTCACCACGCTCATGCCCTATGCCTTCTGCGCCATGGCGGAGTTGATCATTCTACT
The DNA here is from genome assembly GCA_964195195.1 of Pontiella sp. Classification (GTDB taxonomy): domain Bacteria; phylum Verrucomicrobiota; class Kiritimatiellia; order Kiritimatiellales; family Pontiellaceae; genus Pontiella. Next base: position 338 of record CAXMPN010000192.1, on the reverse strand, counting down.
CAAGGACCCGGAGCGGTTCCGTGGCCAGCGGCTGCTCGGCTCGGGCGTGATCGCGGTGGTCGCCTTCGTCTACTCGGTCTGGACGGTCTACGGATCCGGTGCGGAGATCGTCCTCTATGGTTTCATCTTGCTGCTGCTCGGCATCCCCGTTTACGTGTGGATGGAGAGAGAGAACGCCGAGGCACCAGCTCTGGCGACGGTGAAAGTGGCGGGAGAGGATTGAGATGGGAAGCATGAGGGGAGTTACTCGTCGGGCAAGCTGTCCAACAAAGCGGGACCACCTCAGGGGGCCGCAGAAGGCATGAAGTTTAGGTATGGAAGACACGTCATTAGCCACA
>CAXMPN010000191.1:0-3438 GCA_964195195.1 Pontiella sp. | reverse complement strand
CTGCATACCGATGAAAGAACCGGTGTGCGCCTTGAAGCCGGGCGGCTCAATGTGCTTGAATCCGTCTACCTCAACTAAGGAACCCTATATGCGCACATCAGGCAGAATAATTTTATCCATTCTCCTAACCATTCCTCTGTTGAGCGGATGCAGTACGTTTAGACACCGGCCACCGGAATGGGTGGAAAACCCGAAAGCGATCTATGCCGAAAATAAGTATCTCGTAGCCGTGGGCGAAGGCGACACGCGCCGTGCCGCTGAAAACGCCGCCGCAGCCAACCTATCACGCATTTTCGAGGCGCATATTGAATCCGACGAGCGTCTACTCGATACCACCCATGAATCCGATCAATCCCTGGTCCGCACCACCGACTTCACCAGCGACGTTAACATTCTCTCTTCCCAGACCCTCTACAACATCCAGCATGCCGAAGCCTGGAAGGATAGCAACGGACGCTATCACGCGGTGGCCTATCTCGACCGCCGCGCAACAGCGGCCATCTACAGGGACAAGATCGATGAATTGACCGGGCGTGTCCGCTTTGCACTCGACCAGGCGGAACAGACCGGCAATCTGCTCGACCGGTATGCGCAGCTCCGTGCAGCCAGCCGCCGGGCGGCGGAAAACGAGCTACTGCTCCGGCAGCTCAGCGTCATTCATCCTTCCACAGCCTCGGCCTCCGCCCCCGACTATTCCATCAGCAAAATCCAAAAGGCCCTGGCCGATACCTCCAGACAAATCCGCGTGCAGATCCAGATCGATGGGGATAGCGATGGACGAATGACCGCATGCCTTGAAGAATTAATCACCCGCTACGGCTTCGTTGTCGGATCACCCGCCGGACTTGAGATTGCGGGGCGTGTTGCGGTCACCAACACCGGCCAGCGCACCGCCAACCTCGTATTTGTCCGCTATGAATTGGCGGTACAGATCAAGGATACCAGCGGAACCGTGCTTGCGGCCGTCAACAACAAGGGACGCGAAGCGCACCAATCGCCCACGGAGGCCCGTTCGCGTTCCTTCCGCACCATGGAGCGCGCCATCACCACCGAAGGCGTCCAACGGCTTGATGCCTTCTTCGACGCCCTCACGGATCAGAGCCGTTGATCATGGACGCCGGACTTTACATTGTAGGAACCCCCATCGGCCACTTGAGCGATCTCTCGTTCCGGGCACTCGATACGCTGAAAGAGGTGGATCTTATCGTCGCAGAGGACACCCGCCATACCCGTCGGCTCACGGATCGGTATGAAATCAAAACGCACCTGCAAAGCTGCCATAAGTTCAATGAGGTCCAGCGTGCCGAGCAGATCATTGATCGTATCCAAAGCGGCGAGGCGGTTGCCATGGTGACCGACTCCGGCATGCCCGGCATTTCCGATCCAGGCTCGCGCGTCGTTACCCGCTGCCGAGCGGCGGGGGTCCCGATCACGTCCGTACCAGGCCCCGCCGCCGTCACGACCGCCGTCGCGCTCAGCGGATACGGAGAAAAGGGATTCATCTTTGCCGGATTCCTGCCTCACAAAAGCGGCGGTCGCAAGCGCGATCTCGAAAAATGGAAGGATGCCGATCTACCGGTGGTGTTCTATGAATCGCCCTATCGCCTCCTTAAACTGATGAATGAGATTGAGCAATACCTCGGCACCGGACGGATCGTATTCGTCGGCAGGGAGTTGACGAAAAAATTTGAAGAATGCACCGAGGGGACACCGGACGATATTAGAAACTGCTATGAAAACCGCACCGTCAAGGGAGAATGTGTCGTCATCATTACCCCTGCCGTTTAACCGATGGCTCGCCTTGCTTATGCGTGCAGCCCAAACTAGACTTTTTTTCCAAAACAAACACGTTGATCTCATTAACCGCGATGATACTATCTTCAGCGGTTTGGGTAATTAAGGACTTCATCAGCTTATGGGTTCAGGCAACAATAACAACCTGACAGCGGCGTACATTGACCGTACCGCCTTGCTACGGGTACAAGGCCGGGGATCCTTCAAGGTCAGCCCGCCGATGAAACAATTCATCCATCAGGTCATCCACACCGCGTCGGCGGACCGGATCCTGATCGAAATGTCGGACTGCTCAGGCATGGACAGCACCTTCATGGGAGTAGTGGCGGGCATCGCCTGCTATATCAAAAGAAAACCGGCGTTCTCCTTCAAGCTGATCAACCTTTCCGAAAAGAACAAGAAGCTTCTAGTCACATTGGGAGTTGATCGTGTAGTCGACTATTCCCTGTCTACTACGGAGGAAGAGCAAGACCTTCTGAACCGGTTGAATGGTTCATCCCAAACCCTCGAAACCGATACGTCTAACAAGCTGGAAACCGCCAAATCCACCCTCGAAGCCCACGAAACCCTGGTCGAAATCAATCCCGACAACCTGGGCAAATTTAAGTCCGTCCTCGAATACCTGCAGGACGACGTCCGCAACCTCAGCGATAGCTGACGCTCAAACCCTGCTACGGATTCAGCAAGCGCCAGCCGGCCGTCTTATAATAGGGCACGGTCCGGTTCAGGGCGACATCCATCCCTTCGAAGGCCGTCTGAAGAAGACGCAAAGGGTCGCCGTGCGACACCAGCACAATGTCGCGGTCATAAAAATCGGCTTCGAGAGAAAGAACCGCATCAACCATTCGGCGGCGGACTGCATTCGCGCTCTCCACGCCATCGATCATCTGGTCGGGATCAACAGCATCCTTCTTCCACGTATCGGAATAATGGGTATAGCATGCCCCGTCCCACTGCCCGAACTGCCGCTCTCGCATCCGTGGGTCGAGCCTGACCGACTCCGCTCCGAAGACCCTTCTGACGATGTCAGCAGTTTCAACGGTACGGAGAAAATCGGATGCGACGATGACCGCATCGGAAACAGCCGCGCTGAGCCGTGCGGCACTCTCTTCCACCTGACGGCGCCCCTCTTTTGACAGGCCGTACTTCGCCGTACCTATGGAGGGATTACTGACAATAATCCCCTCCACGTTTGCCTGGCTTTCCCCGTGCCGGAAGGCATAGTATTTATTTTTCAGCAATGCCGCGTCCAGAGTCATATCCATCAATAAACCGGAACCTCGGCCCACGCGCAAGCCTTGCGGCGGCCATGACTTCCAACCCCGCTGAGCCAACCAAGCGCCTTCCCTTAATGAAACATGCGTCCCCGACCCGCACCAATCAGGCACAAAACGGCTTGCCACCTTTCCCGCCACTAACCTATATTGCCGCACCTTTAATTCAACGCCCTGATAGCTCAGCTGGATAGAGCAACGCACTTCTAATGCGTAGGTCGCAGGTTCGAATCCTGCTCAGGGCGCCATTTCATTAATGGGGCTCGACAGGATGAGAACCTAAAAGGTTCGACGCGAGCCTGCGAAGCGAGGCAGTCGTGCAGCGACTGAGCGCAAAGCGCGAACACACGAGCTTTGCGAAGTGAGACTG
>CAXMPN010000190.1:0-3459 GCA_964195195.1 Pontiella sp. | reverse complement strand
TAAGGTGGGGCTAAAAAGCTGTGCTGCGATGATAAAACCAAAGAATAAAGGTAACAAAACCACCATGGCAAACCCGGTCAGTTTGACCGGAAATTTTTTACCAGTTACCCCCATTTTTTGGCTTTGGTATGATATTACCAACGCTATTGCCACAATAATCAATACATGGTACTCCCGCAGGTCTGCTGCTGAAAGGGTAACCAAGGTTCCGGCCAGTAGGGCGATAGTCGCACCAAACCACCGCGGTGGCATGGCTCTTAACAAGGCAGCCCGTTCCATCTGTTGTATCGAATCAAGCGCCCGGCCCGCTTCGTTGATTTCAGTGTGATCTTTTTTATCTGCCATTACCTGTCTCCTGTTTAACGTTCTAATATTGAAAGTAATGTAGCCTTCACTTTCCATGTTGGCAAGTAATAACTTTCCAACATGGAAAGTCATGAGGAGGTTTTTGATGATGGCGGTATGCCGCGCTCCCGCGTTCAGCAGATAAGGAGTCGTTCTTTTCACGGAGGCGATAGAAAGGAAAATCAAAAAACAGGGACAAAAAACAAGCCTGAGGCGCAAAGTGATCATTGTCTCCGGGCGTTTGGTGAACATCGCGGTTTCGTAAATGAAGACGGGGCAAGGTGCTGGTGAAACTACAGGAAGGCGCCCAGCGTATCCTGCCCAATCATGTGCTGGATCTGGAGCTGCAGTTCCGGCGCGTATCCAGATAGGTATTTTAAGGAGATCATCTTATCTTCGGCGCCGGTGTCTGCCATTCTTCTTTCTTCGCGAAGGTTCGGGATGCTGCTCTTTTTCCAGCAGTTCCCGTTCGCGGAGGCGTCGCAGCCGCTCCTGATTTTCTTTGGCGGCGTATTCCACTTCATTCAGTACGCCCTTCACATCGGCTTTCTTTTTAGATTCCTTAAAGCGGCCAGTGAGCTGGGTGTCGGGGGCGAGCGTGCCGGCTTCATAGTGCGCCCAGATTTCTTTGGCGTGTTTGCTTTTGAGCAGGTCGGGTGCAAAACGGCCGTAGTAGCTGGTCATATTGTTTGCGTCGCGGGCCAGCATGGCTTGGGCGTTGTTATTGCCCGCGGCATTGACGGCCTGCGGCAGATCAATAATGACGGGGCCGGTTTCGTCCTGCAGCACATTGAATTCCGACAAGTCGCCGTGGACGATTCCAGCACAAAGCATGCGGACGATTTCTGTCATCACCGTTGCATGGTCTTTCCGGGCTTGTTCGGGCGTCATGGTGACGTCGTTTAATCGGGGGGCCACCCGGCCCTCGGCATCGGTGATCAATTCCATGAGCATTACGCCATCAACGCATCCGTAGGGCTGTGGAACGCGGACGCCGGCATGGGCCAGAAGATGGAGCGCATCCGCTTCGGCATGCTGCCAGATTTCTTCCTGTTCCTTTTTCCCGAACTTGGACCTCTTGGCCATGGCTCGGCCGCGGCGGCTGTTACGCACGTGGCGGCCTTCCCGGTATTGCACCGCTTTTTTGAAGCTGCGTTTGGAAGTGTCTTTATACACCTTGGCGCAGCGGATTTCAGAGCCGCAGCGAACGATGTAAATGGTCGCTTCCTTGCCACTCATTAACTGCCGGAGGACTTCGTCCACAAGGCCGTCGGCAATCAAATCTTTGAGTTGTTTCGGAACTTTCACTGCGGACTTATACCTTGCAGAATTTCAAATGCAACGAGGAACGGACCGAGGGGCTTGGCGGTAGGCGCGATCATATGGGCTATGCGGGACTGTTTGCAGACTGATTTTACGCCGCCTTATCGAGCCGATCTTCGCGAATCTAAATGTTCCGCGCTCGAAGACATTCATTCGTGACTGTACCTAAGCGCTGTCATTCCTCCCTCGCAGGATGCCACCCTTGACAAATCCCCGTGTTCTACTAAAACTGCTTTTATGAAACTACTCTTCACATCGATCTCATCGGGCCAGTGCCTGAATCGCCTGAAAAGCGATTTCCTATCACTCATGCGCACAGTCCCATTTATCACTTGTGTGGTTGTGGTAACGACCGCTGCGGCTGCGATGGCGGCAGACCCCAGCGACGAGCCATCGCAAGGATCAAAAGAAACGGTCGACGGGCAGACAGCCCCCGCGGAACCGAACCAATGGCCGGAGGACACGAAAGTCTACCAGCGGTTCCTGGACTTCTCCGGATATAAATGGAGCGTCAAGGTTCACGATGTTCCGGCAGGACCGGGTCCGAATCGCTTCTCCGGCCGGGAGGAAGATCTTTGGGTGGACGACGACGGGTTGCATCTGACCATCACGAAGCGCGACGGGAACTGGTACAGTACGGAAGTGATTCTTCAGGAGAGCTTCGGCTATGGAACCTATATCTTCCAGACCAAAACGGAGCCGGAGTATGTGGATCCGAACGTGATTGCGGGAATGTTCACTTGGGAAGCAGGGCTCCCTTGGCCCAATCGGGAGCTGGACTTCGAGTTTGCCCGGTGGAGCGATCCGGACGATCCGACCAATGCCCAGTTCGTCATTCAACCATTCACGACCCCCGGTAATTGGCTGCGCTATCGGGTGGAGCCTGATGAGAACGAGCCCTATCTGACGCAAGTGATGACCTGGCAGCACGGGCGGGTAGACTTCATGACGGCTCGTGGTCGGTTCGATTCGCTGCGCATTCCGGAAGAGGCGGTCATTGCCGCCTGGACCCGTACCGGTGCCGCCGTGCCCGAGCCGCGTAAAGAAAACATTCGCATCAACTTGTGGCTGGACGAGGGTCTACCGCCGGTCTCGGATAAGCCGATTGACCTGGTAGTTACGAAGTTTCTCTACCTTTCGCCTGGAAAGTAAACCGCACGCTTCGATCATTGGTCCGCCGAGGCATTCAGTCGTCCACCGAGAGCAGTGGCCGATCCTATGAAATGATGTTTTTACTGCATCGAAGCCTCCTCACTCGTTACGTGAAATTACCGCGCACTTCGGTTTCCGCAGGAAGACGGACGCGGCCGAACACGTGTGGGTCATCATGGCTGGCAGCACCCCATTCGAACGCGCTCGCGGTTGGATGCAAATGATCGTTACACGTTGCAATATTTTGCTAAAAACCCTTTACAATGTAAGCGCTATCAGCTACTTATATCGAGGCTGTCTGATCTGTTACAGCCGACAGCAACATACAAACAAAGGATTGACTATGAACACGATGCACGCCTTTTTATCTTCATCGTTCCGACGGGTTAAATTTGTATCTTCCCAGTGTTGGAGATCCGCTGCTTTTTCCTCCCTCTTCTTGCTCCTCGCAGTGGTCCCGGCGTTGGCGCAAGGGTTTCAGGTGACTGTCCTCGACCCCGGAAATGCACCCTTGCCGCTGACGGTCGAGGGGACCAACATCATTGAAGACGTGAAACAACAGATTTTTGTCGCCCGTGGATATCCGGTTGCTCAGCAGATCCTTGTCTATGACGGACGCCGACTGGCGGACACCTCACC
>CAXMPN010000189.1:3241-3502 GCA_964195195.1 Pontiella sp. | reverse complement strand
GTAAAACTGTTTCCGGGCTTGCTCGAGGCAGCAGATCTTATTGGTTCGACCCAGATTCAGGGCAGGGCAACGATCGGCGGCAACCTCTGCAATGCCTCTCCTGCTGGTGACAGCATTCCAGCGCTGCTGGCAAACGATGCGATTTGTGTGATCGCAAGTGGCGATGGGATCCGTGAGCTGCCAGTGGTCGAGTTTATGACGGGGCCAGGGGTCAATGCCCTTGCTGCCAACGAATTTCTGCTGGGTTTGAAAATGCAGAAT
>CAXMPN010000189.1:2518-3231 GCA_964195195.1 Pontiella sp. | reverse complement strand
AGCCAAGGCAGGCCGATGCGTACTTGCGATTCATCCCCCGCACCGAGATGGACATTGCGGTGGTGGGCTGTGGAGTTGCACTGGGCTTTGATGAATCGGGCACATGCACGATGGCTCGGGTGGCCATAGGCGCGGTTGCGCCAACGGTGCTTGTGGTTCCGGCGGCAGCGGATGCGTTGCTTGGGAGCACGGTGGATGAAGCCGCACTCCAGGCAGCAGGCGTTGCCTGCACCGAAGCCTCCTCACCAATTTCAGACAAACGTGGTACTGCGGAATACCGCAGAAAAGTAGTTGCAGTGCTGTGTCGGCGTGCCGCACAGATTGCCAAAGACAGAGCGCTCGCCTGAAGGCGATCGGGAGTATTAGGAACAATGGAAAAAGTACAAGTATCTGCGTCTATCAATGGCGAAACTATGGAGTTCCTGTGTGAACCTCAGCAGACATTGTTGGACGTCCTGCGTGATACGCTCGCCAAAACCGGTACGAAAGAAGGTTGTTCGACCGGGGACTGCGGAGCCTGCAGTGTCCTGATTGATGGCAGACTGATCTGTTCATGTCTGATGCTGGCGGTAGAAGCTGGCGATTGCGAGATTACGACCATTGAAGGCATAGCCGGTGAAGATGGCCTGCATCCGATCCAGCAGAAATTCCTGGAAAACGCAGCCCTGCAATGTGGAGTCTGCACCCCCGGTTTCATTGTTGCGACCAAGGCG
>CAXMPN010000189.1:0-2508 GCA_964195195.1 Pontiella sp. | reverse complement strand
CAACTGGTCTGCTCCTGCCTGGTGCTCGGCGCCGAGGTGGAAGGCAGTAAGGTTGGCACGATAGAAGGCCTGTCAGACGGCAACAAGCTGCATCCACTGCAGGAGAAATTCATCGAGCATGCCGCTCTGCAATGCGGCATCTGCACACCAGGCTTTCTGGTGGCCGCCAAGGCTCTGCTCGACAACAACCCCAAGCCCAGCGAAGAAGAGATCCGCTACGCGCTGGCAGGCAATCTGTGCCGTTGCACCGGCTACGACAAGATCGTGCGGGCAGTGCAGGATGCGGCCAGAGAACTCGCACACGAAGCCTAGCGACCAATTCCAATTTACGAGCGACAGGAGCGAACCGTGGCAGAAGCCCAGGAATTCAAAGTAATCGGCACCTCGCCGGTACGACCGGACGGCATCGATAAGGTAACGGGCCGGGCTCAGTTCGGCGCAGATCTGAATCTGCCGAATATGCTGCATGGCCGGATACTGCGCAGTCCGTATGCCCACGCCAACATCAAAAGTGTCGACCTCAGTAAAGCCCTGGCAATGGAAGGTGTTTATGCAGCCGTTGCGGGTGGCGATTTTCCATCCTCCGGCTCGGGCGAGGTAGGGGGCGAAGGCGGCGGGGATGTGTCGGACGTGGCACAGAATGTCATGGCTCGCGGCAAAGCCCTCTACCACGGCCACGCGGTTGCAGCTGTGGCTGCGACGTCTGTACGGCTGGCGGAGGCTGCCTGCGAGGCGATCGAAGTGGTCTATGAGCCGCTGACACCGGTGCTGGATGTCGATGCCGCCATGGTGGACGATGCCCCGCTTCTGAATGAGAAGCGAATTACTAAGGATCTTCCGGAACCTACTGATAAACCAAGTAATATTGCTGCGGTTATGACCCTGACCCGGGGCGTTGTCGAAGCAGGGTTCGAGCAAGCTGACGTCATCGTGGAAGGCGACTACCACATCCCGATGGCCCACCAGGGATATATCGAACCGCACGCGTGTACGGCGTCAGTGAATGAAGGCGGGCAGACGACAGTCTGGTGTTGTACGCAGGGTCATTTCGATTTTCGTTCCATGACCGCGAAAATTCTCGACATGAATGTGGCGGATTTGAAGTTCATCGCTTCGGAAATTGGCGGTGGCTTCGGCGGCAAGACGGTGGTCTATCTCGAGCCGGTAGCCGTTTTACTGTCAAAGAAATCGCGACGACCCGTGAAGATGGTGATGACTCGCGAAGAGGTTTTCAGGGCAACAGGCCCGGCCGCCGGTACGCACTGCAAAGTGAAGGTGGGTGCGCAGAAAGATGGCACGATCACCGCCGCAACCGCATGGCTCGCCTATGAGGCGGGAGCATTTCCCGGTGCCCCCATGGGACCAGGTGCGATGTCGGTGTTCGCGCCGTACGATCTGGAAAATTTCCACATCGAGGCTTTTGACGTGGTGGTCAACAAACCGAAGGTTGCAGCTTATCGAGCCCCCGGCGCACCCCAATCCATGCACGCAATGGAGTCGACACTGGATGATCTCGCGCGGGAACTGGGCATGGATCCGCTCGATCTGCGCATGCACAACGCAGCCGACGAAGGAACGCAGGCGCCGTATGGCCCGAAGTTCCCGGTGATTGGCTTCAAAGCGTGCATTGAGGCCGCGAAGGCCCATCCAAACTACAACGCGCCGGTACCCGAAGGCGCTGGTCGCGGGGTGGCTGCCGGTTTCTGGTTCAATGTCGGCATGCAATCCAGCGCAGAAGTGCATATCAACGAAAATGGTACGGTGACCGTGGTAGAGGGAAATCCGGATATCGGTGGCTCTCGCGCGTCGATGTGCCTCATGGCGGCGGAGACGCTGGGTGTGCCATACGAAGCAGTCAAAACCTTGGTGGGCGATACCGAAAGCACGGGCTTTTCCAATGTGACGGGCGGCAGCCGGACAACGTTTGCCACCGGCATGGCGGTGGTGCGAGCCTGTGAAGACATCATCACCCAGTGTAAGTCCCGCGCTGCCGGAACCTGGGGAGTCGATGAAGATCAGGTCGAGTGGCAGGATGGTCAGGCAGTTCCCGCACCGGGCGTGAATGCGGAGCTCAAAGCCTTGAGCCTTGCGGATATTGCGCGCAAAGCCCATCGCACCGGCGGGCCTCTGCTCGGCCGCGCGTCGCTGAATGCGCAAGGTGCAGGCGCCGGTTTTGCGATACAGGATGCAGGCAAAGCCATACACCCGGCCTATGTTGAAGGGCAATTGCAGGGTGGTGCGGTTCAGGGTCTCGGCTGGGCGCTGAACGAAGAGTACATCTACGATGCCGACGGGGTGCTGGAAAACGCCGGGTTTCTCGACTATCGAATCCCGGTTGCCTCTGACATGCCGATGATCGATACCCAGATTATCGAAGTCGCCAACCCAAGCCATCCCTATGGCGTGCGCGGTGTTGGTGAAACGCCTATCGTTGCGCCACTTGCGGTTGCCGCAAACGCAGTGCGCGCTGCGACCGGCGTGCGGATTCACGACCTGCCCCTGTCACCG
>CAXMPN010000188.1:0-3518 GCA_964195195.1 Pontiella sp. | reverse complement strand
CCATCGAATTGGACGGTGACCTTGGCACCCGGCAAAGATGTGCCCCAGACCGGTAGTTTGATTTTTTGCTGCAAGACCGCGTTATCGCGAAAAGGCGCGGCGCATTGAGCCTGGAGTGTCGGCGGCACCTGATCCGGTGCTGCTACTGCTGCATTGGCAACGGCTGTTCCAGCGAAAAGTGCCGATACGATACCGGCAACGGCGATGATAGTTTGTTTGTTCATGGATGGAAAAAGGTGGTAGTGCCATTTGGCCTATTTAGGAATCGAGCGCAGCGTGAAATAGCTTTCCAGGGTGTCCCAGGACGATCCGTTGCGGAAGAGGCCTTTGGCCTTTGGAATATTGAGGTGGTAGATCCGGTCGAGCCATTGGGTGCCCTTGCCGAAATCTGCGATCTTCAATTGCAGCGTCTTGCGGTCGCTGGAAATGACCACTTCTGCCAGTGCGTCCTCGCGGATGTCGTGTTCTGGTGAGCCGTATTCAAAGGTGTTGGTGTAGAACCAGGATTTCACTAGAACAGATTCTTTGAGTTGTTCGGCGGTGACTTCTTTATCCAAAGGAAGGGTGAAGTGGATGTCGAATCCGCTGGAGCTGGAAGTGACTTTGTGGATGTCGGCTGGGATCGTTTTTCCATCCCAAACCATTTGCTGCAGGCCATCCTGGAAACCACCAGTGGCGTACCAGCCCCGACCGGTTTGGCCGATGAGCATGCTGCCGTCGGCAAGGAAGCAGGGGCGCATGACGCCGGATGCTAGGCCTTCTACGAATGGGATGGCGCAACCTTGATCGATCCCATTGACTTTTTCGGTCACGATGCGGAACAGCTGAGAGAGTGTTTGGTCGCCCATGAATACCTGTCCCTGATAAATGCCGAACTTTCCGCCGGTCACGTCCCAGGCTGGGTTGCCGGGGGAGTTGGCGATCTTGTTGTGAGGAAGCCAGACTGCACCTTTGCGCAGTTTGGCGGCCCAAGCATCATAGTCGAGTTCGGTGTCGGGGTTGACGCCGGGAAGATTGACGAGCCCGGATGGGTGACCGTAGAATTTCCCTTGCTCGAGAGGTACAAACTTTGAGGAGCCTACGTATTCGCCTTGGTTATCGGCATACCAAAGACGGCCATCTGGAGCCATGCCGAAACCCGCGGGACTGCGCAGTCCGTTGGCGAAGGGTTCGAAAGTGCCGTCCGGAGTGACCCGGCAGCACCAACCACGGTAACCGCCCATAGATCCCATGAACTTACCGCCAGCGCGGAATGAGGCGCGTTCTTGTTTCGAGGCATCAGCCAGGTTCAGGTTGAAGTAGTAGTTGCCCGCCTTATCGCGAACCGGTCCGTGGGTGTACTCGTGGTAGTTGCCATGGATTCCAAAATCATCGCAGACTGTTTCAAAGGTATCGGCGCGGCCATCGCCATCGGTGTCGCTGATGCGGGTCAACTCCGGCTTCTGGGTGATGACGATTCGGTCGCCTTTGTCATCCTCGATGCAAACTCCCAGTGATTCGAAAGTTCCCTCCGCAAAGAGCGACCATTTTCCGTCGCGGATGCGCCATATCCCTGAGGCGCGAGTAGCCAGCACAATGGTGCCGTCCTTGGCCACTGCGATTCCGGTGGCTGCGAAGAGTTGTTTACGCCCGTAGATGTCCAGTGGTGATTGCCAGCTGTTGGTGCTGTAGCCGGCTTGGGTGGCAAGTGGCTTTCCTGGTTTCCTGCGTCGGGTTAGATCGGGCTGGAGCACGACTGTGGGGGTGGACACGACAGGCTGAGGCGACCAGTTTTCCTTGCGGTCAACTTTTGGTTTGACCTGCAGTGCTCCGGGCAGTTTCGCCTTTAGAATATAGACGCTAGAGGATTTAGCCACAGCTAGCGTCCAAGTTCCTTTTGCGAAGGAGCCGCCTTTGACCTGCACGTTGGTCAGGCCGCTGGAACGCAGTTGGAACTTTTGGGCTTGGAGAACCGATCCCTCGAGGGCGATCTCGATCTGGCCGTCGTCGCTGATCTTGATTGTTTCTGAAAATGTATTTTTGCCAACGCGGAATTGGAAGCTGGGGATTCCGGTTTTGGACTCGAGACGATGACCCAGAAACTCGGCATCGAGCCGGGCCATTTTCTCACTGAAATCCGTGGGGTCCCAAAGGTGTTTTTCGATGGTAGCGTGGTCTTGCACATCGGGTTCTTTGAATTCGAAATCGACCACTTTTCCATCCGGGGTGAGGGGGGCAAGGATGGGCTCGTTTTCGAGAAAGATCAATGCATTGCGTCCGACCGTGGAGGGCCGCTTGCCGCGACCTCCGCGTTCCTGCCGCAGATTTAGAAAGCCACCACCCCAAACCCTCCGCACGGAAAGCATGCGGGCATCGAAGGTGTAGCTCATGCCATTGGGGAGTCCCACATGCAGGGCACGGGCACTCGATCCCGCCAAGGGCGCTCTGAAGACGCGCGGTCGGGTGGTCACTGGAATCTCGCCGGGGACATCGATCAAGTTGGCGATGACTGCTTCTTTTTTCTTCGTCAGCATGACCTGCGCTGGGCCGGCCTGTTTTTTGTCGGCCAAAGTCCGCAGGTAATGCCAGAGAGATTCGAGATCTTGATCCGGTAGAATTGCCTCAGTGTACTGGGGCATGATCTGCATATAGGTAGTGCCTTTGACCGGTCCGCGTTCCGCGACGGCTAGTTCGTCCCACGAATGACGCACCGAATTGGTGAAGTAGGTTTTGTCTGCTTTCACTTTCTTCCGCTCACCCACTGGTCCGATTTCGCGGCTGCGAGCATCGGTCAGAAACAGGCCAAATAAATTTGGACCGGTCTTCATTGAGTTGTCGCCCTTCTCAGTGACGTGGCATTCGACGCAGCCCATCGAGGAAAATACTTCCTTTCCGTGGGCCACAGCGTTGAATTTTTCTTGTCCAGAGGCGGGAAGGCCGAGGGTGATGAGGGAGAGGATGATGTGTGGTTTCATGGTTGCTAGAAAATTGCTTTTGGTAGCGGGTATTATTTAGTCACGGTCTTGATCACGTCGCTGACGTCTAACCAGTCGTTGAGATCGATGGCGGTATTGGTCCCCTTGATCGCTTTAGGCTGGGTGAGCTTTGGAGCCAGTGCTTTGCTTGGAAGGGTGTAGAAGAATGGAATATCCACCCCTTTTTGCCAGAGGCTGAAGCGGGTTTTGACGCTGTTGGCTAGCACGGTCATCTCGGGGCCGAAATTGGCTCCCTGGTCGTCGGCCACCATCGACTCGCCTGTGAGGAATACGATTCCGCTGAGTGCCGCCGGGGTGAAGCAGTGCATGTAGACGTTGTATTCGAAGGTTGCCGTGGAATCGCCGATGTCGGGTTTAGGTGAGGGCATCTGCCCCCACGAGCTGCCGTCGGGCACTGCCTTGGTCTGCATCATGGCTGGGATGTTCTCACCCCAGTATTTTTTCCAGTCCCCGATGTAGCGCTGCACATTGGCGAGGTAATAGGGGTTGTCGAAATACTTACTGCCGATGGACTTGTAATCTGGCATCAGAGTCGGGGTGTCC
>CAXMPN010000187.1:0-3519 GCA_964195195.1 Pontiella sp. | reverse complement strand
CGGTATGCACCGAATGGCTGCGATCACGGCAGCATCGGCCAACGCCAATAAGATCTGGGCCGGTACGGTGGATATAGCACCGGATGCGAGGACCGGAGCACACCATCATGGAAATCTGGAGAGTGTTATTTATATTGTCAGGGGGCGTGCGCGCATGCGATGGGGAGACCAACTTGAGTATACGGCTGTGGCAGCAGCAGGTGATTTCATATTCGTCCCACCCTATGTGCCGCATCAGGAAATGAATGCAAGCACAACTGAGGTGTTGGAATGTGTGTTGGTCAGGAACGATCAGGAGCCCATTGTTGTCAATCTCGATATTGAAGCGGTTGAGTCGGCTGAAGAAGTTCGGTGGATTGACCCACATCATCCCGACTAACTATTGAGCACAAAGATCGTCACATGACCCGTCAATTATTGGCCTCCGGAACCCCTTGGGAATCTCAGGTAGGCTACTCTCGAGCAGTTAGAGTGGGGCCACATATATATGTATCAGGCACCACGGCCACCGGAGCGGATGGAGAGATAACGGGCCTGGGAGATCCCACCGCGCAAATGAAACAATGCCTCGCCAATATCGAGCGTGCCCTGATTAAGATGGAGGCCTGTTTAGAGGATGTCGTTCGTACGCGAATATACGTCGTCGATATCGGCGCTTGGGAAAAAATTGGCCGCGTTCATGCAGAGATATTTGGCGAAATTCGGCCGGCCACAAGTATGGTGGAAGTCGCCCGGCTTATTGCGCCAGAGATATTGGTAGAGGTTGAGGCCGACGCATTTACGGATCGTTGATATTTGCGTAAGAATTTTTTGGCGCATTATTGGATTAGCGGGATTCGGGGATAAATGGGATACACCACCCAGGATATGACAATGCTGAGAATAACCGAACCTGAAATCATGGATGATGAAGAACAGGTGCGTGCCTATGCTCTTGCGGACTTTGAAGAGCCTCACAATCAATTCATTACGTTGTTAGGGCAAAAATTGCCGGATCTGCCAGCGTCAGGGCATGCGTTAGATATGGGCTGCGGATCGGGTGATATAACGCGCCGATTTGCACGGGCGTACCCTGGTTGGAAAATTGATGGAATTGATGGTTCGCATACAATGCTGAATGTCGCTCGAAAAATGGCGAGTCGTGAAGATGCAGAAGAACGCATGAATTTTACGCAGGTGTTGCTCCCCGCATTACCATCAGGCGATCATAAATATGACCTGATATTTTCCAATAGTTTGTTGCACCACATGTCAATTCCGGACGTGTTTTGGACAAGCTTGATGGACTGGTCCTTTGAACTCACTAAGGTATTCGTGATGGATTTAATGCGGCCCTCAAATCCGGGCGAGGCACGGGCCATGGTGCGGCAATATTCGGCCGGGGAGCCGGAAATCCTGCAAACAGATTTTTTCAACTCGCTGTGCGCCGCATTCGAGCCTGCTGAAGTAACGGAGCAATTACAGCAGGCTTCCCTGTCTCACCTGCAACACGAAATTGTTTCGGATCGACATTTTATCGTATGCGGTTCGATTGCATGTTGACCCCGTTTTAAAAATTTGAGCTGATCGGAACTGAAACCTGGTCGCATAAATCGACTCGAAGAATGCCAATGCAGGATGAACCTCGGTCGGATCGAATCACCGGATTTCCGCCAGTGATCGGGCCGCGCTCTCGCGTTCTAATTCTCGGATCCATGCCCGGGGCGGCGTCTCTTGCTAAGAGTGAATACTACGGATTGCCAAATAACGCTTTCTGGAGAATTATGGGTGATCTATACGGATTCGACGTTAATCTTTCGTATGAACAGAGGCTGAAAATAATTGTCACGAGTGGAGTTGCATTGTGGGATGTATTGGATAGCTGCTATCGGCGGGGCAGCCTGGACTCGGCTATCGATGAACGGACGGCGAAAACGAACGATTTCCGGATGCTTTTCAGAGAGCATCGCGCAATCACACACGTATTCTTTAATGGGAAAAAAGCGGCCAGCATTTTCGAGAAAAGGATTCTACCTGACATCGGGAATGAGCATTCACAAAAAAAGTTTGTCGCTCTGCCATCTACGAGTCCGGCGTTTGCATCGATGACGTTTGAGAAAAAGCGTGAAAAGTGGGCTGTCGTCAAAGTCGCTTCTGGCTGATATCCAAATGGGACGAGCGCGAAGCGCCGGGCATTGTTGACTGAAGTTCGAGCTATGACCATTGACGAAACTGCTTCCATCGTCGCGCTCGACCAGGCCGATGAAAAAATTGCGCGGGAAATAAAAACGTTACATAACGCGGCTTATACAGTAGAAGCCCAGCTCCTTGGGCTCGAAAAATTTCCGCCATTGCGCCGGACTTTGGGGTCATTCACCGGGGCAAAATCAGCGTTCTTTGGTTACATGCATCAAGGGTCTTGTGTTGGATTAGTAGAGCTCGAAATTGAGAATATATCCATCGTCGAAGTCTCCAGCCTCGTCATCCATCCAAAGTTTCACAGACGGGGAATTGCGACAAAATTGATGACATATGTGTTGTCAGAAGCGCAAAACAGACGTGTAATCGTATCCACCGCTGCTGGGAACTACCCGGCGATAGGATTATATGAGGGGCTGGGTTTTCATATAGTCGATCAATGGACGACTGAAGGCGGTATTGACATTGTCCAACTGGCGATGGGTTCTCAGATACTGGATTAAAAGGCAGCCGTGAAAGAAAACGAAATACATTGGTTGGGGAAGCGCTCCAGATCTGGACGCCAGCGCAGGCATCTTGCGGATGAGGATGATTTCGTCGCAGCAATGCAGACTGCGTGCGAAGGACATGGTTGTCAGATTCAAAGATTTGTATCAGCAAAGGGCGTCTTCGGCACATGGCTGCTTGAATTCAGCCGCGATGGAAAAAATCAGCGCATAGTATGGAATGGAAAGGAAGAAAAATTAGTTCTTCAGGTAGAGTTACCCCAGGGGGGATGGGAAGAACCGAGGGCAACTGCTGTTGCCAGCGCCGACATCCAGGGGTTTGGGGACGGTATTCGGTTGCTCATCGGGCAAGATACCGACCGCATAGTATAGTCGTCAGGAATTAGTCTTTAGTCTCGTTTGGTACCTGAGTTAATCAGAAAATCCTGAATGTGGAATAAATAAGTGATAAACATTCTTGGCATCGATCATGTCGTTATACGAGCCAACAACGCTGCGGCCATGATTAAATTTTATACAAATGTACTCGGCTGCACGGTCGAGCGGGAGATGTCTGCGGAATTTGGACTGACTCAGTTGCGCGCTGGACGCGCACTGATTGATATTGTTTCTGTTGATAGCATCCTCGGCAAGAAAGGCGGGCCGGGGCCTGATTCAACTGGCAATAATCTGGATCATTTTTGTTTGCAAATTGAGCAGGTCGACGAGACAGATCTGACTGAATTTCTGGCGGAGCAGAATGTCACTGTGAGCCGATTCGAGCGACGATACGGCGCAACTGGATTTGGCCGCTCAATTTATATAACAGATCCGGAAGGCAATATCGTCGAGTTAA
>CAXMPN010000186.1:0-3519 GCA_964195195.1 Pontiella sp. | reverse complement strand
ACTGCTACGGTGAGGATCGGCTAGTTTATGGCAGCGACTGGCCAGTCACCAAGACCACGGCAGAATACGCCGCAGTTCTGAAGCTGACCCGCAGCTACTTCGAGCCTAAAGGAGCCGAGGCATGCGAAAAATTATTCCACCGCAATGCGGAAAAATTCTACGCAATCCCGCCTGCCAATTAGAGATAGTTAGTTTTTTTGAGGGAGCGTTTGAGCTTGCTGTTGAGAGGGGGTGATTTTGAGATTGCCTGGTGATAAAGATGCCCGTCGTTGTTGAGCCTGTTTTTGAGAGGCTCATACAATAATTGTCTATCTCACAGAGATAAACCGTTCTACATCACTGGTTTGATAAGGTACATCTTGTTTTTGTCGTCTACCCGGAATAGCCGCAGGTCGCCAGTCAGGCCGTACATGTTGTTGTCGGCATCGAAGACCATCGTCTTGTAGTACTCAGGGAAACCGGGGTTGGGTGTCGCACCTTCAATCTTCTGTTTCTTGGGTTTCCCAGTGTCGAAGAGTGCGCCGTTGTTAATCATCGATCCCACTGCGAAGCGGCTGCCGTCATGTGTCACACCGAAGCCGTAGGCCATAACGGTTGTTCGATATAGCTCGGGCTCTCCCGTGGTGGGAAGGCGCATGTTGACGTCCCCATAAGTCACAACATGTACGTCACTCTTATGGTGAAAGGCGTACGCCGTCTGATGTGCGGACGCATCATAGAATACCTCTCTTGTTGAAACGATTTTGCCGCTCGCGATGGAGTAGGTGGTCACTGTCGATGCCTTGCCGTCGGCCTTCTCATGGGTCAACACAGCTTCC
This sequence comes from Pontiella sp., assembly GCA_964195195.1. Classification (GTDB taxonomy): domain Bacteria; phylum Verrucomicrobiota; class Kiritimatiellia; order Kiritimatiellales; family Pontiellaceae; genus Pontiella. Next base: position 2,701 of record CAXMPN010000186.1, on the reverse strand, counting down.
AAATCAGCATTGAATTTGACGCGTCCGCCCGCCTTCTTTTCGGACGTCGTATCTAGGCCACGTGAGATCAGCGTCAGGGTCTGGCCATCGGGGCTGATGCATCCCACATGTGTCGGCGCCGCTTTCTCATCGTGCTTGATCGTGGCAGTCGTCTTGCCGTCGGCCATGTTGACGATTGAAAAAACGCCATCCTTTGTCCGATAAGCCAGCAGATTGGCCTTCTTCGATACGAGAAACACTTTGTCGCCACCGGAGCCGAACCCGCCGACTTGTTCGATGTCGTTTTTTTCGCTTAGAATCTTGCCAGTTTTGCGGTCACGTACCGATATCTTTTGGCCAAAATTACCGTCAGCGCAGAATATCAACGTACCATCGGCGTTCACTGCCAGATCCTTGATGTCCTGATTGACCCGCGTGCGCTTGACGACCTCGAGAGTTTTCGGGTCGTGTTGGTAAATGACACGGTTTCGCGTCGATGAAATCAGCACGCTGCCATCTGCATTAACGTCGATCGAGTCGGCGTGGACGGTGACGGTAGCGACCATGGCCACAATTGAAACTAACAGTTTATTCATATTGGTTTTTCTTATTGATCGTGACATTTCATGGCCCGCTACTACTTTTTCTTCGCTTTCTCTTCTTCGCGGGCCGGCATGATGGGTGAGTCCCATCCGGTGAGTTCGGAGGGCTTTACCTTCTTCACATTGCCGCCGAAGGTGAAAGTGCTCGGCTGGTAGGGGCCGACGAATGAGATGTCGAGATCGGGCTTGATGACTTTTTCCATACCGGCTGCCCACAGGACGCCGTTGATGATCATGCGGCGGTAGTTTTCATCCAGAATATCCTCTGATGCGCCCTGGGTGGAATGGAAAACGCGGTGCTTCTTCCCGTCCTTGGTTGGGTAATGCCTTGTCCATGTGGATGGCATTGGCGGTTTTTCGGTGTCAGGCTTGGCGTTAGGATCCATCGAGACGAGCGGCTGCGACTTGGTCAGAACGGTGAAGTCGGGGCCGGGTTTTCCAACATATGCACCGGCATGGGTGAACGCATTGTCTCCGACACCCGTGAGGATGGCGTGTTCCTTCTGTGCGGGGATGATCTGGATGCGGGTACCTTGTTTGTGGTTGGTGCCGTAGTGGCCGACCCAGGTATTTCCAAGGATCTGGTGGCCGAAACCTTTCTCGTATCCTTTGACCTTCGATTTGAAGTCATACTTCGCATATTTCGAGTTCTTGGGAATCTTGAAGGCATGGGAGGAGGTGCGCAGCCCGACGACCGGGCCACCGCGCTCAATGTAGGATTCGACGTGAGCCATCTGGTCGTCTGGCGGATTCAGGAACCGGGCGAAGATGAAGAACAGGTCAGCATCCTTGAGCGCTTCCAATCCGGAAATATTCGAAGAACCAGCCTCGATGAAGCCGTCTTTATCAACTCCGAAAACGACTGTGCACTTGAAGCCGAGGCGTTTTGCGAGGATGCGAGCGAGCGCCGGGCTGGTTTCTTCAGTGCGATATTCGTGATCGCTGGCGAGGAAGACGATGTGCTTGCCAAGTCCTGGACCGGCATCTCCTTGGTAAACGATGGAGGTGTCGGCCTGTGCTAAACCTGAGAGCAAGGCGAAGAGTATGATAATATTTTTCATGGTATGAGCTGTCTTTGTTTCAGTTTGAATTGGGCGGAAGTCTATTTCATCGGATGAGCTTTGAGCAATTCCTCGGGCTTCCAGAAGATGCTTCGGTCGCTGGTGGCGGCGCGGACTTTTTTCACTGTCTCTGCCTTCACCGGTGTGGCCTTGTTGCCCCATGAGTTGCGGACGTAGGTAAGGACGGCGGCGGTTTCTTTGTCGTCGAGGAGTGAGCCGAAGGCTGTCATTGGTGGGACGCCTTTCGTCGGGTCGTAGGTTTTGCCTTTGACTTCGATCTTACCCCAGAGTCCGTGGAGAGTGAGTTTGGCAAGTCTTTGCTGGTCTCCGGTGACCCATTGGCTGCCGGCGAGTGGAGGATAGACGGGGTCCATGCCCTTGCCATACGGTTGGTGGCAGGTGGCACAATGGGCATCCCGGTGGAATATCTCGCCGCCGAGCTTGTATGCCACAGCATCCGCGCCGGAAAGGTGGGCGGGAACGTCGATTTTAAGCTTCTTCTCAACCTCCACGATTTGGGTCGCCATTTTCCCCTGAGTCGGGTCGGCTGGTCCCCAGAAATGTTTTACTGTCGCGGCGGCGATGCGGGCGTGCTGCTCGGGCGATTCGAGCAGGGCGGCGAGCAATTCCTCGTTGCGGACATGATTCTGCTGATACAGCCAAAGCGCTTCCAGAAGGGGGAGGGCATGCTCTGCTTTCTTGGGGTCGAACTGTTTCACCCATTCGCCGAGAGCGGCGATGACCTCGTCGGATTCGCGTGCGCTTAGCTCAATCCGCGTACGATGGCGGACGCCATCGACAGGATGTTTTAAGTTGTCGAGCAGGGCGGCGACCGGTTGGCCGGCGATTGCTACTGGTTTCTGCAGAGGTCTGTCCTTGCAGATCAGGCGGTAGATGCGGCCGTGCTTCTTGTCCCGATAAGGATCGCGGATGTTGTGCTGCATGTGGCCAATGATCACGTTCTGCCAGTCGGCAATATAGAGTCCTCCATCTTCGCCGAAGACTGCATCGGTGGGGCGGAAGTTTTTGTCGTCGCTGTAGAAAAAACTGTCGGTCGGG
>CAXMPN010000185.1:3178-3524 GCA_964195195.1 Pontiella sp. | reverse complement strand
TTGGGTTTCACAATCAAGCACTTCAAACTCTCCCAGCCGTGCAGAGCGGCACGGACGCCCTGGTTCAGAATACCGACTCCTCCATACCGATACGGAAACAGCTCACGCTGAATCCAAAACAAAAGGCGGTCGATTGCCAGAGCGATGACGGGAATGATCAAGATAATCAAGTAAATGTGTTCGCGTGGGCCTATCCGTTGAGAAATGTTGATTAGGTGGCCTAAGCCGCCCTCTTCACTGCCCCGTTTGATCAGTTCCGCAAGCATGATGTAACCGAAGGCCAGACCGAATAGCAGCCGCAGGGAATTGAAGACCGAAGGCATCGCCAGCGGAGCCAGGACTTTCA
>CAXMPN010000185.1:0-3053 GCA_964195195.1 Pontiella sp. | reverse complement strand
TTGTCCGCAGTTGCCGTGTCGGCCAAGATAAAGGCGACGCAGGCGAGAAAGATGAACATCACTTTTTGAAACTCGTCGGTTCCGAACATCAACATGCTTAAGGGGATGAGGGCCGCGATCGGTATGTTGCGGCCAAAAATGATGAGCGGCGACAGAAATGCCGCGACCGGAGAAAAGCAACCGGCCAGAATTCCGAGCGGCACGGCGACGGCGACAGCCAAGCAGAATCCCAGACATACGCGTTTCAACGTGATCGCGGTGTTGGCTATCAGTCCACGTTCGGACCACAGTTTTGGAAAGCTCGTAAAAGTCTCTTGCGGGCTGGGCAGATTGATGGGGCTGACGACGCGTTCCTCGGCTTCACCGTGAGTCACGAACCCCCAAATCCCGAAACAGACAGCGATACATGCGCCACCCAGCAGCAAAGCCCGCCACCACGGAGTCGGCGCCCGCAGAGTCACCCATGCACGCAGCGTCCGTTTGATGAAGCCTTCTCTGGCTCGTCGTGCAGCCGGTTCCGCGGGCGGCGTGCTGTGGTCCGGATTCTGGGCCATCACTCTACCCGTAAGGAAGTCACCGACTGCCCCGGTATGAAATCCAACTATTCGGACTCCGGCGAAAAGACCTTCACTTCGACCCGCCGGTTCTTCGCTTGGTTCAGGGTATCCGAGGAATCTGCCGGTTCATCCCAGCCCACTCCTTCGACGTTAAATTGATTCGGATCGAGATCGAAATTCTTGGCGAGGGCCTGTTTGACCGCGTTGGCCCGGTTCAGTGAAAGTTCTTTGACCAAATCGGCTGGTACCCTGCCTTTCATGGAACTGTCTGTGTGACCTGCGATAATGATGCGTGCCAAGCCAAACGTGCCGGCCAGCTTGGCGACTTCCTCCAGCACATTCTCGACATTCGGATCATACAACTGTTGGACTTCTTTGCCGTCGATGATCTTGCTGACCTTTTTGTCGAGATCCCAATCGTTGGGAGCGAAGTGGATGATGACCGTGTTCGTCAGGATTTCCTCGTCTTCCACTTTAATTTGACGAGTTGTCTTGGGGACGAATTGCACTGTGTATTCGTCTTTTTGAGAAGCGTACGGCTCTTCCTTTCGCAACTTGGCAATAATCGAGAAGTCGACAATCTGATCGGCCGGAACGCGTTGGTGCGAAACGCTCCCGATTCGACGGTAAAGATAATAGGCCTGATTCCAAACTCGCTCGAAACTGGTCGGGTTGTTCTGATTCATCAAAAACTGATAATTCTCGGCGACGTTCGTGCTGTGGGCGTCGGCCAACATTTCCAAGGCTTCGCCGGCGGGCAAATTGTATCCGGCCGCCATCAGTTTCGAGCATTGCTGCCGCTTTTTCTCATCCTTCAGTCCCTCCATCGCATCAAAGATGCCACGAACCAGACCTTCGATGATGCTGAGATGATCCTTGGCGAAATCCGCGCGGGCGAACCAAACATCGGCGATCAGTTTGTTGGCGGTTGCGGTCGTCACCAACAGGCGGTTGCCCTTGACCTTCTCGAGGTTGTAGATATCAGGAGCCCACGTGACGGCCGCCGAAATGTTTTGGTCGGTGTTGAAGGCGGCTGCGGCTTGAAATGCGTCTTGCGTGAAAATCATTTCGACCTCCGACGGCTGGACTCCGCCTCTCACCAACATATTCAGCAAGAAGTAATGGGAAGGCGAATTCTGAGCCAGAGCAATCTTCTTGCCGCGCAGGTCGCTGACGGTCTTGATGTTCTCGCGGACGATGATGCCGTCACCACCGTTTGACCAATCGATCTGTTGATAGATCCTCGGCATGACCCGGGTGTCCTTTGGTTTTCCGGAAGAATCGACAAAGCCTTCCATGAACAGCGGAACCATATCGAGTGTGGCCCATCCGATATGCACCTCGCCGGCAGCATACGCGTCACGCATGGCGACCGGATCATCGATTAGTACGAGTTCAACTTTGAATTCCTTGCCGTCCGGCGTTTTCCACACCTTATCGGATTTGAAACCATTGTTGGCCAGGATGATCGGAGCCCAGCCGGCCCACACATTCAACGCGAATCGGACGGTGTCATTTTCCATCGGCCCATAGGCGGCCGTGCCTTTGACCGCCGGCAGCCGTTCAGACGGCACGTAAGTCACTTCTTTGACAGTCGTTATCCCGCCGGTGTCGTCAGCTTCCGCATCCAGGCCCAATTCCTTCGGATCGATGACGGGAGCTTGTTTCTTGTCTTTGGCATCCACAGTTTCCTTTTCCACTTCACCTTTGGAGCACCCGAGGATGAAGAATCCAATCAGGCCCGCGATGACGACAAAACCTGCCGGATAGAAGATTGGTTTGGTTTGTCCAGCCATATCGCGTTCTCCCATGCGTCGTTCTGATTGAGAAGCTGTACGTCTACGGTGAGCGTTGCTTCAACAAGAATTCTCTTATCTGACATATCCGACAGTTGCGTCTTGAGTTGCATATCGTCGAAGGCATCGGCGACGAATCGATCCAATTGACAAGTGTCACGCTGTTGTACCGCACACCGCCTCTCAAATCAATGACGCGTTCGCGGGATCGCTCCTCATCTGGGTGAGCATGATGCGTCGGCGAGCCCAATCGAGGTGCAGGCCAACCAGAACCGCGAAAGGAAAAGGGGGCATGAAAAGAAAAGGGACTCAGGACTGAATCACGACTCATTGCTCTGTGTTTTCTCAACTGAACGAACCCTCGGGTGCCACGAGTGCGGCGCGTGCCGAGCACGAAAAACTCGGTGTCAAAATACGTTGGTTTGATGCGCCATTGAAGCAGAGCGCGGATCGATATGCAAATCCACGACAACTGTTGTGCCAAGAACTCATCTCGGAATTCAAAGTGCCGTAAAACGTCGAAATCGGTTGCGAATGACACACTCAGAGGATGATATTGTCCCCCCCGTCGAATGATGTCTTTTCTCCCAAACTCCGTGAGTCCTTGCGTGCATCGGTGAGGCACACCAAAGCAGAATCAATCTGATTCGCCAGGGCACATCAGAACAGATCTGAATGAGGCATCAAATTGATGGCACTC
>CAXMPN010000184.1:0-3528 GCA_964195195.1 Pontiella sp. | reverse complement strand
CGACATCCTTTCGGTCTGGTGGGGTCCCTACGGAGACATGTACCGCCGCGATTCGCGCCAGCCCTGGGTCGGCGAGGGCTACGTCGACATCAATCCGGACGATGCGCGCGAGCTCGGCATTCAGGACGGCGACTACGTCATTGTCGAGCGACGCGACCGGGCGGAAAACGGCGAGACCGTCGTTGCCCTGCTCGCCAACGAGTCCGCCACGCTCAAACGTTTTTACCGGGAGCAGGACCACATCCGCCTGCAACCCGCCAATGCGGACATGGAACCCATCATCGTGAAAGAAGGTGACTTCAAAATCCAGGGGGTGGTCATCGGCGTCCTCCGCAAGTTTTAGAAAAACAAATTAACCACATAGATCTTTGTGATGAGAACGATTTTACATATCGACATGGACGCGTTTTTCGTTTCGGTGGAGCAGGTACGCGATCCGTCCCTCAAGGGTAAGCCGGTGATCGTCGGCGGCGATCCGGACGGACGCGGCGTGGTGGCGGCGGCATCCTATGAAGCGCGCAAGTACGGCATTCATTCAGCAATGCCCGTCTCTCGCGCCAAACGGCTGTGTCCTCATGCCGTCTTCCTGCGCGGATCGCATGGACGCTACAGTGAATTTTCGGCGCGCATTTTCGAAATCCTAGATCATTACTCGCCGCTGGTGGAGCCAATGTCCCTCGACGAAGCGTACGTCGACTTGACCGGGTGCGAGCGTTTGCACGGTCCTACCACTGAAACGGCGGTGCGGATGCATGACTCAATCAAAAGCCAGGTCGGCATCAACGCCTCGGTTGGCATGGCGGCCAACAAACTGATAGCGAAGATCGCCTCCGGCATGGCGAAGCCCAACGGACTTTTGCGCATCCTGCCGGGTCACGAGGCGGTGTTCCTGGCGCCGCTTCCCATCGGGCGTATTCCGGGAATCGGCCCCAAAAGTGGCGAGGAGTTCAAGCGCATGGGTATTCAAACCGTGCGTGACCTTGCGGCGCTTCCGCTGGAACTGTTGGAAGAGGTGTATGGCGAGTGGGGATATCGCCTGTACCAGAAAGCGCGCGGCGTTTGCCAGTCACCGGTATTGAAGCGCGACGACACCCGCTCCATAAGCCGCGAGACGACGCTGGAGGAGGACTCCACCGATCCGGCGTTTCTGGAATCGACGCTCAGTTGGCTAGTGGAGAAGGCGGCGTCGCAACTGCGCGAAGAAGGACTCCGCGCCCGGTGCGTGTCGCTGAAATTGCGTTACTCAAATTTCAAGACGGTAACGCGCTCGCACACGCGGAACGAAGCCGCTTGCGAAGACCATGTTATTTTTGATACGGTGGTGGGCCTGTTCCGCAAACTGTTCACGCGGAGGACGCGCGTGCGGCTGATCGGCGTGGCGCTCACGTCGCTCACTTCTGGCGTGCCGCTGCAGATGGAGCTGTTCGAGAACCTGGACGCCAAGCAGTGGCAGAAACTGTATCAGGGCATCGACCGCATCCGCGACAGATACGGCTTCCGTTCCATTTTAAGAGGATCAAGCTTTTTGAATTAAGGAAAAAGGGAGAAGGGAACACGCAGAACCTAACCTATTCCCCTCCTTACCAAGGAGGGGATTGAGGGAAGGTTGGTTTTAACCCCACCTGTATCCTCCCCTTGGTAAGGGGAGGAGTATTAAGGTTTCATCTGTGTTTATCTGTGTGCATCTGTGGTTATTCGGTTTTTGTTATGGATATAGAAAAAATACGCAAAGAGTTTCCGGTGACGGAGCACCGGTTGTTTATGGATCATGCAAAGGTGGCACCCCTGCCGCGGCCAGTGCAGGCGGCCATCACCGCTTTCGCCGAGGAAGCCTGCGAGCAGGGCACGGCTCATTACGGCGAATGGCTGAAAGAGGCGGAAATCGTCCGCGCCCGCTTCGCCCAACTCATCAACGCCGAGCCGAGTGAGGTGGCGTTCGTCAAGAACACCTCGGAAGGACTTTCCATTGTCGCCAACGGCATCGACTGGCAGGAAGGCGACAACGTGGTGATCCCGGACATCGAGTTTCCCGCCAACGTCTATCCGTGGATGAACCTGAAACGACGGGGCGTGGAGGTGCGCTTCGTGAAAGCCGTGCGCGGACGCGTGCCATTCGAGCAGATCACCGCGCAGGTCAACGCGCGGACGCGGGTGCTCTCCATTAGTTCAGTTGAGTTTAACAGCGGCTTCCGCAACGATCTTAAACGCATCGGCGAATTCTGCAAGGAAAAAGATGTTTACTTCTGTGTCGACGCCATTCAATCGCTCGGCGTGATCCCCATGGACGTGAAGGCATATAATATCGACTTCCTGGCGGCAGACGGTCACAAGTGGATGCTGAGCGTCGAGGGGCTGGGCGGATTCTACATTTCCAAGCGGGTGCTGAACGACATCCATCCCACACAGGTGGGATGGGATAGCGTTATCGATTCCGCCGATTACGGCAGTTACGATTTTACGCTGAAGCCCGACGCCAGCCGCTTCGAGGAAGGCTCGTTCAATACGCTAAGCATCTACGCCTTCGGCGCGGCCTTGGCTTTGCTGGAAGAGGAGGGCATCGATCATATAGAGAAACGCGTCCTGCACCTCGGTGACTGCATCCTTGAATACCTGCGCCACAGCAAATTCAAAATCCTCAGTTCCACCGAGCCGGGCGAGCGCTCTGGTAGTATCTGTTTCGCGGGAGACATGGACTATAAAAAGCTGGCCCCGTTTTTAAGAGAGCGGAACGTCATCGTCTCCGTGCGCGACAATTTCGTACGCCTGTCCCCACACTTCTACAACACCGAAGAAGAAATCGACCGTTTCTTCACCCTCCTTGAAGAGTTTCTGAAACAATAATAAATTATTTAAAGACCAACGCCTTTTTGACACACGGACGGATACTTCAGCTTTAAATTGATAAGTGGCGTGGATGGCCGCGTTGACACAACTTCAGCTTTCGCACGCGTATCCATTTATGGGGCTCACTTTTGTTGTGGTTCTGGTGCTAAGTGGAATATTTTTTCAGGAGCCCGTAACCTGGGTAAAAATAGCGGGTGTATCCCTGATCGTGGTTGGCATTGCTCTAGGTAGCCAGGGGTAACAATCCTTCCTTCTCTCAAAACTTAGGGTAAACTCTGTCCCTGAGCCCCTTCTTTTTCAGGGATGATAATCCCATTCTCCAACAAATACTGGTAGAGTGTATCCGCGGTGATTTTGTGTCCGGCGGATCCCCAGTGAGTACCGTTTGGAAGATAAATATCCTGGATTCCGTGGGCAATTTCGTATCTTAAAGCCACATCCAATCTTGGGGCGTGAAGTTGCTGATGCTTGGAAATTTCATCCATCCAATGAATTTTATCGTGGTAAAAGTTTTTAAAGACGTCCATATACGCGGTCAGTTTGTCCGGGGCGATCATGCCGACAAAAAAGGTTTTTCCGTTTTTTTGGAAGGTGTTTTGGATATAAGATAAACCGCAGACTGCCCGATTCAATTCCTCTTTAGATACCTGGTATCTTTTAAAATCATTTCGATAAACCAGAAGT
>CAXMPN010000183.1:0-3552 GCA_964195195.1 Pontiella sp. | reverse complement strand
GGCGATGCCTTCTTTACCTCGGTCGAGCAATCCCTGCATCCCCATCTCAAGGGCGTGCCGGTGGTGACGGGCAAGGAGCGGGGCATCATTGCCTGCGCCTCCTACGAGGCCAAGGCGCTGGGCATCAAGCGCGGCGTATCGCTGTGGGATGCCCGGAAGATGTGTCCGGAACTGGTCGTCCTGCCGAGCGATTATGAAAGCTACAGCATTTACTCGAAACGGATGTTCGAGATTATGCGACGTTACACCCCCGAGGTGGAGGAATATTCCATTGACGAGGGGTTTGCGGACATTACCGGCATGCGGCGGCTGTTCCGCTGCTCCTACAAGGAGATCGCGCTGCGGGTGCAGGCGGCGGTCCACCGCGAACTCGACCTCACGGTATCGGTGGGGCTGAGCGCTTCCAAGGGGCTGGCCAAGATTGCTTCGGACTACCGCAAGCCCAACGGTATTACGGCCGTGTCCGGCCGGCAGATCCATCTGTTCCTGCAGCGGGTGCCGCTGGAGGATATATGGGGGATCGGCCCCTCCGCCCAGCAGCTCCTGAAAAAATACGGCATCCACACCGCCTATGACTTTGCACTGCGCGACGAAGCCTGGGTGCGCAAAATGCTCCACAAGCCCGGCTGGGAAATCTGGCACGAACTCAGGGGTACGTCAGTATGCAAGGTCGATACAAAGGTGCGGCCGCCGCCGGCGAGCATCATGAAAGGCAAAACCTTCTCGGCGCCTTCCGTGGACCGCGCCTACATCCACGCCAAGCTGATCCGGAACGTGGAATCGGCCTTCATCAAGCTCCGGCGTTTCCAGCTGCGCACGGGCGAGCTCAGCGTCTACCTGCGGACGAAGGACTATGAGCAGCGGGGCGTCTCGGCCCGGTTGACCCGCGGCACGTCAAACGCCATGGAGCTCACGCCCCTGATCGAAGTCCTATTCACGCAGCTCTACACGCCCGGCAAGACCTACCGGTCGACCACGGTGGTGCTGAGCCGTCTGGAAAGCGACTGCCAGCGGCAGTATGACCTCTTCGACGACCCGGTCCGGATGGAGCGCATGCGCGAAGTGGGGCAGGTGGTCGACCGGATCAACAGCCGCTACGGCAAGCACCGCATCTTTCTGGGCACCGGGCTGGTGCTCGGCGGCATCGAACTCAACGAACGCGACCAGCCCTGCTGGCGGAAACTCAACCTGCTCGACGGCGAAACCCGCCGCCGCCGCATCCGCATCCCCCGTCTGGATCTCAAGGTGTAGGGCGGGGGCCATGACCCCGCCTTCGGTAGCCGCGGGTCTCGAGAGCATTTCCCGAATGAGATGCCCTAATTTACGGATGGAGGGACGACCTCTGTGTCGTCCTATCCTTGCTGTGCCTAGTTCTTAGTGCTTGATCCCTAGTGCCCAGTGCCTAACACCTAATGCCTTGGCTCTGCCTACAACTGCAACGAGTGGATATAGGGGTTGTTTAGCCACAAGAGGGCACAAAGAATCACAAGGAAGAAGCCTATTATTCTTTGGTTCTTTGTGTTTTTGTGGCTGATACCGATTCGCCTAGAGTGCCTTTCCTTCGTTCCCCTCTGTGTCCTCTGTGGTAAAAAATTCCCCCATAAGGAGTCGGTCATCAGCACGTAATACCTTCGTGCTCTTCGTGGTTAAAAAATCCCAGTCCTGTTTTCCCCAGCACCTAATGCCCAGCACCTAATGCCTTAAGGAAAATGCAGCGATCCGCGATAAAAGGATTCGGAGTTGGTGGCCGGCACTTCAAACAGCACGGGGCTCTCCGCATTCCCCGGTACATTGGTTTCCAGTGGGGCCCAATTCGTTACCGGCGCAAGATTCGTGGTGACTTCCAGATCCAGCAGCCCTTCCACCCGTGGCAGCAGCGTGAGCTGCATCGTGTTGCTCGCCGTATGGGCGGCATCGGTGAATTCGAGCAACGGGAAATAATCAAACCGGCTGACGATAATTTCAACGGGGTTGTCATCCGTAGGCGGGATACCGCCCGACAAATACAGGTTGATGCGCGGCCTGACCGGGCCTTCGGGCGGAATCTGGGTCGCATTGGTAAACGACCACGCGTAGATCAAATCCGCCGGATCGGTGCTGGTCGGGTCATGGCCCTTCAGGCTTTTAAAGTCAATGCGCCACGGTGACCACGCAAAGCAGTGCACCGAATTCGTGACGTTGGGCGGTTGCTCGAAGCGCTCGAAAATCACCGGATACGCCCATTGCTGGATGGCATATTGCGCGTTGCCGTTGGTTTCCGTGCCGTTCCACGTCGTGAATTCCATGTCGATTTCACGGAAGGCATAATTGGTATAGTCGGAATAAATGAACGGGCTGAGCACGATGCTGGGGTCAAAGTCGTCTACCGGGCTGTCCAGATAGAAGCAATACATCCCATAGCCAAACTCATCCCCGCCAATCACCTCGGCACAGGACCAGTTGGTGGTGCCGGCATCGATCTCCTTGTTTATTTTCAGATGCAGCCGGCCGGTTCCATCCGTCCAGACATTGTTCGTGGAAAACTCGTTCGGGCCCGGACCGATTTCCGCTCCCGGTGTGGTCGCTTTAACCTCCCATTCCCGGCCGGAAAAATCGATGGGGGTTTGAATGTGAAAATCCTTTGCCAGGGCGATCGTGTCCAATGAATCGGGCAGCGGCATGCCGCTTAGAAGCGGCACACTGTTACTGGCACTCAACGGCACCAGATACGCCGCATATTTCGTGGCATAGACATCATTCGAAGCCCCCGTCACATCGCAGCTCCATGACCCGTTGGTATCAATGGCACTGATCGGATTCGCAAAGTTCGGTTTGTTCCACCAGCCTCCGTTGACGTTAATGTATACCGCGACGCCACACGGCCCCGCAGCGTCACACGAAGCAAATCCTTTCAAAAGACCGGCGGTTTCGAAGGGAGGGGCGTTGGTGATTTCGACATAGGGGTCCGCCGATGCCGCAAGGCACTGCGTCGACAGGAACAATACGCCCGCCACAAGAACCCTCAAAAATGGTGCTGCATTCATATTTACGTACCCCGCAGTTAACCGGCCATGTGGCCTACATCGGCACACCAACTTCTGCATGCATTAAAATACCACTTGTCGGGCTTTTTTACCATAAAGCATTCGCATTTAGTAAACTCCGTCCTCTGTTCCCCGTCCCTAGTGCTTAGTTCCTAGTGCTTAGTACTTCGCTACCCGCAACCCGCTATAAGCTATCTGCTGTAAGCTGACCTCTGTCCTCCGTCCTTTCCCCGGCAGTTAATACCTTCGTGCCCTGCTTGTCCGCCATCGTGTCCACCGTAATTTCATATGAAGGCGGAAGCCTCAAGGCGACGGCGGAAGCTCGAGCGAAGGCTGTACCGGATCCTCCCCGAAATCATGAAAATATATCTCGATATAGATGGCGTATTACTTGGAACGATTGACGGAGAGCCCCGCCTCGCGAACGGAGCCGGGGACTTCATTGATTTCGTGCTGGGCAAATTTGACTGTTATTGGCTGACGACGCACTGCAAGGGTTCAGTGGAGCCCGTGTGGTCCTATCTGAAGA
>CAXMPN010000182.1:0-3570 GCA_964195195.1 Pontiella sp. | reverse complement strand
GGGAAGTTCCAGAACAGATTGCGCTCACCGAGGGATTTTCCGGAAAAAATAAGCTTCGTTAGATCCTCACCATCGACCTTTTTTGGGTCGGTGGGTTTGACACCCATGAAGGTGCAGATAGTCGGGTAGAAATCGATCCCGGAGACCGGTTCGACGGAAGTTTTTCCAGCCGCGATTTTTCCGGGCATCGACGCAATCATGGGCACCCGGATGCCGCCCTCATAGAGGGTGACTTTGTCTCCACGAAGCGGGCGTTGGCTGGTGTACTTGTCGAGGCCTCCGTTGTCGGAGATGAATAGAACCAGCGTCTTTTTTTGTAACCCGAGTTCCTTAAGCTTGTCGATGATGGCGCCGACTGAGCGGTCGGTTTCTTCGATCATGGCGGCATAGGTCGGGTTGGTGTGCCCTTGCAGGTTTTTGCCCGCCTTTTTCATCGCGGCGATCTTGCGTTCATACTTAGCCACGACGTCCTTGGGGGCGGCTAGGGTTGAGCCATCCTCATTTTTGATTTCGTCGTGTGGAAGATAAGTTGAAAAGTAGAGAAAGAACCTCTCATTCTGGTGGCGTTCCAGAAACTCGACGCCCGCCTTGCGGACATAGGTCGGCAGGTAGGCTCCGTCGGGCACATCCTTGGGTAGGAAACCCAGCTTGAATGGGGCAAAGTAATTGACCGGCATACCCAGGTAGCCACCTAACACGCCTTCCTTGAAACCGTGGGAGGGAACACGGACCCCGATATGCCACTTGCCGACCGTCCCGTTGACGATGCCGGCATCGGTCAGCACGGTTCCCAACGTGGGGTAGTCCTCTGCCAGATAATGGTTGTTTTTTTCCGGGATGACCTTCCAGTCCTCTTTTTTGCCACGATTCTTGACCACGGTATAAACACCATGCCGCGACGGCTGGGAGCCTGTCAGCATACACGCCCGGGAAGGCGTGCAGATAGAGCCTGCCGCATAGGCGTTGGTGTAGAGTGTGCCGCTCTTGGCCAGGGCATCAATGTGAGGTGTCTCGTAAACCGGACTCCCCATGCAAGCGAGATCACGCCAGCCGAGGTCGTCGACGTGGATGATCACTACATTGTCGGTCGACGCTGCTGCGGCGACTGGAGATACGCAAGTTACTGCTAACATTGCGGTGCATGATGCGGTTAGGCTGGCGATTTTCAGATAGATTCTACGATTCATAAGATGGTTATATTTTATATATGCGGGTGAAAGATATCTCAACAGCCCGAACAAGTCCAAAGTCGTTTGTTTTTTCTCTGCTAGGGATTTGCTTTTTGGGTGAGGTGGTCGGAGGGGCTTTCATGAGGTGATAAGGGGGTTGCTTACTTCTTTAGTTTGGAGTTGGCGTTGGCGGCGGCGAAGGCGTTGTGGCCGGTGGAGCGTCCCTCGAGAACCGGGTGCTGTGTGCTTTTCTTGGGAAGAAATGCGCGGAGTTTGGCAATCACTGCTTTCTTCTCCGGGCTGTTGGCAAGGTTAGTCCATTCGTGCTGATCCTTGCTGTGGTCGTAGAGCTCCTGCGAGCCATCGCGATATTGGATGAAGCGATAGCGGGTGCTGCGTACGGAGTAGTTGTCCGGTCCAAAACTGGTGATGGCTGGGTGATCCCATTCGGCGGCTGGATCCTTTAACAGCGGTACTAGGCTCTGCCCCTCCTGCTTCTCGTCTTTTTCTAGCTTGGCAAGGTCTAGTAGGGTCGGAAAGATATCGATGAGTTCGGCGGGGCGCTCACTGCGCTGGCCGGCTTTGAAACCAGGGGCGGAAACAATCAGGGGCACACGGGTACCATCCTCCCAAAGCGAACGTTTGGCCCAGCGTTCTTTTTCTCCGAGATGAAACCCGTGATCGGAGAAAAGCACGATGATGGTGTTATTCGCATGCGGACTGGCGTCAAGAGCATCGAGTACCAGGCCGAGACAATGATCGGCAAAGGTGACTGAGGCGAGATAGGATTGTACCGCATGTTTCCACTGATCCGCACTCGTGACCCAGCTGTGCAACGGCGAGACGTGTTCCAGATTGGTCAGGTCGATGGCGTATTGGCTGAGATCCGCGCGATCATCGGCTTTGACGAGGGGGAGCTTCACCTTGTCCAGCGGGTGCATGTCAAACCATTTTTTGGGTGCGTACATGGGGACGTGTGGCCGGTAAAAGCCGACACCGAGCATGAATGGCTTGTCATGTTTCTGTTTGAGTTTGTTGATGGCCCAGTTGGCGGCTTTGAGATCCGGCATCTTTTCGTCCATGTCGGGAAAGGCGCCCCAGTCCCAGAGTGGATGACCGTGTGGCTGCGAAATCTTCTTTTGGGGCTGGGGCCAAAGCCACCGTTGTTGCCGCCGTACTCTTGGAAGTAGAGCTTGTCTTTGCCGTGAAACAGTTTGCCAACGGCCATGGTCTTATAGCCATTTTTGGCGAAGCGTTGAGGCAGGGTATCCAGTTTGTTCAAAGCGGGCGCGGCATCCAGGTGGGGACTAAGAAAATAGACGCCACTGCTATGGGGATAACGGCCGGTCATCAGACTGGCGCGCGAGGGATTGCAGACGGGCGATTGGCAATGGGCGTTGCTGAAGAGCGTGCCGCGTTTGGCAAGACGATCGATATTGGGCGTTAAAGCTTGCGGATGACCACCAAGACAACCAACCCAGTCATTGAGGTCATCAATCGAAAGCAAGAGCACATTTGGCTTGTCGGCCGCGTTGATCACTGGCGCGAGCGAAAGGGCGAAGAGAAGGCTGAGGACGATTCTGCTCATATCGGGTATGCTAGGAATTTGCTTTTTGGGTGAGGTGGTCGGAGTTGCTTTCATGGGGTGATAAGGGGATTGCATTAATTGAGATTGGTAAAAGGAATAGTGAGGCGTGGGTCGGCGGGGTCGAACTCGGGGTTCGGCTTCGGGAAATAGACTTCAGAGACGTTTTCCTTGAGCCAAGATTTCAGCTGCTGGTGGAGCTTCGCAGTCAACTTTGGCTGATTTTTTGACAGCTCATTTTTCTCAAAGGGATCATTTTCAATGTCGTAGAGTTCCAGTTTACCATGCCAGTCCCAGATGAGTTTGTGGGCACCTACGCGGATGGCAGAGTGCGGGCTGAGAGGCGTGCCACGGATTGGGTGTTTAACGATGACGTTGAAGGGGTAATGCCAGTAGAGCGAGCGAGGAGCGCGTTTTGCTCCCTTGTTTTTAAATAAATCCGCAGCACTGACGCCGTCGATGTCTTTGGGGGTAGTGTTTCCTGTCAGGTCGGTCAGAGTGGGCAAGAAGTCAGTGGCGTCGATGACCTCTTTGCTCCACGTGCCCGCGGCAACGTTTTTCGGCCAGTGCACGATGGTGGGCACGCGAATGCCACCTTCGTAAAGCGTCGCTTTTCCCCCAACGAAGGGTTGGTTATCCGTGGCAGCAGGTTGGGTGTATTCCACGCCTCCGTTGTCGGAGGTAAAAATGATCAGAGTGTTTTGATCGAGACCGGTGTCCTTGAGTGTTTTCCTGATGTTTCCGATGGAGGCATCCAAGTGCTTCAGCATTGATGCGTAGGTGGCATTGTAGTGTCCGAATTTACCCCGTTGTTTT
>CAXMPN010000181.1:3389-3623 GCA_964195195.1 Pontiella sp. | reverse complement strand
ACGGTGATCGATACCATCGACAATAAAAAGACCATCGTTCCTAATGCCAAACTGATGGCCGACAACATTACCAACTACTCGGCCAACGACACGCGCCGCGTCGATCTGGTGGCGGGCATCAGCTATGATGACGATATCGACAAGGCACGGGCCGCCATACAGGCTGCACTGGCCGAGGTTTCCGGTATTCTTGAAACGCCGACTCCCGACATTGACGTTTTGGCAATGGCGGAT
>CAXMPN010000181.1:0-3331 GCA_964195195.1 Pontiella sp. | reverse complement strand
GCGTGACGGAAGCGATCAAGAAGCGCTTCGACGCCGATGGTATCACCATTCCATTCCCTCAGAGGGATGTTCATCTTTACGAAAACAAGGACGCGTAATCCTTTCGCCCATCGAATCGTGTCTGCAATCGCCATGCAGGGCACACTGTGGCGGATAGTATTTTGGAGCATTGCTATGTACAGAAGTGTAGACGAAATCGATTGGGACAACTGGGATCCGGTCGTTCGCGCAACGTTGATGTTTGTGATGCATGAAGGGAACATCCTGCTGATCCACAAGAAGCGCGGTTTTGGCCAGGGCAAGATCAACGGACCCGGCGGGAAGCTTGAGCCGGGGGAAACCCCGTTGGCATGCGCGATTCGTGAGACCCAGGAGGAATTGTGCGTCACCCCGACCGGTGTGGAAAAGGCCGGGGAACTTCATTTTCAGTTCACGGATGAAAATTCCATCCATGGCTACGTATTCACGGCCACCGGGTATGATGGGGAGCCCACTGAGACGGACGAGGCGATCCCCATCTGGTGTTCCATAGATGAAATTCCCTTTGAGCATATGTGGGAAGACGATTCAACATGGTTCCCCCATATGCTTGAAGGTCGCTATTTCACCGGCCGTTACATCTTTGACGGCGACAGAATGCTTGATGCGATTATAGAGTTGGAGTAGGGCCGCTTATTTCTCTAATTTTGTAGTTGATTTGCCGGATATTGGGTGTACGTTGCGACGCTCAATGGAGGGAGCAAAATGAACTTTATTAAAGTCATAAGCATCTTATTATCAATTACTTTCGTGTCTGGATGCGCCTCGACGTATCACGCAGACGGTCCGGGCGGGCCAGAACTGGTTACCAGCGGCCGAAGCACGGAATCAGGCCATTATGCCGAGGTTGGCGTAAGCTTTTCAACGTGGGGAGATTTTACTGCTTTGGTGTCCCCCTCCCGATGGTCGTCCCCGATCGCTACCGGGGGGAGCCTGTCGTGGCTGAATCCCGTGGCATGTAGTGAGGATGCCGGGCGCACGGGCCGCATTCTGCTTGGTGAAGCGGTGATCGTTGGCGGAGCTGCCGCTGCCGTTTCCGCTGGTGATAGCGGGGGGAGCAGTGGTGGAGTGAATGTCCCCGATGGCGAAATCGCGCCGACAATTCCTGAAGGGAGTGGCGGAGACGTGCCTCCTCCTCCCATGTTGTAACCTGTGGGAGAAAAAAAAATATGTCCGGAAGTAGGGCTTCCAGCTTTGGGACGTGAATTCAGAAATTCCGCAGAGCAGTAGGTGTTTAGTCTACAATGGAGACGTTTTCTGCCTGAGGGCCCTTTTCGCCTGCGGTAACTTCGAAAGTCACGCTTTGGCCTTCCTTCAGGGTGCGGCGACCTTCCGCATTAATGGCTGTGAAATGAACGAACACATCGTCGCCGGTTTCGCGTTCGAGGAAACCATAGCCCTTTTCATCGTTGAACCACTTGACGGTACCGCTTTCGATCTGATCTGACATACTCGCTTTACTCCATCATAGGCCGTATCCGGCCCGTACTTTCTGCGCTGACTCGAACCCGAAAGGAATCGGTCGTTTAACTACATCCCTTGCTAGGGAGGATTGTTTCAAATTCATAGCTAAGCTAGAGTTGGTCAAATTTAATTGCGAGAACCGTTTAAATGTATTTTAGAGATCATTTCGGGTGCTACATAGGCGGTATTCAGCCCTATTACGGCCCGTCAAAATACCGCCTGAAATATGGATCAAGCCGTACGCTTTTATGAATCGGTATCTAAATACCAATTAATGATTGATTTGGGACGGGGCGGTGTAATAAAACCACGAGCTTGAAGACCTGACTAAAAGGGACATGTTTTCTGACATTTATGTGTTCTTGGAGAGACACGCTATGGGTTTAGATAAAATCAAAGTTGAACTGCCCACCGACGAATACTATGAAGCCGAGGTTGCCTGCCGTAATTCATGTCCGGTAAAGACCGATGCCCGCGGCTATTTGATGGCCACGGTTGCAGGCAAGTATGAAGAGGCGTATGCCATCTCCCGTGCTACCAATCCCTTTGCCTCTATTTGCGGCAAGGTCTGCGGTGCACCCTGCGAAAAAGGTTGTCGCCGATCCGATGTCGACGAAGCGGTCGTTATACGCAACATCAAGGGCTACCTGACCGAGAAGCGCGGTCCCGAGACCGGCGACCTCAGAACCCCTTTGACCTATTCCATCGCACCGGGCTCGGTTGAGCCGGAACTCAACGGGAAATCGGTCGGAGTAATCGGTGGTGGTTGCGCGGGCTACACCTGCGCCCACGACCTTGCTCGTCTCGGTTATAGCGTCATTATCTACGAACGCTGGGAAACATCAGGTGGACAGCTGATCCAGGGCGTTCCGATCAACCGCCTGTCGAGAAAAGTCGTGGCGGACGAGCTGGCCTCCATCGAACTATTCGAAAACATCGAAGTGAAAAACGGCGTGGATGTGGGCAAGGATATAACCTTCCAGGAATTAGAAAACATCCACGATGCCGTCTTTGTTGGCGTTGGCCTGGCCAAGGGAAAGAGCATTCCGATTCCGAATGCCGACCATCCCGAGGTGCACGTGGGGCTGGCTTTTCTCTTTGATTTCAACATGCGCGAAGCGTGGGATCTGTCTACCAGACGCTCCATTGTGATCGGGGGCGGCGACGTAGCCTTCGACGTGGCGCGTTCGGCACTGCGCTGCGGCTCACCAGAAGTGCAGTTGGCCTGCCTAGAACGCGAGCATCTTAATGAAATGACCGGTTCGGTCGACGAACGAGATGGCGGTCGACGCGAAGGGGTCGTTATCAACGATGGATGGGGTCCTCGGGAAATCGTTGTTGAAGACGGGAAAATCAAGGGACTGCTCGTCAGTAAGGTCATCCGTGTATTGGATGATGAAGGGAAATTTTCACCGCAGCTCGAAGAAGAATCCCGCCTGATCGAAGGCGATGCCGTATTTATGGCGGTCGGGCAGGGCTCCGATCTGGCCTTTCTGGAAGGTTCCGGGGTGGAAGTGACGCCGCAGGGTTGGGTCAAAGTGGCCAACGACGAAACGATGCAGACCAGCAAGCCGAATGTTTATACGGGCGGCGACATTGCGCTGGGTCCGAAGTTGTTTATCGATGCGGTTGCCACCGGTAGCCAGGCCGCCATGGGCATTCATGCCTATCTGTCCGGCGGCAAGCCGCTTTCGCTCAAGCGCAAGCTGACCTTTACCGATCTGCCAGAATACGGGCGGGGCTCGGTGTATGTCGACGAGGAGCGCGAAGAGCGCGAGGAGCTTCCGGTCAAGCCGGCCGAGCAGCCGGCATTCAACACCACGGTTGA
>CAXMPN010000180.1:402-3624 GCA_964195195.1 Pontiella sp. | reverse complement strand
TGGATCGACTTCAGAAGATTCAGCACATCGGCCTGGATCGACACGTCCAGGGCTGCAACGCTTTCATCGGCCACGATGAAGTGCGGCCGTGAAACCAGCGCCCGCGCGATCGAGATACGCTGCCGCTGGCCCCCGGAAAAGGCGTGTGGAAAGCGCCGCAGATGCTCGAGATTGATGCGGCATTTGGCGGCGATTTCACGCACGCGCTCGTCGGTCTCCGCCCGCGTCTTTGTCAGCCCCATGACTTCCAGCGGCTCGGCGATGATATCGCGCACGGTCATGCGCGGGCTGAGCGCGGCGTAAGGGTCCTGGAAAATGAGCTGTGCGCGCTTGCGATACTCCTTCAGCTCATCGCCCTTGAGCGATGCCAGATCATAGGTTACTTCACTATCGGAATAAGTTGCTGAGCCCAGGGTGATTGGAGCCGCGCGCAACAGGGCGCGTCCGAAGGTCGTTTTGCCGGACCCCGATTCACCCACCAGTCCATAGAAGCTGCCCCGCTCGATGTGAACCGTGACGCCTTCAACCGCGCGCACCACCGGACGTGGCCCAAAAAGTTTGCCCCTCAATGGAAAGTGAACCGACAGACCGTCGGCGGAAATGATTGTTTCGCTCATGCCGGTGATTCTTCTTTCTCTGCCAGAAGGCACGCGACCTGATGCCCGTCTTCCGTAGTCGTGTAAACCGGAATTTGCGACTCGCATTCCGCCCCGAGCGAGACCGGGCAGCGCGTATTGAAGACGCAGCCCGATGGCCGGTCGAGCGGTGAGGGGATGTCGCCCTTCACCGGCGTCAAAGGAGTGTCGAGGTCGTCGAGCCTCGGCAATGCGTGCAGGAGTCCCTGCGTATAGGGGTGGCCCGGATTCCTGAGCACCTGCCGCACGGTACCTTTCTCGACCAGTCTGCCGAGATACATCACGGCCACCCGGTCTACTGTCTGGGCAATCACACCCAGATCGTGGGTGATGAAGAGGATGGCCATGTGAAACTCGCTCACCAAATCCTTCATCAGGTCGATGACCTGAGCCTGGATGGTCACATCGAGCGCAGTAGTCGGCTCATCGGCAATTAGCAGCTTTGGTTTGGTCGAAAGTGCCATGGCGATCATCGCGCGCTGGCGCATGCCGCCAGAGAACTCGAACGCATACTGGCCGAAGCGCTGCGCCGGCTCCGGAATTCCCACCCGTGCCAGCATCTCGATGGAAACTTCCTTGGCTCTCGCCTGATTCATGTCCGAATGAATCAGCAGCTGCTCAACCATCTGTGCGCCAATTGAGATGGCGGGGGCAAAGCTTGCCATAGGTTCCTGAAAAATCATGGAAACCGCACCGCCGCGGACAACCATACGATCCTTCGGATGAGTCAGTGAAAGCACATCCACGTGCTCTCCGCCGATGTTCAGCGTGATGTTGCTTTCGGGGTCGTAGACGGTATTGTCCGGATTCAGGAGCATCAGCGCCTTGGCCGTCACCGATTTGCCGGAGCCGCTCTCGCCGACCAGCCCCAGCACTTCGCCCGGCGCTATATCGAAAGACACTGCTTCGACAGCGGTTACCAGGCCCTCGTCGGTATTGAACCGAATGGTCAGGTCATTCACTGAAATCAACGGTTCTGTCATTTTTTGGTGTCTGCGTATGGATCAGCAGCGTCACGCAGCCCATCGCCGACAAAGACAAAGGCAAGCACAAGGGCGATGAAGAAAATAACTGGAATGAAATTCCATTGGTAATTGAGCAGGACATCTGCCTTGGTCACGTTCTGCAGCATGACGCCGAGCGAGTTAACAGGTTCCTTCAGACCCAGTCCGATAAAGCTGAGCGCGGTCTCGGAGAGCACCATATATGGGAACGAGATGATCAAATCGACGATGATATAACTGGTAAAACTCGGCAGCAGGTGACGCCGGATAACATGGCCCGCGGATGCTCCGCACAACTGTGCCGCGAGTACGTACTCTTGATTGCGTTCTGTTAGCAGGTGCGTTCGAACCCGTCTCGCCAGGGTCGGCCAACCGATAAAACCAAGAATTATCGATATGAAGAAAAAACGCATCTCTGCGCTCCAGGTATCCGGAACGAATGCCGCAAGCGCCATAAACAGTGGAATTGCCGGGATGGTGCGCACCGCATCGGTGACCATCTGTAGTACCGAGTCGATCCACCCACCATAGTATCCAGAGACTCCACCGATGATCAGCGCCAGGAAAAAGGCTATCAAAACTCCAATCGTACCCACCGCCAAGGAGGTGTTGATGGCATGGAAGGTTCTGGAAAAGATATCCTTGCCCGTCGCATCGGTGCCGAAGAGGTGGATTTGGCCCTCATCGACTCCAAACAAATGAGTTGTGAAGGTCATTCCGAGAAGTGAGTACTTGTCCCCCTGCGGGAACAGAACCACAAACCGGCGTTTATCCTTGTTGATCTCCGTCACCCAGCGAAAGTTGGTTTTGATCGAGCGGTATCGCTCATAGGTGAATATAAACGGCCGAGCGGAAAATCCATTTTCATCCCAGAATCTCGGAATTTGTGGGGCGCCGTTCTGATATCCCGCATCCCGCCCCTTAATCGTTGGATCATAGGGTGTCAGAAAAGGCGCAAAGAGCCCCGATAGTATGAGTAAGAGCAGAATCAGAGCACCCACCATGGCCGCTTTTTGCTTTTTGAACCGGGTCCAGATCAATTGGCCTTGAGAAGCGGTGAAATACGCCTCCTTGCGCTTCTGATCGACGTTCACGTCACTATTGGTAGTCTCTGCCATGTCACTCATGCCAGGATGCTGCGGCGAACACGCGGGTCGGTCAGGGCGAGAATAATATCGGTGACAAAATTAATACCGACAATACTGGCTGTTAATAGAAAAATAATCGCGCCCGCTAACTGTTGATCATTCGATCGGGCCAACGCTTCGATCAACAGCGCTCCAGCTTCGGTGAGAGTCAAAATCAGTGCGACAATCGGCAACTCGTTGAAGATTCGGTTTAGATCAAACCCCAGCGAGTTGATGATGGGTCCAAGGGCGTGCCTCGCGGGATAACGCCACATCAACGCGCGCCCGGTAACACCACGTGCCGCCGCAGCGGTCACATAAAGCTTGCCCACCTCGTCGGACATGAGCGCACGCACGGTCTGAATGGCAAAGGCTGTCGCCGACCAACTGAGGATAAATATGGGTAACCAGGCACGCGACACGAAATCCTTGACCCGCTCGTACGACCAGGCGGCA
>CAXMPN010000180.1:0-392 GCA_964195195.1 Pontiella sp. | reverse complement strand
GAAATTCGGCATCGCGAGACCGAGGTAGCTGACGAAACGCAGACTATTGTTAAGGAATGGATTTTTCGAGGTAGCCGAGATAATGCCAACGGGAATTGCAATCAGGTAGGCGACCAGCAGCGATGTGAGGCAGATTACCAGGCTGATCCAGAATTTTTCTCCCAGAAGCTGCGCGATATTGACCCGGAGAATGCAGCTATCGCCAAATTCTCCCTGGAAGGCGTTAACAATCCATTTTCCCCAGCGCACGAGATAGGGTTTGTCCAACCCCAGACGGACGCGCTCGGCATCGATGTCGGCAACCGATATCTGGCTGCCCTGAGTGTTCTTGAAAGCCAGGTAACGTTCGGCGCAGTCGCCTGGCACCATTTCCATCAGGCTGAAAACGATGA
>CAXMPN010000179.1:0-3647 GCA_964195195.1 Pontiella sp. | reverse complement strand
CGCCGCCTTGCAGCTGGCACTGAATAAGCAGGGAGAAATGTGGGTCTCTCTCGAGAAGGCCATCGAAATTGGCGGTGCATCCACGCGAAACGTGCTTTCGCAGGACTCGCGCTTCAATCCGATCCGGGATACGGAACCGTTCAAGAAAATGCTGCCCGCCCAGCCCGGGAAGGTGGACATTGGCATACTTCCGGGCTACTAAGGTCTGCATGTGAAGATCATCGTTTACGACGACACGCTCGATTTTGGCGGACATCAAATCATGGCCTGCCACGGGATTGAGGCTCTCGCCTCAGACCCGTCGAACGAAATCCTATGCATAATCCATCCCGACAACCGTCAGCTTGCCGAAAAACTGGCCCCCATCAAATCCTGCCAAACCCTCGAAGCCCCTGGTTCAACGCGGCGATGCCAAAGCGTGCTTAACCATCTCGACCATCGTGGAATCAAGCGGTTGCAGCACCGGTTCGGGAAACTGCAGGCCGACCTGCTCCTCTGCATTCAAGGTGATATTGAACAGTCGTCGCAGGCCCTGATTGCTGCGCATAGGACCGGGATCGAGTGCATCAGTTACATCGCCCTTCCCCATGGCCGTACAACGATGGGAGCCCGGTTCGGCGCAGGGCGCGACGCCTTCGATCATGGTCTTTTCAGACTCCCTTCAAGCTACATGGCCATCAGTGAATGCATGGCCGGTCTCCTGCGCCAACGCGGCGTCACTCAACCGATCACGGTCGTCCCCAACGGCATCTCCATGCCCCCCGTGAGCGTAGCGACCGATCATTCGCTTTCGCGAATAAAGACCGAAGATGAGAGTGAACGAATAGTGCGTAATTTTGGTTCTCCCTCAGGTCTCAAGCCCCAGGACCGACTCGCCGTTCTTGGCATGCTCGGCCGCATCGAATTCAAGCAGAAGCGGCAGGACTTCATGGTCCGGACTTTTTGCGACGTCCCTCAGGCCTTCGAAAACTGCCGACTAATCATCGCGGGCGACGGCTCCGATCGAAGCATGCTCGAACAGCTGGTGCTCAAGGGTCCGCGCAATGCGGATATCGACCTGCTCCCGTGGCAGAATGATATCGATGCGTTCTTTGCATCCATTGACCTGCTTGTCATTCCTTCCCGATTCGAGGGCGTCCCGCTCGTCATGCTCGAGGCGCTCGCCCGCGGCATCCCCGTCATCGGCAGCAACCGCGACGGGATGAAGGAAATTCTTCCCGAAGAATGGATCTTCGAAGCAGAAAACGCAGCAGCGCTCGCCGAAACGTTTTCCACGGTCCGGGAGAGCTGGCAGCAGCGCATCGGTCCGCTTCGAGAAATGGTTCTGAATGAGCACTCGCTGGAAGCCTTCAAAGCCCACTTCCGCGCGGCCGTGCTCGGGCAATAAAAAAGGCGCCCCTTTCGGAGCGCCTTATCATTACCTTTAGCAGGAAACCTTATTCCCCGGCGTCTTCGTTCAGCGCAGCCTTGCGGCTGAGGCGGACGCGGCCCTGGTTGTCGATATCGATACACTTCACGCGCATCGCATCGCCCGGCTTGCAGATCGCATCGACGCTGTCGATACGTTCGTTGGCCATTTCGGAAATGTGCACGAGGCCTTCCTTGCCCGGCATGCATTCAATAAACGCACCGAAGTCCTTCACAGCAATAACCTTGCCGTCGTAGGTCCGGCCGATTTCAATTTCGGCGGTCAGGGCATTCACCTGGCTGATGGCGCTCTCCATCGCATCGGCATCAACCGCGAAGATATTGACCGTACCGTCTTCCTGAATGTCGATCTGGGCACCGGAGCTTTCCGTAATGGCGCGGATGTGTTTTCCGCCCGGTCCAATCAGTGCGCCGATCTTTTCAGGATCAATTTTGACGGTCGTGATGCGCGGCGCGGTGGCAGCCAATTCGGAGCGCGGTGCCGGCAGAACGCTTTCCATGTAGTCGAGGATATCGCAACGACCCTTGCGGGCAATTTCGAGTGCTTCGACGACCTGGTCCCAGTTGAGGCCGTGAACCTTGAGGTCAACCTGGAAGCCGGTGATGCCCTTGCGGGTACCTACGACCTTGAAGTCCATGTCACCGCAGTGGTCCTCGACACCGAGAATATCGATCACCTGAACGGAAGCGCCCTGCTCGTCGGTAAAGAGGCCCACGGAGATCCCGGCGACCGGAGCCTTCAGCGGGACACCGGCATCCATCAGCGCCATGCAGCCGCCGCAAGCGGAGGCCATGGAGGAGGAACCGTTGGATCCCATCACTTCTGAAACGACACGAACCGTGTAGGGAAATTCTTCGGGAAGAACCGGAACAATGGAACGTTCAGCCAGATTCCCGTGGCCGATTTCACGGCGGCTGGTCATACCGAGCCGGCCGACTTCACCAACGGAGTACGGCGGGAAGTTGTAGTGCAGGATGAAGTCCTTTTCATCGGCGCCGCCCGTGACGGCATCGAAGCGCTGTGTTTCTTTTGTGGTTCCGAGCGTAACGGTGCAGATGGTCTGCGTTTCGCCCCGGCCGAAAATGGCCGAACCGTGTGTGCGGGACAGTACGCCTACCTGCGCATCCAGGTCGCGGAGTTCCAGCATGCCGCGTCCACCGATACGGGTGCCGCCGTCGGTCACATTCTTGCGGACCGTTTCCACTTCCAGATCATGGAACGCGTGGAAATATTCATCGGTGGTCATCTCTGCGAAGAGTTCCTGCATCTGCGATTTGAGCTCTTCCTTGAGGGCAGACACTGCATCCTGGCGCTCGATCTTGGCGCCAATCTTCATCAGTTCCTTGAACTGTTCGCCAACGAGTTCGCGGGCCTTGTCGAGGAGCGTAGTGTCCTTGACCACCGGCTCGTAGACCTTTTCCGGCATGCCGAGGGCTTTACGTAACTCCAGCTGGCCGTCGATGATCTTGACGACTTCCGCATGGGCAGTCTTCATGGCTTCAACGAAATCAGCTTCGGGGATCTCCTTGGCGCTGCCTTCGATCATCATGACCTTGTCGCGCGCACCGCAGTAGGTCAGGTCGATGTCGCTGGCTACGAGCTGTTCATGGTTGGGGTTGATGATCCACGCTCCGTCATTACGGACAATACGCACCGCACCGATCGGGCCGTCGAACGGCAGGTCGGTGAGCGTCAGCGCAGCCGATGCGGCATTCACACTGAGCACATCCGTATCGAGCGTGCCATCGCAGCTCATCAGCATATTGTTGATCTGCACTTCGCAATGGTACCCGTCGGGGAACAGGGTGCGGATCGGGCGATCGGTTACACGCATGGTGAGGATTTCCTTCTCAGAAGGACGCGCCTCGCGCTTGATGTACCCCCCCGGAAAACGCCCGGCGGCATAGAATTTTTCGCGATATTCAACCTGCAACGGGAAGAAATCACATCCCTCGCGAGGTTCTTTTGCGGCGGTGACAGCAGAGAAAACAATGTTTTCCCCTACTGCACAGGTTACGGAACCATTGGCTTGCTTAGCCAACAGACCGGTTTCGAGAACCATCGGCTTACCGCCGACTTCGAATTCAACTTTGGTTGTACCCTTCATACTTAAATTGCGCCCTTGGATTATTTTTTCTGAAGAGCGCACCTTTCCTTTGTGTTTTTCATGTTTTCCGCCGGGTTTTCCGGCCGGAACCTTTCGTCTGCGATGCGCCGT
>CAXMPN010000178.1:304-3647 GCA_964195195.1 Pontiella sp. | reverse complement strand
AATGATTTAATTAAAGCCGCCAACATGCGACGTATTGCAACGATCTCGTTTTGCAATGTTTTCGTATCAGCTACGAAATCAAGCTTGCTGCTGATAATAAGTTGAGTTTCGAGTTCTGCCGCCGAACCATCCGCAATGCGCAGGAAATGGATGAAGTCCTTTGCATGATGCCGCGTACTTCCTTCTGCAATGTTTGAAGGGATGCTGACCGAGGCTCTTCGCATCTGGTTTGTGAGACCGAACTTTTCCGATGCAGGAAATTCAGCAGAAAGCCTGTATATTTCAGTAACAAGCTCTACGGCCATTTTCCAGACTTCCAAGTCCTTATAGTCGCTCACTTCAGACTCCAAATCGCAAACTTCAAACCGTAATAGGCTAGAATCCGATTTCGTACGCTGGATCGTCGAGCAATCTCAGATCGCCATCGGTCATGATCTGTACGAGCTGCTCGAATTTAACCTTGGGTTCCCAGCCGAGCTGGCGCTTCGCCTTGGCGGGATCGCCGAGCAGCTGCTCGACTTCGCACGGACGATAATAGCGTTCGTCCATCCGGACCACGATGTCGCCGGTCGCCTTGTTTTTGCCGACCTCCTTGACATCTTCACCTTCCCAGACGATTTCGATGCCGGCATGACCGAAGGATTTTTCGATGAACTCGCGGACGGTGTGCATTTCGTTGGTGGCGACGACATAGTCATCCGGCTGATCCTGCTGCAGCATCATCCACATCATCTCGACATAATCCGGCGCATAGCCCCAGTCGCGAAACGCATTGATGTTGCCCATATACAGGCACTGCTGCAATCCGCGCGAAATGCGAGCCACGGCCATCGTGATCTTGCGGGTTACGAAGGTTTCGCCGCGGCGCGGGGATTCGTGGTTGAACAGGATGCCGTTGCTGGCATGCAGGCCGTAGGATTCGCGATAGTTCTTAACAATCCAGAAACCATACTGCTTGGCCACCGCATAGGGTGAGCGAGGATAAAACGGCGTGGTTTCGGTCTGCGGCACTTCCATGACCTTGCCGTAGAGCTCCGAGGTGGAGGCCTGATAGAATCGCGCGGGCACTCCGGTTTCGCGGATGCAATCGAGCAGGCGCAATACGCCGATGGCGTCGGCCTCGGCGGTGTATTCCGGCACCTCGAAGGATACCTGCACGTGTGACTGAGCGGCGAGGTTATAGATTTCGGACGGCTGGATCTTTTCAATCAACCGGTTCAGATTGCTCGAGTCGGTCAGATCGCCGTAATGGAGGAACATCTTCACACCGCTCTCGTGCCGGTCCTTGTAGAGGTGGTCGATGCGATCGGTGTTGAATGAGCTCGCACGGCGGATAATACCGTGCACTTCGTAGCCCTTGGCGAGCAGCAGCTCGGCGAGATACGATCCGTCCTGTCCGGTAATGCCAGTGATCAATGCTTTCTTCATTCTATTCTCCTTTAATCAAAGTTCATTCTAATTAATGCTTAACAAATGGGTGGTCTGGTTGTGGCTCATCGTTCCCGTCTAGCGCGCGGTGCGAAGCGGCGCCCACCACCATTCATTATCGATATACCACTGCACCGTTCGGCGGATGCCGGACTCAAAGTTTTCCTGCGCCTTCCAGCCGAGTTCGGTTTCAAGCTTGGTGGCGTCGATGGCGTACCGCTTGTCGTGTCCGGGGCGGTCTGTTACAAACGTGATCAAGTCACTATAGGATCCTGAGGTTCGCGGTTTGATTTCGTCAAGGATTCCACAGATGACTTGTACGACTTCGAGGTTGGTGCGTTCGTTGCGGCCACCGACGTTGTAGGTTTGGCCGAGCCGGCCTTTTTCCACCACGGTCACCAATGCGCGGGCGTGATCTTCGACGTAAAGCCAGTCGCGAATGTTGTCTCCCTTTCCGTAGATCGGAATCGGCTTTTCATCCAGGGCATTCAGGATCACCAGCGGGATCAGCTTTTCCGGGTATTGATAGGGGCCATAGTTGTTCGAGCAGTTGGTCATGACCACGGGCAAGCCATAGGTGTGGCACCATGCCTTCACAAGATGATCGCTTGAAGCCTTGCTGGCGGAATAGGGCGAGCGCGGATCGTAAGGCGTCGTTTCCTTGAACAATCCCTCCGCACCCAACGAGCCATACACCTCATCGGTCGAGATATGATGAAAACGGAAGTCAGTTGCCAAGGGCAACTGACGGTTGATGGTTGATGGTTGTTGGTTGTTGGGGGATTCGGGGAGAGTAAGCCAATACTCCCGGGCGCATTCGAGCAGGGTGTAGGTGCCGATAATGTTGGTTTCGATGAATGCTGCCGGACCGTCGATCGAGCGGTCGACATGCGACTCCGCCGCAAGGTGCATCACCGCATCCGGTTGGAAGTCGGCAAACGCCGCTGCCACGGCCGCTTTGTCGCACACATCCACCTTTTCAAAGCGATAGAGCGGGCTGTCCTCGATTTCCCGCAGCGACTCCGGCACACCGGCATAGGTCAGTTTATCGAGGTTCAGCACCTTCCACCCGTGATCACGGACCAAATGGAGACACACTGCCGTTCCAATAAAGCCGGAACCGCCTGTAACCATTATTCTTTTCATTGCCGTATACCGGAAGGTGCTACCGAGTATCCTTACCTGACAATTCCGCGGTTTTTTAGATCATCGATTATCATGTTGGCCGCTTCGGCGGGTTGCAACTCTTCCATCGTCAGGGTAATCTCCGCATCCTGCGGGGCTTCGTACGGATCGCTAATGCCGGTGAACTGTTGGATCTCGCCGGATCGGGCCTTTTGGTAGAGCCCCTTCGGATCTCGCTGTTCGCAGACCTCGATCGGTGTGTCGAGAAACACCTCTACAAACGATTCATCGCCGATGACCGCTCTCGCCGAGGTGCGGTCGGCAATGTAGGGCGAAATAAACGAGGTGATCACGATCACGCCGGCGTCGTTCATCAACGCCGCCACTTCGGCGATTCGGCGGATGTTTTCCTTGCGGTCCTCCATCGAGAATCCGAGGTCGCGATTAAGGCCATGACGCACATTGTCGCCGTCGAGAATGTAGCAGAGATTACCGCGATCGATCAGATCCTTTTCAAGCTGCTTCGCGACGGTTGACTTGCCGGATCCGCTCAGTCCGGTAAGCCAGATGGTTGCCCCTTTCTGGCCCAGCAGGTTTTCGCGGTCTTCCTCACTGACCAGGCTATCACTCCTGACAATGTTCTGGCTGACAGGCGCCTTTTTGTGACCGGGCTTGGAAACAATGCGGTCGACAATCATGCCGGCACCCACCGTTACATTGCTTAGACGATCGACGATGATAAAGGCGCCCGTGGCGCGGTTGCGCTCATAGGCATCAAAAGCAATCGGAC
>CAXMPN010000178.1:0-294 GCA_964195195.1 Pontiella sp. | reverse complement strand
TTATGTGACAGCGCCCGATTTCGTTGAGCTGCAACGTATCGACTTTTTCCAGCTCCACCTCGCTCTTATCGCGTTTCATGGTATTGACGTCAACCCGGTAGCGGACATCCGTCAGCACGCCGGGCACCATCGAGGAGGTGTGCTTGATCAGGTAGCTTTTGCCTGACTGCGCGGCGTCTTCGTGCATCCAGACCACCATGGCTTCAAATTCGTTTCCAATGTGCGGCACGTTGTTTACAGGGACGAGCATGTTTCCGCGCGAGACATCGATTTCATCCTCCAGCGTGACCGTAA
>CAXMPN010000177.1:336-3652 GCA_964195195.1 Pontiella sp. | reverse complement strand
ACCGTATCGGCTCACGCGGATTCTGCTTCCGAATGCATGTTCCTGCTTTTCGGGAGTAACAATCTCTAGTTTAATGCGACGTTTTAGAATCAACGGAGCTGAAATGAACAGAAAATTTAAACGAGTGGCGGTTCTAAAGGGCGGAGTTTCTTCGGAACGCGCGGTTTCGCTCCGGTCGGGAGAGGCAATTGCCAATGGGTTGCGCGACGGTGGATACGAGGTGGAAGAGATCGACATCACTTCGCGTGTTTTTTCGATACCCGAGGGCATCGAGGCGGTTTTCGTGGCGCTGCATGGCCAGTTTGGCGAGGACGGAGAAATCCAGCAAATGCTAGTGGAAATGGGGCTTCCATTCACGGGTTCGGGGGTGGAATCGAGCCGCATCTCCTTCGACAAGGTATTGACGCGTGACCGCTTGGAGCAAAACGGCATTCCCGTTCCAAAAGGGGAAGTGTTAAAAACCGCCGGCGAACGAACGGTTCCGGTGCCTCTCGTAGTTAAACCTCCGCGCGAGGGCTCGAGCGTAGGCTGTTATCTGGTTTTGGAGGAGCAGGACTGGGTAGCGGCTTTTGAGGGGGCGGTGCAGTATTCCGGCGAGGCGTTGGTGGAGGAATATATTCCCGGCCGCGAACTGACGGTCGGGGTGGTGGATGGCCAGGTGCTCCCGGTGGTGGAGATTCGGCCGGCATCGGAATGGTATGATTTCGAGGCCAAGTATGTGACCGGTGACACGCAATATGTTGTTCCGGCCGAGCTGGACGTCCATATCGCGGAACAACTGCAGGAGATGGCCATCAAAACCTTTCAGTGCCTGGAAGCGGAGGGCTTCGGAAGGATCGATTTCAGGCTGACGCCGGATGGCAAACCCTATGTGCTGGAACTCAACGCGATTCCCGGTTTTACGGCCACCAGTCTGCTGCCGAAGGCGGCTCAGGCGGCGGGCATCGGTTTTTCAGCGCTGTGTGGCCGAATCATGGAACTGGCCCACACATAAAAAAACCTTTAAATGATGGGTCATACAAATATTTTAGGGGGATATTGATACGCCGCATTTTTCATATCGAGCTGGTTGACACGCCTCAACCCGATCCGTATATTCCGTGCTTCTTTCTTGGGGGCGATTAGCTCAGTTGGTTAGAGCGCTTGCTTGACATGCAAGAGGTCACAGATTCGAATTCTGTATCGCCCACCATCCCCCTTGTGCCCCCTTGCCTAACAGATGGGCTCTATCGATCCCTGAGGTAAGTTGCATACTCCTCGTCGCTCAGATAGCCATCACCGTTCGTGTCTATATCCGGAAACTTCATATACAGCGTTCCCGAGATTTCATTGCGGGATAGGCGGCCGTCGCCATTGGAATCATATGTCAGAAGGTCGGGGTGTATATCCGTTATGGAAACGTTTTTCGTTGGCGGAAAGGGTTCGTCATAGGGGATTTGCCGCCGGAACGCGTGCCCGGCATATGGATCGGGTTTGAGATGGACCAGATAGCTTTGAGAGACTTTCTTCCGTTTGCGCCGGTCGGGAGAGCTGACGTAATACTCGATCTTGATAGATAGGGGTTTGGACAGGTCCAGTTGGCGCGCATCCAGAATGAACTCACGAGGTTCGCTGTCCGTGGGGCGGTCTTGAACGCGCGGAGCGCGCTTGGTCGAGGGCGCCAGCACGCCCTTGGAGGTGAAGACCGTGTATTTGAGCGGATCTTTTTTGTTGTTCCATTCCATGTTGTAGAGCGGATCAACGTGGAATCCCAGATAGACCTTCCCATTGCCGCTTTTGAGCAGGGCATGGTTAGCCTCAGCGCGGAGCTTTACATAATAGGGGGATCTTGACTTTTTCGGCGATATTTTCAGCGGTAGGAATGCATCCGTGGCCGGGTGAAATTGGATGCGATTCACCACTTCAGCTGGCTTCAGATTGATCGGTTTAATCTTCGGGGGAAGGGGGGTGGCGGGATCGGTTGTAGGGTCGGGCGCGTCCGACAGATTTCCCAACGCTTTCCGGAATGCAGCGGTGTCGGTGATGGTACCCGAGAATCGTTGTCTGCCGTCCGCGGAATAAATGAAGATGCTGTGGTTATCTTCAGCATGTTCAAGTGCCTTTGCCGCCTGATTATCCATGGTGTCCAACAGCCATGGAATCCGGTTTCGCAACAGCTGGCCGGCTAGTTGAGCTTGCCGGGCGCGTTCGAAAATGTGGAACGGTTGAAGGTAGCCGTTGTTTTCCGGGTGGGATAGATAATGGTAGATATAGAAGAAGCGGATGTCGGCGGAGTCATAGCTCCGGGCCGCGCTTTCGATCTCGCGATAGTTCTCGATGAAGTCCGGGTCGGTCAGTTCGCCCAGAACCAGAACGCAATAGGCTTGTTCCGCCAGGAGCTCCGACAACAGGATCGTCGAATCAGGATCGCGGTGCACAT
This sequence comes from Pontiella sp., assembly GCA_964195195.1. GTDB lineage: Bacteria > Verrucomicrobiota > Kiritimatiellia > Kiritimatiellales > Pontiellaceae > Pontiella. The sequence goes on along the minus strand of CAXMPN010000177.1, from coordinate 1,233 downwards.
GGACTTCCGGTAGCATGCTCTGCGGTGTCGGCGGTACTTCATCCTGTTCTTCCACTACGGGCTCCGGTTCCGGCGTCGCTTCACGCCGGTCGGCTATTTCTGATGATTCATCGGTGCCGATATCCTCTTGCCTCGGCATGCCTTTGTTCTTTTTGAACACGCATTCTTCAATGACCGCGGAGACGTCGGATGCGGTGGCGATCGCGCCGGCACCCTGCTTACCTACGTTCTGTATGAAGCTGCACCGGCTGACGATCGGCTGGAACTTGCCGCTGAACAATATGGCTCCTGCATTTTTTTCGGCGATGTTCCCGTTGAAGAGGCTATCAATGAGTTCAAGCTGGGCAGGGTGTGTTCCCGTTATCTGCATGGACACCGCCCCTCCGCTGCCCTCCGAGCGGTTGTACATGAAGTTGCATCCGCCGATAAACGCTTCAATGCCTGATTGCAGTTCTATGGCCCCGCCGGATTGCGAAGAAAAGTTGGATGAAAAAAAGGTGTTCACCATTCGGAGTACCGTATCGCCTTTGGTTGCCAAACCGGCACCGCTGTTTGCTGTGTTCGAAAAAAACATACAGTTCGTTATGGCAAGACTCGTGTTTTCAGCAAATACGCCGCCGCCCTGCCAACTCGCACTGTTTTTTTCAAAGGTGCAGTTGGCCAGCACGAAGTGCCTGGTTCCCTTGGGCAGCAGCAGTCCCGCTCCCACACCTTTCCCGGCCAGCCCGTTGGCGTTCCCTTTTGCGATGGTGAATCCGTCCAGAAGGCAGTCCGATGCACCTGTAACCACATGATAGCAATTGTCGGAGTCGGAACTCTTTCCTATGTCACCACTCAGAATAGTTCTATTGGCCTTGGGATTCCGTTCGCTCCGCTCGGTCTCGGTTCCCCTGAATC
>CAXMPN010000177.1:0-326 GCA_964195195.1 Pontiella sp. | reverse complement strand
CCTCCGAGCAACTTTACATTCGGCTTTAAAAGGAATGTGGTTTCACGGTCGTCGCCGTCAGGCTTGTACACCCCCGCCTTCACCCATACCTCGCCCCCTCCAGCCGCCGCAACCAGATCGATGGCCGCCTGAAGCGATTGGGCGGGCGCATCCCATGACGCTCCCTGAACCGACGTGTGGCGGGGATTACAATCCACGTAACACACCATGGGCAGGGCGTTGACCTCGGTCGAGAGTATCGCGCTTATTAAAAGGCATAGCCGTATCGGCCATCTGGATCTGTACTTGGTATGCATTAAATATTAACTATCACGGGGCGCTCCAGT
>CAXMPN010000176.1:0-3652 GCA_964195195.1 Pontiella sp. | reverse complement strand
ACCTATTATACCGACGTGTGCGTATCGCTGCAGAACGAAGACTGTTCTGCTAAGGCGGCGATACAGGCCAAACTGCTTACCATGCTCGAGGACTATGCCGGATACGAAATCCTGCTGATCGCTCACTCCATGGGATCCATTATCGCGTTTGATGTGCTGACGGATCCATCTGTTGACTTCAAGATCAATACCTTTGTGACCATGGGATCCCCGCTGGGTATACCGCCTATTGTTGTACGTAACTTCGAGGCCCAGAAAGCCTTGCTTCCACAGTTGAAAAAGCCCGAAGCCCCGAATTGTATTACGACGCATTGGTACAACCTTTCTGATCGCCGCGATAGCATTGCTCTGGACCATACGCTCCGCGATGACTATGGATCGAATCGCAAGGGCGTGAAGGCGATCGACTTGCTGCTGAGGAATGATTACAAGGTCAACGGCGAATCGAACCCGCATAAAAGCTTTGGCTACCTGCGGGCCCGCGAAACCGCAGGAATTATCGATGTCTTTCTTTCGGACCAGCTATAACCTCCAGCACGCGTCTCCCCCTGGCAAAAACGGCGGACTCACCTGGAATGATAACGGATGACATCAGGCAAACAGGAGGGCCCATGGTAGCAATCATTATTGGCGGAGTGTTTCTCGTAGCGGTCGGCGTTGCCGAATTCATCATCCATCGCTCATTGCTGCTCATCGCGGTCTATGGTGTTACGAGTCTCTTGACCTTTATGTTCTATGCGATCGACAAGCAGGCCGCCCGAAAAGGGGCATGGCGAATACCGGAAGCGCAGTTGCATCTACTCGCCCTGGTCGGTGGATGGCCGGGCGCAATGGCGGCACAGCACACATTGCGGCATAAATCGAAGAAACCCTCGTTCCGTTTAGTTTTCTGGGTCACGGTGGTTCTCCATGGTGCCGGCACGGTCTGGCTGCTTTCACCCGAAGGAATCAACAGATTGAACGCCCTGATCGATGCACTGCTGACTCGTTTTAGGTGAGCGCTTCTTAAGGTATGTGGAGGAGCGTTGCCCTCATCGCCCTCAGACAGCGAAACCGCTGGCCCTCCATAACGCTACTAAGAACTAACGCTACAACCGATGCGGTAACTGCAGCCGCGAGCCATGATTGCGGGAGCCGGTGCGGATATTTTTGTTCACATCGCGGTGGCATCCCCTACTATCGGCACAACCAAAATCGAAGGACGCCCGCTATGACCGATCATTTTGAGCCTGCCATGCGCGCCCTGTTTTCAGGGACGGAACCTTTCTTCGATGCCCAAGCGATGTTTTCGCCCGACAAGATGGATAGCGAGTCCATGGTGGCAGCATTCCTGTTGGCCCTCGGAGGTGATGAAACAGCGCGATCCTACCTGAACCAGCCGGAATCGGATGCCACGGCGGCTTTCTTCCGCGCCGGACTGGAAGCCGTGGAAGGCGAGATCCGCGCGGCCTGCACGGTTCCAGGGTTTGGAACAATATTGGAAGCACTGGCGGAAAATCCCACGGACGAGACCTGCCTGCGGCAGTTGTTTTTTCCGGAGGGGGCCGGGCTTCCGGAGGCCCGCGCAGAACGGGTGCTGGCCCTGCGCGAAAAGCGAAAGGTCAAGATTGCCCAGCTCAACCCTGCGCCGCTCTCCAGTCCGGGTAGCGAACTGCTGTTTACTTCGAACGTGCTGCTGACCATCCCGGCGACGAGCACCGTGGTGGACTCGCTCGACTACGGCGATGATCTGAAAACCCAAATCCGGAAAGCGGTCGCCGAGGAACAGCTATATTGGTTCGACCACCCGATTCAGATCGGCGTGGAGCCGGAGGCCAACGAAATTCTGTATGGTCTGCGCGGCCTCGACGAGGCCGTCGAATTCGAGCGAATTCGCGGCAACATGGGTGCCGGTAAAATCACCTGCGTACTATCGACTTCCGTCACCCACCAGGGGCTGCACGGTCTGGCCAAGGAATATATCGAATCCGAGATCCGCAACGCGGGCGGCTTCAAGAACATCGACGTGTATGTCTTCACCGAAACCGAAACGGATCGGCTGATCCACGAGGTGCTGGTTCCCGCCGGAGGTGATGCCAAGGCCTTGCAGGTATTTGGCGTCGATGGCGAATATGGCCGGCACTACAGCTTCCTCAAGGCGATCTCTGCGCTTTGGAATGCCGCGAAGGATCCCAACGTGAAAGCCACGTTCAAGATCGACCTCGACCAGGTGTTCCCGCAGCAGGAATTGGTGGAGCAGTCGGGGGCCTCGGCCTTCGAGCATTTCCGGACCCCGCTCTGGGGCGCGCGCGGCACCGACGCGGCCGGGAACTGCGTGGAACTGGGCATGATCGCCGGTGCGCTGGTGAACGAGCGGGATATTCACAAGGGGTTGTTTACGCCGGATGTCCTCTTTCCTGACAATGCATCCACCACCTTGGAGGAAAAAATCTTCTACAGCAAAATGCTGATGGCCCTCTCCACCGAGGGCGAGCTGATGACGCGCTACAATGAAAGCGGCATCGATGGCCAAACCGAGTGCATCCAGCGCATCCATGTGACGGGCGGCACTAACGGCATCCTCGTTGACAGCCTGAAGAAGCACCGCCCGTTCACGCCGTCGTTCATCGGCCGCGCCGAGGATCAGTCATACATCCTTTCCGTTCTAATGGCCGAGGGCGAAAAGCTGGCTTATGTGCATGGCGATGGGCTGATCATGCGGCATGACAAGGAGGCATTTGCGGGCGATGCAATCAAGGCCGCATCGTTCGGGAATATGATCGGCGACTATATCCGCACGCTCTTTTTTTCGGAGTATGCCCGCGTGCTGGGCAAGGATCAGATCGACGCCATCAAGGAGATCGCCGATCCCTTCACCGGCTGCTTTATCTCCCCGATTCCGGTTACCGTAGTGATGATGCGCTTCTGCATGAAGGCCGCCGGATTCTTCCTGGTGGGTGAACAGGAAGCGGGAACGGAATTCATTATGGCCAGCCACCCCCGCCTAACCCGCGCCATGGCCTTTGTCCGGGACGGACTAGGCGAGCAATATGAGATCGAGCGCAAGGGGTGGAACCAGTTCTACGACCTTCTCGAGGAGGTGCAACGAAACAGCACCTTGCGCACCAAGGCCGCCGGGATCATCGACGGATGCCGCGTGAAGGGGTGAGCCTCGCCTCTGCCAAGGGGGGATCTCGGCGCCCGCGCTACACATCATTTCAGTGGAACTACATGACCACTAACTGAACGGAGATTAGATATGAAACGCTGGTTGACTGGAACGCCTGTTAAAGAGTTTATCCCTTCGGTGGGTCTACTTTTATTCCGACTCGTTTTCGGAGGCTTTATGCTGATCGGTCATGGCTGGGGCAAGCTGATGTCGTTCAGCGAAAAAGCGGTCAGCTTCCCCGATCCAGTGGGCATCGGTAACGAACTGAGCATGGGCGCCGCGATTTTCTGCGAGGTGGTCTGCTCGGCGCTGGTGGTGCTGGGGCTGGCAACGCGTGTCGCCGTGCTGCCGCTCGTATTCACCATGGTCGTCGCGGCATTCGTCGTGCATGGCGCCGACCCCCTGTTCACGTCCGGCGGAGCGGCCAAGGAGCCCGCACTGATCTACCTATGCGGCTTTGCGTTGCTGTTCTTCACCGGTCCGGGCTGCTTTTCCCTCGATACC
>CAXMPN010000175.1:348-3655 GCA_964195195.1 Pontiella sp. | reverse complement strand
TCTATACAGACGAAAAATGCCTGATCAGGTTTCAAAGCAGTTTTCAGCGCCACAACCTGTCTTGAGCTAGAAACAAAAAAAACTCCCGCCGGATGACGGGAGTTTTTCAGTATCGCTTGCAGACTAGTTTACTTGTCGGTCAGGGCAACGATGCCGGGGAGTTGTTTGCCTTCCATGAATTCTAGGGAAGCGCCGCCACCGGTGGAGACGTGGCTCATCTGGTCGGCCAGGCCGGACAGATTGACTGCTGCGACGCTGTCGCCGCCGCCGATGATGCTGATGCTATCGGACTTGGCTACGGCTTCGCAAACGGAGAAGGTACCCTTCGCAAACGGGGCCATTTCGAAGCAACCCATTGGACCGTTCCAAACAACCGTCTTCGCGCCGGCGACTTCATTGCAATACAGTTCGATGGTCTTGGGACCGATGTCGAGGGCCATCCAGCCGTCTTCGATGCTGTCGCCCACGACCTTGATGTTGGCGTCGGCGGAGAAGGCGTCAGCAGCTACGTTGTCGATAGGAAGCAGCAGCTTGACCCCCTGGGCTTCGGCCTGTTTGAGGATTTCGCCGGCGAGTTCGACCTTGTCTTCTTCCACCAGCGATCCACCGATGGATTTGCCCTGTGCCCTGTAGAAGGTGTAGGCCATGCCACCACCGATCAGGATGGCGTCGCATTTATCCATCAGGTTGGTCACGACATCGATCTTTCCGGAAATCTTGGCGCCACCAATGATGGCCACAAACGGTGTTTCCGGTGCTTCGAGCGTCTTTCCGAGATATTCAATCTCCTTGGAAAGCAGCAAGCCCGCAGCGCATTGACCGATGTATTTAGTGACGCCGACCATGGAGGCATGGGCCCGGTGCGCGGTGCCGAAAGCGTCGGAAACATAGACGTCGCCGTAGGACGCGAGTTCCTTGGCGAAAGCATCCTGTTCTTCGCTCGTGCAGCCTTTCCCTTCTTCTTCCTTGTAGAAGCGGACGTTTTCCAGCAGCAGAATTTCACCGGCCTGTTGACCGTCAACCAGCGCCTTGACTTCCGGGCCGATTACGTCGGGAGCGAGGGTGACTTTGGCGTCAACCAGTTCGGCAAGGCGAGTCGCCGCCGGCTGGAGGGTGTATTCCATGTTCTTTTCGCCCTTCGGACGTCCGCAATGGCTCATCAGCACCAGCGATCCGCCGTTTTCCAGCACATAATTGATGGAAGGCAGTGCGGCCACGATACGGGTATCGTCAACCACTACGCCGTCTTTAACCGGTACGTTAAAGTCGACGCGCATCAGCACGCGCTTGCCTTGTACATCCAGATCCTTGATCGTTAGCTTGTTCATGATTAACTCCTTGTAGGTTACACGTTCTCCAAAAATGAGCCGCTGACTATAAGCATATCCAAAAACGAGTCAAACCACATTTAAGAAACCCACCCTAAGCTTGGCCTTAAACCTGCTTCTGTTTCCTTTAACTAACTTTGAGGAACAAAAAATGAACCTACCTGCTGCAACAGACCGTATCGAAACCGCACTCCTCAGCTTGGGCACTTCCGTCGGCGAGCCGGTGTTCGACGAATGGGCGCTCGTTGAGAAAAACGACGCTGGCTGGAGGCTCATCGAATATGGCGGCACCCGCAAAAACGATTTTCTCGCGCAATTCAACGACGATATCGCCGCGCTGCGCGGGACGCTCGAACCGTCAAATGCTTGCGTTGGCGACTTTGCCTTCTCTCACGAAGGATACGGTTCCGGTTTCGATGCCCACATCTGTGCGGGTGAAAGCATCTTCGTGCTGTTCAACAACACCGCCAAAAGTACCGGGGAAATCACCAACAACCCAAAATGGACCTCGGCGCAGATCCATTTCTCCGAATTGATGGAAGCATTTATCGCCGATCCCATTTCGTAGACGGAGCATCCTGCTCCGTTAGGGTGGGCTTGTGTGTCGGAATATGCCTTGCAATGGATAGAAACATCTTGGGTGCTTCCTGAACGGAGCAGGATGCTCCGTCTACATTAGGAGACCATCCCCATCCACATAAACGCCGCGAAAGCGGCAATCAGGAGCGCCGCGAACAGGCGCGGCAAGCGGCCTACCACGATCACAAACAGCAGGTGAGCGGCACACAGGCCCATCAGGATCAATAGCGATTGCTGAAGAAATGCGCCGGTAGGAATCGATTGGAACGCGGCAAAGATTCCTATGCACAGCGGAATACAGATATGGGCATCGCCCGACTGCGAAGTGTAGACCACGTCCATGCGGTTTCTGGCTCCATAGTAGAATGCCAGCAATGCGTTCGGCAGCACCATCAGTACCCCGCTCGCCCACCCCAGCAGGCGCGGCGGAAAATGTCCGCTCTCCAACGACTGGAACCACTGCACCAGCCAGCCCGTACTAACGAATACCGCGACGGCACCCATCAGCAAAAGAGCAATGTCGATCACCAAGGTTTTGGGGTAGCTATTCTTCTTCAGCAGATTGGTCTTCTTGACGTCGTAGATATGGAAGCACTGCCAGAAAACGAACAGCGTCAGCAGTACCGCGCCGTCGGTGCGCGCTATTTCCCCGTCGGCCGCCAGCAACCAGACGATAAATGAAAAGAAGAGCGCAGCCACCAGATTCAGTGATAGCGACAGGCGGCCCATTCGAAATTCGCGCAGAGCAACCTGACTTTTCCTGCGCGGGAGGCTCGCCATGCTCCAGATCAGCACCGGCGCACCGATGAGCAGCGTCAGGTTGGTCACATTATTAAACAGGCAGTTAATGAGTACGTCATCGCCGTCTCCCTTGTTCAGAGCCAGCATGACCGCAAAAACGACATTACCCATGCCCGAGCAGTATGGCATGAAGATGGTTCCGAGCACCGTGCCCTCCACCCCCTGCCCCGATAGCACCTCCAGGCGCCAAACAACCAGCAAACTCGCCAATAGAAAGAGAACGATGCAGGCATAGGGTGCAAGGGCGCCAAGATTGGAAATCGATTCGTTGATAGACTGCATGAGTAGAACGTAGCAGGAAAAGCACCAAGGTTTCCGTAAAAAAGTGGGTCTGAGAGCCACCACTACAGCCTCCTTCAATCATCGGCACTTCTCAGAAGCGCTTTATTCGTGTAGCAGCGATCCATGCCCCGGAGGCGGGCTCATGGTGCCCGCCCTACACAATGCATGAACACTGCAAACGCGAATCAAAACCAATTTCTCCGCCAAACCGAAGAAGATGATTACGATACCGACGGCATCATCACAACCCAGACGGCCGGATAGCGGTATTTCCAGTGCAGTGCGGGCATGTTTTCGAAGTTAATACCGGAATAATG
>CAXMPN010000175.1:0-253 GCA_964195195.1 Pontiella sp. | reverse complement strand
TTAGAGGGCGGCATCCTCACGCCAAGTAAACTCAACACACAATGAGGATGGACCATACAACTTAGAAGGATCTCTGCTGGTTTATGCGCTTCAGGCGGGAAGTAGTTGCATACGCGCTAACCGTAACCAACGATCCCGCTGATGGATAGGACATCAGAGAGATGGACGATTCTAAATCACAGGAGAAGATATCAAAATGAAAAAGAAAATCTCGTACTATATGGCCGTAGCCCTCTTGACAGGAGTATCCGTT
>CAXMPN010000174.1:3366-3693 GCA_964195195.1 Pontiella sp. | reverse complement strand
CCTTCTGACCAAATCGTAGTGCAGCCAAACTTGCCTGGCGTTCTTTGCGCAAATTAGTCTCTATTCGCTCCCGATTATCTGCAATAAATTCCCCTTATGAAGGGATTATTTGTTACGGGAACCGATACCGGTATCGGAAAGACCGCGCTCAGCGCATTGCTGCTCGCCGAGATACGCCGCCGCAAGATCAACGCCGCCCCCATCAAACCGGTGCAGACGGGGTGTTGCGAAGCAACAGGCACCAGGCAAGAGGCATTAGGCACTAGTGATTCTTCCCCCCTCATGCCTCATGCCTCGTGCCTCGTGCCTGATTTAGACTATTCCCTT
>CAXMPN010000174.1:0-3356 GCA_964195195.1 Pontiella sp. | reverse complement strand
CTCGGAATACGAGTTTATTGTCGCCGAAGGAGCCGGAGGGGTGCTGGTTCCGCTCAACCGCCGCGAAACCATGCTCGACCTTATGCAGGCGCTCAAGCTTCCGGTTCTGCTCGCCGCGCGCCCCGGGCTGGGTACGATCAACCACACCCTGCTCTCGATCCGCGCTCTCCGCTCCGACGGCATCGACATCGCTGGTGTTGTTTTTGTCGCCAGCCAGCCCGGCGAACCGGGATTTATCGAAGAAGACAACGGAACCACCATAGAACAATTCGGCAAGGTGCCGGTTCTCGGAACCATCCCCTACTGTGCCCGGCTCGCCGAAAGCCAACCTCACTATTCCGACCTCCCCATCCCCGTCGTCGCCGAAGTCGAAAAAATCGTGAGCCAACTGGGCATCTAGCTAAGAAAAAACGGACTATCCCTTGCAATGCCCCGGCATGTCTGCTTGTTTGACACCTCATTACAAGCAAACAAAACACATCCCAGCAATTCCTTAACGGAGTATGAAGGATGCCAAATTCCGGTCTTTGGATACCATCCTGTCCGGCTGGATCGCAAGCAGACATAACCGCAATAACCAAAGAGGCGTTTTGCGAAATACAATTGAAGTTACTGTACAGCCACCCGAATCGACGGACGGACATGAACTGAACCGTCTTATAGCAAACAGTCCGCCCCTGGATTCCAATTCCGTGTATTGCAATCTTTTGCAATGCACCCATTTCCAGAACACCTGCATCTGTGCAAAGTCCGACGGAAAACTCATCGGATTTGTTTCCGGCTATCTGCTCCCCGCCCATCCGGACACGCTGTTCGTCTGGCAGGTTGTGGTTGACGAACAAGCGCGGGGACAAGGCTTGGCGGGCCGAATGCTGAAAGCCTTGCTGGATCAACCGGCTTGCCGCAACGTCGAATTTGCAGAAACCACCATCACTGCGGATAACAAGGCCTCACAGGTCCTTTTCACCAAATTGGCCGAGACGTGGTCGACCGACGTCCAAATCCTGCCCGGATTTGATAAAGCCCATCACTTCCACGGCGAGCATGCCTCGGAAGAGCTCTGGCGCATCGGCCCCTTCCCAAACGCTAAAAAGAGGTCATTAACATGAAGATATTTGAAGAAATCGAATCGGAAGTACAGAGCTATGCCCGCAGCTTCCCGCGGGTGTTCGACCGGGCCAAGGACGAGTTCATTTACGACGCGGAAGGCAAAGAATATCTGGACTTCCTCGCGGGAGCCGGTTCTTTGAACTATGGCCACAACAATGAGATCATGAAGCAGCAGTTGCTCAAATACATCGAACACGACGGTATCTCCCATAGTCTCGACCTGCATACGGACGCCAAGCGGGAATTCCTGGAAACCTTCTCCGAGAAAATCCTGAAGCCGCGTGGACTCGACTACATGGTGATGTTCACCGGCCCGACCGGAACCAACTCCGTAGAGGCCGCCTTGAAGGCGGCGCGCAACTATACGGGACGGAGCAATGTTGTTTCGTTCACCAATGGATTCCATGGCGTAACCATGGGATCGCTGGCGGTCACGGGCAACTCGCACCACCGCGGGGCGGCGGGCGCTTCCTTGCCCGACGCAACGCGCATGCCCTACGACGGCTACATGGGCGACGATGTCGACACCATCGAATATCTCGACAAAGTGCTGTCCGACTCCAGCAGCGGCATCGACAAGCCGGCGGCGGCCATTGTTGAAACGATCCAGGGCGAAGGAGGCATCAACATGTGCAGCATGGAATGGCTCCGGAATCTGCAAGCGGTCTGCAAGAAACACGGAATGCTGCTGATTGTCGACGACATCCAGGCCGGCAACGGTCGTTCCGGCACCTTTTTCAGCTTTGAGCCGGCGGGCATCCAACCCGATATCGTTACGCTTTCAAAATCGATCAGCGGCTACGGCCTGCCTTTCGCGCTGGTTTTGATCCGTCCGGAATTCGACCAGTGGAAACCCGGCGAGCACAACGGAACCTTTCGCGGCAACAATATGGCCTTTGTCACGGCGAAGGCTGCGATCGATGCCTACTGGAGCGACGATCAGTTTGCAAAAGAGGTGCGTCGCAAAGGGAACTATATCGAGCAACGGCTGAACGCGATTGTCGACGAGTATGGCGAGGGGAATTTCACGACCCGCGGGCGCGGCATGTTTCAGGGCATCAACTGTGTCAACGGCGACATTGCCGGTCAGATCACCCATGCGGCCTACCTTCAGGGCCTGATCATTGAAACCAGCGGCGCGGATGACCAAGTGATCAAGCTACTATGCCCGTTGACGATCAAGGATGAAAACCTGACCAAAGGCATTGATATCGTTGAGGCCGCGGTGAAACTGATCTGCAAACGCGTCGATGAAATTCCTGAAGAGTCTGATTATTTCGACGATGTCATCGTCGACACCGATCCAGACACCGATCCAGACACCGAAAAGGGGGCGAACGCATGATTATTCGGCAACTGCAAGCTGCTCAAAAAACCGACCGTAGAATTGTATCGCCCGATGGAAACTGGGAAAGCACCCGGCTGTTGCTCAAAGACGACAACATGGGGTACTCCTTCCACATCACCACCATCTACAAAGATGCCGACTTCCGGCTGCACTACCAAAACCACCTCGAATCCGTATATTGCATTTCCGGCACCGGCGAAGTGGAAAGCCTGGAAGACGGACAGAAATATCCGATCACCCCAGGCATGCTCTACAACCTCGACCAAAACGACCGGCACATGCTGCGCGCCTTCGAGGAAATGCAGCTGGCCTGCGTCTTCAATCCCCCGCTCAATGGCAAAGAAGTTCACAACGCCGATGGCTCCTACGAGCTCGCGGCCGAGCCCATCAACAGTTAAGGCCGGGGGAGAAACGACGTGGTTTTTGGGTTTTTATTGTTTTTGGGAATATTTGCGGCCATTGGGCTGAGTTCGGTGCTGCATAGCCGCGGAACCAAGCAGGACTACTATCTGGCCAGCAGCTCCATCCCGCCCTCACTCGTCGGCTTGTCGGCCGTAGCCACCAACAACAGCGGCTACATGTTCATCGGCGTAATCGGCTATACCTACGTCACCGGACTCGCCTCGATCTGGCTGATGATCGGCTGGATCCTCGGCGACTTGCTCGCCGCCAGCCTCGTGCACACCAAGCTGCGCCACGCCACCGCCCGCACCGGCGAAGTCAGCTTTGCCGGCGTCCTGAGTGCGTGGAACGGTAAGTCGAGCATAGCGCTCCAGCGCATGATGGCGGCCATCACCCTGGTCTTTCTGCTGGCCTACGCCAGCGCGCAACTGGTCGCCGGCAGCAAGGCGCTGCATGTGCTGTTTGGCTGGCACGAATGGACCGGCGCCGTGATCGG
>CAXMPN010000173.1:0-3706 GCA_964195195.1 Pontiella sp. | reverse complement strand
TTTTCCCGCTGCGGGGCCGGTGCTATAGCCGCGCCGGTATGAAGCTGGTTCCCCGAATCCGAGACTCATGACCGCGCCCTCGCACATCCGCAACTTCGCGATCATCGCCCACATCGACCACGGCAAGTCGACGCTGGCCGACCGCCTGATCCAGCGCTGCGGGGGCTTGAGCGACCGGGAGATGAAGCAGCAGGTGCTCGATTCCATGGATCTCGAGCGTGAACGGGGCATCACAATCAAGGCGCAGTGCGTGACGCTCGACTACGTTGGTGCCGAGGTCTGCACCTACCAGCTGAATTTCATCGATACACCCGGGCACGTAGACTTCAGCTACGAAGTATCGCGTTCTCTGGCGGCCTGCGAGGGGGCGTTGCTGGTGGTTGATGCCGCGCAGGGTGTTGAAGCACAGTCCGTGGCGAACTGTTACACAGCGTTGGAACAGGGCCTCGAAGTACTGCCGGTGCTCAACAAGATCGACCTGCCCCAGGCGGAACCCGAAAAGGTCGCAGCCGAAATTGAAGACATCATCGGTATCGATACCTCGGACGTACTGTGCATAAGTGCGAAGACCGGCGAGGGAGTACCGGAACTGCTCGAATTACTCGTTGCGCGGATTCCGCCCCCCGAAGGCAACCGGGAGGCACCGCTGCAGGCTCTGATCATCGATTCCTGGTTTGATAACTATCTTGGTATCGTCTCTCTCGTTCGTGTTGTGCAGGGTCGAATTGCCTGCGGCGAGAAAATTGTCCTGAAGTCGGTCGGCAAGGCGCACATTGTGGATGATGTGGGATGTTTTACGCCGAAGCGCAGCTCCAAGGAAGCGATTCTCGCCGGCGAAGTCGGTTATGTCGTGGCTGGAATCAAAGATATACGCGGCGCCCCGGTGGGCGACACGATCGTCGCTGCCAACGGCGAGAACGTGCCTGAGCTACCGGGATTTGCGCGGATAAAACCTCAGGTTTATGCCGGCCTTTTCCCGGTAAATGCGGAAGATTTTGAATCTTTCCGCGAGGCCCTGGAAAAACTGACGCTCAACGATGCTTCGCTGTTCTACGAACCTGAATCCTCCGATGCGCTGGGTTTTGGATTTCGCTGTGGATTCCTGGGCATGCTGCACATGGAAATCGTTCAGGAACGCCTGGAGCGGGAATACGACCTCAACTTGATTACGTCCGCGCCCACCGTGATCTATGAAATTGTTGGCTCGGATGGTGGCTTCGTTCAAATCGACAATCCATCTAGTCTGCCAGCAAATATCTCAGAAATGCGCGAGCCCATTGCTGAGGTGAACATACTCCTGCCGCAGGAATACGTCGGCAGTGTGATGAGCCTGTGCCTCGAACGCCGGGGCGTGCAAAAAAAAATGCATTTTTCTTCCGGCCAGGTAGCGATGACATGGGAATTGCCGCTCAATGAAGTCGTGATGGATTTCTTCGACCGACTGAAGTCCGTCAGTCGCGGTTTTGCTTCTCTGGACTACAGTTTTGTGCGTTTTGAAGCCTCCAGTCTGGTCAAGCTGGAAATTCTGATCAACGGCGAGCGGGTGGATGCGCTCGCGATGATCGTTCATCGAGATCAGGCTCAATCACGCGGTCGACAACTTACGGAGAAAATGAAGGAACTGATTCCCAGGCAGATGTTCGACGTCGCAATACAAGCAGCCATTGGCGGTCAGATTGTTGCCCGGCAGACTGTGAAGGCGCTACGAAAAAACGTCACGGCAAAATGTTACGGTGGCGACATTAGCCGAAAGAAAAAACTCTTAGAGAAGCAGAAAGCTGGAAAAAAACGCATGAAACAGATTGGCAGAGTCGAAATTCCGCAAGAAGCCTTTCTTGCTGCGTTGAAGGTCGAGCGCTGATGGATATCGACATGCCACTCGTATTGTCCTGGGCCGTTCTGATTTCGGGGTCGATCTGGCTTGCGGATGCTGTGCTGCTCAGACCACGCCGGCAGGAAGCGGCTTCTGTTCTTACGGATGGTGGTACTGCCCAGAGTGATGTGGATCAGGTGTTACGCGAACCGGCTGTAGTGGAATATGCTCGCTCATTCTTTCCGGTGCTGTTACTCGTGCTGGTGCTACGCAGCTTCCTGGGCGAACCGTATCAGATTCCATCCGAATCCATGGTGCCGACTCTCAAGGTTGGCGACTTCGTATTGGTGAACAAATTCGCCTACGGAATCCGCTTGCCGGTACTGGGAACCAAAATCATCGACATCGGCGAGCCCCAACGCGGCGATGTGATGGTATTCATTCCGCCACACGACTCGCGGTACTTCATCAAGCGTGTTATCGGGATTCCGGGCGATATCATCCGCTATGAGAACAAAGCCCTGTTCATAAACGGCAAACGCGCTGCGTATGAGTTCGTGGAGCAGTTCGAAGAGCGCCTGCCATACTCGAGCGGTTTTATTCCGATCAGGGAATATTTTGAGGATTTTGGTGATGGACCTCACTCTACTTACAGGTACTCCTTCACAGAGCAGCCAAGGGAATGGCAAGTGCCACCAGATTCTTACTTCATGATGGGAGACAATAGGGGAAAGAGCGAAGACAGTCGGTCATGGGGCTTTGCCCAGGCGAACAATATTGTCGGCAAGGCCGTCGCGATCTGGGTTCACAAGGACCCGGGACTGCACTGGCCGACTTTTGCTCGTAATCAATGGATTGACTGACGTAGAGTTTGAAGAGGTTGAGCATGACTGTCCCATCCCGGAATGGATTTTCAAGGCGGGAGCGTGGCGCTACGCTCCTCGGTATCGTTGCCCTGCTCGTAGGCATTTCTGTGGTCGTGACGCTGTCCCTGCGGCTTGGCCCGCACTATGTCGATTGGCAGACGATGGGGACCCTTTTTGACGACCTGAAGAAGCAGGACGTTCATCAGATGGCGCCATCGAGTATTCGCGAAAGCCTTGGCAAGCGCTTCCGCGTGAACAATCTGCGGGATTACAATCTACGCGAGATCATGAAAGTCGAGCGCAGTAAAGCCGAGACCTATCTCGTCGTCAGCTACGAAAAACGGGAATCGATTCTGTACAACATAGACATCGTTGTGTCGTTCAACGAGCGCTACGAGTATCATTGAGACGGACCCGTTTACCCGCCTGGAAAGAATTCTTTCCTACGAATTTCGTGACCGCTCGCTTCTCACACAAGCGCTGACCCATAAGAGCTTTGCCAAAGATCACAATGAGCGCCTTGAATTTCTCGGCGATGCCGTGTTGGGCTACGTCATCACTCAAATTCTCTATGAAAGTCGACCGCATCTTAACGAAGACATGCTGACATTGATGCGTGCTGAACTTGTGCGCGGCGAGTCGCTCGCGGTGATCGGTGCATCTCTCGAGCTTGGTGAGTTCCTGCAACTGGGCCTGGGTGAACGCCGGAGTGGTGGCCGCGAGCGCGCATCCATACTCGAAAATGCCGTTGAAGCGGTCATTGGCGCGGTGTGTGTGGACGGTGGCATTGAAGCTGCGAGAACGCTGATTCGCGAAGTGTTTGAACCGCGTATCGAGTTGATCGACATCGAGGCGATAAAAGACCCGAAGACGCTCCTGCAGGAAGAACTGCAGAGCAGGCATCTGGCGCTGCTGGCTTACCAGGTTATTGCAATCGAAGGATCGGATCATCAAAGAACCTTCACGGTAGAATGCCGACTGGATGAGTTGCAACTCGTCACAACGAGTAAGGGAGGCAGCCGCCGCA
>CAXMPN010000172.1:0-3707 GCA_964195195.1 Pontiella sp. | reverse complement strand
GATTGACTGATCCCGATGCTGGTAGGCTCTACCAATATCTGTTGTACCTCACCCTCGTCATGATAGTAAAACACCTTAGCCGGTTGCTGCAGTGAAGGAACTACACCGCCTTCCACGCCGCGTACGATCAGGGCGGAATCAAATCCTGCATGGCGCGCCAGCATCGCATACATCCGAGGATAGGATTTATGTACGTAGCCCGTCATGAGATGGGTCTTCTTTCGGCCCCGAATGGGTCCGGCCATGACTTCCACCGTGGTCACGGCGGGGCGCTTGACAATCAGGGCCCGCAGGTTCACCAGGTCATGTAGTCTCGGGCAGAAGGCCTTCTGGTCCACATAAGCCCAACCGATATTGGCATTTGCGATGCGTGCGGCGGCGTCAGTAGGAGACAGATCGACATCGATGCCAGCCGCCCTCAGCACCTTTCGGTGTGTGACACCGAATTTCGGGCCGACGCTCTCCAGTCCGTGGGACACGGTAGGAACATCGCAAGCGGCGAGCACAGGCGGGATAAACGGTGAGGCCGGCAGGCCACGAGTATAACCGTCGTAGGGATCAGCCACATCCATCAGCTCGTCTACCGGGGCGGCCACGGTGTCCGTAGCATCCGAGATCGCCTGCAAGACACCCCGGTTTTCATCATCTGTCTCGCGCTTCATGCGTAGCGCGATGAGGAACACGCCGGCCTGCACCGGATCCACTTTCCCTTGCAGAATGTACTCCATGGCCGCACGTGCCTCATCAAAGGATAGATCCTTGCTAAGCTCTGGACCCGTCGCGATCCTTTGAATGCAAGACCGCATGGCGATAGCCGCATCGATCTGGGTTATTCTTGCTGCTGACATGGCGGGGCTTCCGGACTTCAAGAACTCCTATACCGACTGAATGGCTGTCTCTCTACACTCTAACTTTATCGACTATCATGGCCGAGGCTCATTCCAGGGGCAATTCTGTCGCGCACTAGCTGCTTGATTTGTTTCGATTCCGGAAAGGCGTGTGTCTCCTTACGCGAATGCAGTACTTCCCCGTCAAGACGGATTTCAAAAGCACCGCCGGTACCCGGATTAAAACCACCTCGCCGACTTTCGTTTGAAAGGTCATGAGAAGCTCCTGGGCCATCCACGCTGCGCGTAAGGTGAATCGGCATTGGGTGCAATACTCGATCTCAAGCCTGGGTTTGTTCATGAGCAACAAATTGACGATAGAATGTGCCTGTCCGATGTTCCGGCTAACGTAGCTACTTTTATGGGCGAATTCAACCACGCCTAGGTCGCTCCAAAAGGAAGGATATTTACTCTCGGTATAGATTTATAAATGATGTAAACGGTTATCGGGTACATTCCAATGAATTTTCTACCAATATTTATGAACCTTAAGGGCCAGCCCTGCCTGGTGGTAGGTGGTGGCGAGGTCGCCGCGCGCAAGGTCTCTTTGTTGCTGGAGGCAGGCGCGCGCGTAACGGTGGTCGCGCCGACGCTGTGTACGACCCTGGCACAGCACGTCGCAGAAGCACGGATCACCCACCGTGCAACCGAGTTCACGCCGACGGATGAAATGAACCACGCCCTAGTGATCGCTGCGACCGACGACGGCGCGATCAATCGCCAGATCTCCGAGGCCGCGCGCAAACGCGGGATTCCGGTCAATGTAGTCGATCAACCGGAGTTGTGCAGCTTCATCATGCCCTCAATCGTAGACCGCTCGCCGGTGATCGTCGCCGTGTCCAGCGGCGGTGCGTCACCGGTTTTGGCGCGGTTACTGCGCGCGCGTCTCGAGACCTTGATCCCTGCCGCCTACGGCCGCCTGGCGACCCTGGTGGAGGGATTCCGACAGCAGGTCAAGGCGCGATTTAAGACGACGAATGAACGCCGAAGGTTTTGGGAGAAGGTGCTTCAGGGGCCGGTTGCCGAAATGCTTTTCGCTGGCCAGGAGAAGGCGGCCTACAGCGCGCTCGAAAAGTTGGTTCGGGAGGAGTCAGAATCCGCACCGAGGACCGGGGAGGTATACCTCGTTGGTGCCGGACCCGGCGATCCCGATCTGCTTACGTTTCGCGCGCTGCGCCTCATGGAGCAGGCGGATGTGGTGCTTTACGACCGACTCGTCACTGAGGAAATCCTGCGACTGACGAGGCGCGACGCCGAGCGGATCTACGTGGGCAAGAAACGCGACTACCACGCTGTTCGTCAAGCAGAAATCAACCAACTGATCGTCCGCCTGGCGCGCGAAGGGAAACGGGTGTTGCGCCTGAAAGGCGGCGACCCCTTCATATTCGGTCGCGGCGGGGAGGAGATCGATACCCTGTCGGCGGAGGGTATCCCGTTTCAGGTGGTGCCAGGGATTACTGCCGCCTCCGGCTGCGCCGCCTATGCCGGGATCCCCCTGACCCATCGGGATCATGCCCAGTCATGCGTATTCGTTGCCGCACACTTGAAAGATGGTTCTATGGACCTGAACTGGGAGTTGCTGGTGCAACCCCAACAGACGGTGGTGTTGTACATGGCGTTACAGGGGCTTGAGGTACTATGCCGGCAACTGATCGCCCACGGTATGTCAGCCGATACGCCGGCAGCCTTGGTTGAACGAGGGACCACCCCCCGCCAGCGGGTATTCACCGGGAACCTGAAGACGTTACCGAATATTGTCGGCGCGGCCGATGTCCACGCTCCGACGCTAGTCATCGTCGGTGACGTTGTACGACTTCACGAAAAACTCGCCTGGTTCGAACCGGTGCTTGAAAAATAAAGAGGCCGGCCGCCTCGACGTACTTGAGGATTGAATCTGCGCGCCTGTGCTGATCTGAATCGTCGATTGTCAACTCAATGGGGCCGACGGTGCACGTTTGCCAGAAGTGATTCGATGTCGATGGTGGGCGTCGAAGACTTAATGAGCACGCTAAAACGCTCTCGCGGATCTTCCGACCGGTGTTGGATTTCAATATCTGCGTTAGCGTAAAGGCACTGAGCTACCGTTTCTAGCTCATCATGCAACGCCTTATACGTCGCGTCATTGTTCGGTGCTAACAGGCGATCATTGGCGACGAAGACAAACTCGTCACCGCTAAACTTCAGGTCGCCGTTTAGAAGCGGCTCTTGCTCCGGGAGGCGGCATGCTGTCAACGTCACGTCAATTGCCGTGAGGATTCGGTAGAATGAGGGCGACGACGTGACCGCAGAGCGGAGATATACTGCGATTGAGATGTTCAATTATCGTTAGATTCGGAGAGGGATGATTATGCGCATATTCCTGATGACTTTCTTGATGCTCATGTTAGTGTCAAGTTCTGTAGCGGGAAGTCGTGACAACTTTATTCACAACGTCTTGCCAAAAAGGTACCCGCAACTCATTAGATACCTGAAAGAAAACGGTACTTTGCCTGTAACATGGATATCGCAAACAGGTGAATCCCAGAAACAAACGGTTGAGCTTTCGGAGGAAGGAGCCGTCATTATCAAAACTATGATGTACGGCGGGCCTGCGGCAAATATGAATACACCGGTTGAAGTAATAATGGTTGACCGGAATCAGGATTCTCGTCTCGATTACATAGAGTATTTGATGGAGCGGCAGAAACCTCGAAGTTTCAGCAAACCAACGGATGAAGGCTCCCTAGTTCTTTGGGATACTGCACTGGCGATAACCATGAAATACAGTAGGTGTTGTCAGAAATAGAAAGGCGAATCTAACAACAGCTTCAGTGTTTGCTA
>CAXMPN010000171.1:3452-3743 GCA_964195195.1 Pontiella sp. | reverse complement strand
TCGATTGATCTGTTTTCAGCTTGACTCGAAATACTCGTACCGGGAATTCAAACCACTTCAGCAATTTCTCACCCAGATTCTCGAGATCCAGTGGCATACGCTTTGAAAGGGCTTCTTGAATCGCTGCGGTAATGAATACACTGCCTGGATCCGCCAGTTGCTCGACGCGCTGAGCCTGCACAACACCTGCTCCCGTAACAGTGCTATCAGCAATTATTACCTCACCGATCGCAATGCCTACTCGAATGGTAGGATGGAGGTCGTCCTCGAGTTGGTCGTTGTAATCCGCTT
>CAXMPN010000171.1:3152-3442 GCA_964195195.1 Pontiella sp. | reverse complement strand
GGACTCCGTCGGCGCAGGGATCGAATCGGTGGAAGTTAATTCGACCCGGTACACATGCACCGCGTGATCGAATCCCTTCAACTCTTTTTCGCCGAGACCCGAGAATTCAAACGGCATCCGCTTGGAGAGCGATTCGTGAATTGCTGCAGTGATGCAGACACCACCCGGGTTCGCCAATTGTTCGACACGCTGAGCCTGAACTACGCCCGTACCTGTCACAGTGTTATCTGCGACTACGACTTCACCGACAGAAATACCCACGCGAACAAGCGGTCGAAGATCGTCCTGGA
>CAXMPN010000171.1:0-3142 GCA_964195195.1 Pontiella sp. | reverse complement strand
CTGCTGTAACGGCGTCAGAGCCTCGTTCGAAGCTCGCCAATAGTGCATCACCTCGAAGTTCTAGCACTTGCCCGTGGTATTTTTCAATGGCATTGCTGAAGCGTTGGAAGCTATCCCGGATGCGTTCGTGGGCTAGCTGTTTATCCTGATGAACCAACTCGGTTGATCCTGCAACATCAGCGTGCAGAATGACGGCAAGTTTGTCAGTTAGACGATCCTTTGCCATTGGTAGCCCAATTGGAATCAGAGTAGGCAGATATTATCACAGTCAGCAGATGTTATCATGCCCGACAGGTATTGATGCGAGCGTCCGTTGTGTGCCGGTAGCTGCCGCTCACCGTCAACTCGCGGGGGTCCGCTTTCGGGATTCGGTTCGGGTCCGGTTCGGGAAATGTTCGGATATGATTTTTAGTAACTGATTGATCGTGTTCGGATTAACAAATGTAACTGCGCAATTCCGAGGATAGAATTCAGGTGTCGGTTTCGGGGATAGTTCGGGCGCGGGAAAGAGGGGTCAAAGAAAACCGTTACGATTCTTGGGCTTGCCGCGAGAGTTCCCTGTATTTTCAGTCCTCTGCTCTACCGACTGAGCTACCTGGGCATAGGGTGCGGAAGCGCGTATTAAATAGACGGGCGCTCGCTTAGTCAAGTCTGCAGTGGCAATAGTTGTAAGATTCCCGCCTTCGCGGGAATGACGGGAAGGTTTCGCGGGAATAATTGGATGTTCATTGCTCTGCATACTCGGGCAATGAATCCAGAAAAGGAGATTTTGCCCCTTTCAGTATCATTCTTTCGGCGTCTATTTTCTTTGCTCTCAGCAGTTGACCTCTTATGAGCGCCAGAACAAATGCCACCAGAAAAAATCCCAGGCTAACTACAAAATAGGGTTCGTGATAGCCATAAGCCTTCGCCGCTGTGAAGGATAATCCCACTGAAATGAACAACATTGCCAAGGTAATTAATGTAAGCAATATCCTTCTTTTGCGGTGCTTCTGACAAAGCGGGATTCTGATTTTTCCCGATTTCCTGAAAATCTGAACAATGATCAGTATGGGGATCAAAGCCAGGAAATTAAATATCAGGAAAAATATAATCAGTACTATCTTGAGCCAGATATTGAGATAGTTAATACGCTTTTTTTTGCTCAGCTCCGCTTTTTCATTACAGTAAATACAACGGCCGGGTAGTTCTGCGTTCTTTCGCATGACTAGTAGCTTCTCTTTTCTCCAGATGCCCCCCGACGCGGGAATAGTCTCGACCTCACTTTCGGGTGGAGCATATGGGTTGGAATCATCCACGAAACCGGCTCCATAATTCAGAAGCTGCTATTACAGCCTATATTTGCTGTCCCCGGCGACAATTTTTTGAACTAATATCAACACTGATTTATCCGCTAGCGAGAAAGAGTTCTGGAGTGAGGTCAAGGCGGATCAATCCAGTGAAATGTATGAAGCTTACCTTGAGCAGTATCCCGACGGTTTTTACTCCCGAATCGCAAAGGTCAAAATTAATAAGGCAAATCAGAAAAAAGAAAACGAGCTTGCACTGTTGGAGATTGACAATAAACAGCCGGAAGAAATCAAGCCATCGAAATCATCACTGGAGACTTCCACCTTTGGTATTTCCGGAGACTATGTAGCCACAATGACCGGCAATAGAAGCAAAGGTTTATATAAGGTGTTATCGCGTTCCTCCGAGGTCACCTTAACGCTGAAAGGTACAAAGCTCACTGGCAGTATAGATAACAACCTAGGTGAGATTTGGGGGGATATCGAGGGTAATAAAATTAATTTCTAATGGTTCATCAAAGGTGGCACCAGTGGTCGCGGCACATGGACTTTCCAGCCCGAAACAGGAGAAATGCTGGGCAGCTGGACTCATACCTCCTCCGGTGACGGCGGCTGGAACATGAAAAGGACAGCAAAAGAATAGCTATAAAACACAAGCACGTTGTATTGCCGCGTCAGATGTCTACACTGGGCGCTTTACCGAACCAGGTCCTGTTTTAACCATGCCCGAAACATATCAACTGGTGGAAACCATGCTGCAACAGCCACTCGGCAACGGCGACGTGGTCTGCAATTTATGCCTGTGGCGTTGTCGTTTACGACATGGACAACGCGGTTTCTGCCAGGCGCATGTCAATCGTAACGGCACTTTGTATAACCTCTCCTACGGTATTATTTCTGCGATTGAAGTGGGTCCGATCAGCCACAAGCCGGTGTATCACTACCGACCCGATAGCACGGTGATGTCGATTGGCAGCTACGGTTGCAACTTCCGCTGCAAGGGTTGCCACAATCTTGAAATTTCCTGGGGTGTCGAAGCGCTCGATAAGCTCGCACGAGGGCAGTCTTCCGATGCCTGGGTCACGCCTGCACAAATGGTCGAGACCGCGCTCAAGCATAAAGTTGACGGCATTGCGTTCACTTATTCGGAGCCCGCGGTCTGGCTCGAGTATGTGGTTGAGGTTTCGAAACTCGCACATGACGCCGGACTGTTTACAGTTTACGTGTCGAACAGTTTTGTAACCGATGAAGCGCTTGAAGTCATGGCGCCGCATATCGATGTGTTGTGCTCTGACATCAAGAGCCTGTCTACGGAGTTTTACAAGGACATCTGCCCGGTGAGCACGGTTGATCAGGTGCTGGCTTCGATTAAAAAGGCGGCTGAACTCGGGATTCATGTCGAAACCCGTACCAATGTGATTCCGACTAAAAACGATGACCTTGATGAGCTGCGTCGGATTGCCGAGTGGATTTATAACAACCTGGGTGCGGACAGTGCCTGGCATGTGACCAAGTTTTTCCCGGCTTACAAGTTGTCGCATTTACCGGCGACAGACAATGCCATTATCGATGCTGCGGCTGAGGCCGGACGGGCGCTTGGTTTGCACAATGTGTATGGTCATACCGATATTTCCTGCGATTGCGCGACCGAGAACATGCCGGTTTCGTCCTGGCTCGAACTCGATCCCGATGCGATCAATCAAATCAACCAGTGTGCGGCCCCTTGTTGCGGTGATGAAGGCATTCTGGTGAAGAAATTCGAACGCGAAGCTGGATTACTCGAAGTCACGAAGTAACTGCCATACGGTATCCCCACTGTCGTACCGCGGCTTGACCGCGGTATCCAGAATAAT
>CAXMPN010000170.1:3355-3754 GCA_964195195.1 Pontiella sp. | reverse complement strand
TGCAGGCCAACCGCCTGCTCTTTATTGTTTTCCACAGCATGCCTTGGCGGAAACTCCAGCCAATTACGGCTTTGCATTATTTGAGTGCCTAAGTAGACTTCCGCGCTAATTTTGAACCAAAGGAAAAACCATGTCCAACACGTATAAAATCACGCTCCTGCCTGGCGATGGAATCGGCCCGGAAGTCATCGCGGAATCGGTCAAGGTACTCGACGCCGTCGCCGCCAAAAGCGACTTCGCGCTCGAATACACGACCTGCAACGCCGGCGGTGCGGCGATTGATGCCCATAACGACCCGATGCCCGACTTCGTCGTTGATACCTGCAAGGCTTCTAATGCCGTCCTTCTCGGCGCGGTCGGCGGCCCGAAATGGGACCATCTTACCGGCGCGCTTCGTCC
>CAXMPN010000170.1:0-3345 GCA_964195195.1 Pontiella sp. | reverse complement strand
GATCTTCGCGCGGCGATGAATGTCTATGCAAATTTACGCCCGGTAAAGACTCACCCCGCCCTTTACGCAGCGTCGCCTCTACGACCGGAATTCCTTGAAGGTGTCGATATTTTAGTGGTGCGCGAACTCACGGGCGGAATCTACTTCGGCCAGCCCGTCGGGGAAGAAGGTGAAGGCGATGACAGGAAGGTATGGAATACCATGGTCTACTCCGTCGGCGAAATCAAACGTGTGGCCCGCGTAGCCTTCGAATGGGCTCGCAAACGCCGCAACAAGGTGACCAGTGTCGACAAAGCCAACGTACTGGCGGTATCCCGCCTCTGGCGCGACACCGTTAAGGCCCTGCATGAAACCGAATACTCCGATGTCGAACTCGACCACATGTATATCGACAACGCCGCCATGCAGATGGTGATCAATCCGCGCCAGTTCGACGTAATCCTGACCGGCAACATTTTCGGCGATATCCTCTCCGATGCCTCCGCCACGCTCGGCGGCTCACTCGGCCTGCTGCCTTCGGCCTCCGTTGGAGGACCGGTCGGACTCTTCGAACCGGTACACGGATCCGCCCCCGACCTTGCCGGGCAGGGTAAAGCCAACCCGGTCGCGATGATCCTGTCCGTAGCGATGATGCTCGACTCGCTGGATGAAGCGGTGGCGGCCACCGCTATCCGCGCCGGTGTCGAGAAGGTGCTGGACGATGGCTACCGCTCCGGCGATCTGTGGCGCGAAGGCAATACGCTGGCAACGACCTCCGAACTGGGCGATCTGGTACGGGAAGCCGCGGTTGCATCACTGTAAGAAGTGTTGCTCTCCCCGCAAAAGCGTCCCGTTATTCGGGGCGCTTTTTTTCTGTCCGAATCTCGGTAGAGCTGATGTCATCCCGGAAGAGGGGTTCAGGAATCGGAACAAAAAGTTCCTCGCACCCATAGGGAATGTTTAACTGGTCAAGAGACTGGAATGCACCTCGATACAGCCGGCCAGCCACAACAAACCGTGTTCCCAAGGACTGGAAATGCGACAGCATGGCCGGCACATCGTCGTGATACGCGGGGCTCAGCAGACGGATGGCCGTGTCGTAGCCCATAGCGAACCAGGCACCTGGAAACAGCTCGGCTTTTCGGGCGAAGGTCGGCGCACAGGTCACCACGACATTGAACCGGCCGTGGAGCTGAAGAAGGCGGCGCTCCACCTCTATTATATCAAGCGGCGGCTTATCGACATTTGTAACCGACAGTTCCAGCAGCCCATCGCGGTGCGTCACTTTTTCAGCCGCAATCAAGAGTTCGACGTGCCCCTGGTGCAAGGGATTGAACGAGCCGGCAAGGAACACGGGGTGCTCCGGCAAAGCATCCTGCCCCACCAGAATATAAGGAATCTCACCGTTGATCAGCTGGTCCAGCGCGTCCTTCATTCTTCCTCCGCAAGAAACTCCGTAATGAAATTCAGCAACGCCGCACTCACGATCTCTTCCTGTTCGCTGCGGGAACCCGGCTCCACCTCAAACTTGCGGACTGTTTCCCGCTTCCTGGATTTGATGCAGAAGAATACCCGGTCGGCCCCCTTCCGCTCGCGGGTCGTCTTCAACGCGGCCGTGCAGGCAATTCCTAGAATGGGTGACGCATCGCCATGAGGCAGCGTGAAAATCAAGGCGCGCTCATAAGCCCGTTCAGCCATGGTTTGCGCGGCCATCTCAGAACAGAATCCGTCCAGCTTCTCGCCGAGATAATCAAACATGGCGGGCGGGCTGTAGGGAATTTGGGCCTCCAGCACGAACCGGGAGGCTCCCGGGTGGGAAAGCAAGGCATGAACGGCACTGCTGCCACCCCCGGTAACAATTAAGGCCGCCTTATGACCCGACCCCTGAATCCCTTCGATCAAGCTGTTGTCTTCGCTTTTCATGGAAAAAAGAATGCCGGAACAACCGCGTAATGGGAAGTTCCGGCACAACCATTTTTCAGGGGATCGCTCCTATTCCCCCATCACTGAAACCTCAGTGATCATAATGGGGTCAGTCGGCACATTCTGGTGTGGGCCGCTATTTCCGGTAGGCACCGCCTTGATCGCGTCCACGACCTCCATGCCTTCGACCACCTGCGCGAATACGCAATAGCCCCATCCGTCCTGGCCGGGATAATCGAGAAAGGTATTGTCACCCACGTTGATGAAAAACTGGGCGCTGGCGCTGTGCGGATCGGGCGTACGTGCCATGGCAATACTGCCGACGGTGTTCTTAAGGCCATTGTTCGCTTCGTTTTCAACCGTGCGGGGTGCTGGCTTTTGTTCCATATTAGCATTAAACCCGCCGCCCTGAATCATGAATCCATTCATGACGCGGTGGAAAATGGTTCCATCGTAGTGCCCGGCTGCGACGTAGCTGAGAAAGCTTTCAACGGTTTTCGGCGCCTTTTCCGGATTGAGTTCTATTTGTATGTCCCCTTTGGACGTCTTCATTAAGATCATGACGGTATTCCTTTCTTGTTTCTGTGGTTCTTCTGTTGCGATGGAAGGCTCTGCCGGCATGGTATCTACCACGATATTCGTTTCGCTGGCCAGCACCTGTTCCTGAACTTCGATATCCTCACTTCTATTCATGTCCGATGGGGTTGGATTGGACTGACACCCCGCGAAAAACGCGGCCACGATGGATAACAACACGAGACGCTTATACATGATTCCTCCTTGCAGTTGACGGAGGCAGAAAATTATTGGTCTTGCCGCGAGTTGTCGATAAAGTTTGCGGTTCATTTTCGGGGAACCCCATGGGAAATCTAAAACAGGTCAAAAGAACGCTGCGCCGTCCATTCGAGACGGGGGGCTGTCTACTGCTCAAGACGTTCATTCCGCTCCTGCCCCGGGGCACCGTAGTCGCACTATCCCGTATGGCGGGTCGATTGGCCATGGTGCTGCCGCTCCGCGAAAGGCGCATCGGCATGATGAACATCGACGCGGTGTTCGGCGACCGCAAGAGTCCCCGGGAAAAACACGAAATCCTGAGAACATCGTTCGCCACTTTCTGCCTAACCATGCTCGACGTATTCTGGTTCTCGCGCAATCCCGAGAAACGCATCCCCAAATATGTTGAGTTTGAAGACAGCCCACACACGACAACCTTCTTTGAAGAAAAGCCCATCATCTGCATTACCGCTCATATGGGCAGTTGGGAAATCCTGGGCCAAACCTGTGCCCTGATGGGGGTCGACCTGGCCAGCATCGCGGCCACCGTCAAGAACGCGGCCGTCGACCGCATCCTGATTGAACAGCGGGAGCGTACTGGACAGACCATCATCCCTCAGAAAGGGGCGCTCAGGACGTTAATTGCCCGCTTCCGAAAAAACGGCAAGG
>CAXMPN010000169.1:3365-3800 GCA_964195195.1 Pontiella sp. | reverse complement strand
ATCGGCTTCATCGACGTAGCTCGCAGTGCGTCCGATCACGACAGCCAATTCGACTTCCCAGTCGGTTTTCTCGGCTGCGCGCGGAAGCATGAGCCCATCGTTCGGGCCGCAGATGGCGGATGTTGCCTTGAAAAAAAGCACCGGCTCCTCGGGCAAATCCATCCCTGCCTCTTCGGCGTGGTCGACGAAATTGAGGCCGACACAGACGATCTTGCCACAGCGAGCTACCGGTGGTCCGATCCGTTCCGATTGCGCGACTTCCGGTAGCGAGTCACCGTGCGAGACTAGCCAGTCGGATAGACGGGCGATGCCGTCATTCTCGAAGAACTCTTCGGTGTAATCTGGTGTAAAAGTGGAGACGTCGCGCCAAGTTCCATCCTCGGCGACGATGCCGGGTTTTTCCTGTTGGGCTTGTCCAAAGCGAATTAATTTCAT
>CAXMPN010000169.1:0-3355 GCA_964195195.1 Pontiella sp. | reverse complement strand
GTGGGTGATTAAAGGTTCTGCGGCCCGTGCATGTTAGAGATGCCGCCGTCGAGAATGAGAGTGGTGCCGGTGAGGTTGGGGTTTTCCGGGTCGGTGAGATAAACCACCCCGCGCGCCACTTCGTCCGGCATGATGAATTTGCCTGATGGCACGGCTTGTCGCGCCTTCTCGGCGAGGTCGCCGTTTTGTTTGAAAATCTTTCCGCTCAATCCGGCATCGACATATCCTGGGGCTATTTCATTCACTCGAATCCCCTGCCCTGCGAGTTCGAGCGCCATGGTTTTGACAAGCGAGTGCACCCCGGCTTTCGACGCGCAGTAGGCGGCGAGGTTAGCCGTGGGATACTGCCCGACCCAACTGCCGACAAATGTGATGGCACCGGTTCCGCCGACGGCTAGAAGTCGTCGAGCACCCTCCCGAGCGGTGAGCCACGCGCCAGTGAGGTTCACCTCGATGGTGCGGGTCCAGTCCTGGATGCTTGTTCCGATGCTATTGCCATTGCCGTTGCTGCAATGCACACCGGCATTGACGACGACCAATGTCGGTGGCTGGCCGAATTCATTTTCCATGGCATCGAACCACGCTTGCACCGATTCCTCGCTGCGGACATCCACTTGAAAATAATGCCCGGAAAAATTCTCCGGCGCGCTCTCCGCAAGGTCGCAGACAGCGATCGCATGTCCCTTGGCGGCAAACTCTTTAGCGATGGCGAGGCCGATATCTCCCAGTCCTCCAGTAATGGCTATGATTGGTTTCATGATGCTACCTCCCTGCCACAAGCTTCACAAAGAAGATCAAACAATCGGAAGGCCTCGCGCTCCGTTTCCGGATCGAGCTTGAATCCAACCGGGCCGCGGATAATGCGGTTAGGGAAAACGCCCTGCCGCTGCAGCAGTGCTTTTTCCACGCTCAGATAGCCGTCGAGTCCATGTTGTAATGAAATCAACGGTGCGATGAGCCCCTGAAGTTCGGTGGCGCGTTGCAGGTCACCGGCTTCCAAGGCATCCCACTCGGCGCGGATGGCCCAGAGAATTTCAGTCCCCGGCATGGTGCCGAAAATTCCACGTTGGTAAGAGTCTAGCAGGGCGATGCCACCGCTGCCTTCGAATACTTTCAAGCCGGAGCCACCAGCGTCACGCAACAGACTGAGGTTCGGCCCTAAGGGCTCAGCCTCGGGCTTGAACAGGACGCGGTCGCCAAAGCGTTTGTACAAATCAGCCTGCGCCTCGACCGGTAAAGGTTCACCGACATATCCGCTGGCATCTTGCACGATGACAGGTAAGTCCGTGGCGGCGATAATCGCCTCATAGTAACGGATCTTATCTGGGAGCAAGGCACGGGTAGCGGCGGGCGGGATAGCCATCAGCGCATCTACTCCAGCTTCCGTGGCAGCGCGCACATGGCGCACGGCCTGCACCGTACTCTCGTCGCCGACGCTCATGACTACCGGCCCACGGCCAGCATTCATTTTGACAAGTCGCTGCGCGAGTTCATCGCGCTCGGCATCGGTCAGCCGAAGAACCTCGGTGACCATCGCCGCAACGACGCCATGCGCGCCATTCGCGTAGGCCCAATCGATTTCTTTTGCAAGTGTGTCCCAGTCGATCGACTCATCGGCATGGAAAGGTAATTGCAGCACCGGCAGTACGCCGGCGAGTGATTTCTCTGATTTCATGATAGTATTTTCGTTAGATAATTTTTTTACCAGTCGCCCACTGCTCCATCTGGGTAGAACACACGCTGGAGTTGTTCCTGTTGGAAGGGATGCTTGGCGATTTCTTTTTCGTCGAGTTCGACACCGAGCCCGGGAAGTGCGTTCGGGGTCACTGTGCGGGTTTTTGGATCGATCTTGAACCCCTCTTTGACGACATCATCACGCCATGGCACGTCGTTGTGGACGCTCTCACAGATGACATACGACGGCGTGGCAAAGCCGAGTTCGATCGAGGCGGCGGTGCTCACAGGCCCCTGAGGGTTGTGGGGAGCTAGCGCGACGCGATAGGCCTCCGCCATGGAGGCAATGCGGCGAGCCTCGGAGAGACCACCGCAGTGGGTGATGTCTGGCTGGAGTACCGAACAGGCACGTTTCTCCAACACCTCGCGGAAGGCATGCTGAGTGATCAGCCGCTCGCCAGTAGCGATAGGCGTCTTCACAGCATCCTGAATGCGGGCGATGTCATCGATAGATTCCGGCCAGCAAGGTTCTTCTAAAAAGTAAAGGTCATAGGGTTCCAGCGCCTTGGCAAACTGCATACCCATGCGAGGTGACGGACGGGCGTGGCAGTCGACCATGATGTCGATGTCATCTCCCACCGCTTCGCGCATAGCCTCGACACACTCGGCGGCGTAGCGCACTGGACGCGTGCCTTCGAGTGGCATAGTCGGCGGCACGGCCATTGACTTGAAGGCGGAAAAACCATCCTCCACTGCTTCCTGGGCGAGCTCGCCGAAACGTTTTGCATCGGAGCAATCGGTTTCATAGAAATCCTCCATGCGACCGCCACCGAGGTGACAGTAGAGGCGGATGTGATCGCGGACTCGTCCACCCCAAAGCTCGTGCACTGGAACGCCGTGGAATTTCCCTAGAATATCCCACAGTGCCAGATCGATGCCGCTGATGGCGGTACCCCGGACGATGCCATTGCCGTGCCAAAAATGCTGGCGGAACATCATCTGCCAGAGGTGTTCGATGCGGCGCGGGTCCTCTCCGACCAGTAGCTGGCTGATGTCTTCCACCGCCCCGACGACCCCGCGGGTGTGCCATTCGAGAGTGGCTTCACCCCATCCATAGAGTCCGGGTTGATCGGTGATGACTTTGATAAATATCCAGTTGCGCATGCGTGCATGGCAGACGTGGGTTTCAATACGTACGATTTTCATGAGTGTTGTGCTGAGAACTTCCAGTTGTGAGATCTCCATTTGTTATAGGGAAATTTCCGCCAGATGGGAATGCAGTTATAAGGTGCAAATCATGAATAAATCCGACTTTATGAGTCAACGAAGCCACGCACTTGGCGAATCTTCCGGTACTCCTTTGGTGCCATACCGAAGCGGGATTTGAAGCTGCGGGAGAAATGGAACGGGCAATTGAAGCCGCAATCCTCAGCGATATCTTCGATCGTCCTGTCCGGGTAGGCGAGTAGCCGTGATGCCCGCTGAAGCCGAGCTTCTATCAGCCAAGCTTTTGGAGCCATACCTGTGTTCACCTTAAAAAGACGGCTAAAATAATCCACATTGAGACCGCAGGCGTCGGCCCATTCAGCGATGGTAACATCCTCGGCAAGACGGTCTTTGATCCATTTCTGGGCGGTGTGCACGTGGTGGACGGTCTTCGGATTGCCTTCCGCCGCACCGG
>CAXMPN010000168.1:3521-3831 GCA_964195195.1 Pontiella sp. | reverse complement strand
TTGGTTTATTCCGAGCCGCATTCTTCCAAGTCCGAAGCCATCGTCCGCGAAAAGCAGATCAAAAGGTGGTCGCGTGCGAAGAAAGAGGCGTTGATCGATGGACAAGCCGAAACACTCCATGTTCTGGCCAGGCGACGGAGTGCGTGATGTCACCCGCCGATACGAATTCATTCACACCCGCTTTGGCCCGTTTGTAAATAAATCATGGTCGGTAGGCGTATCCCTATGAAAGCAAGCGCCGCTTGCAAACTCAAAGGTGGTGAGCGCAATGAAAAGCCAAGCCCGTACAACCCGCATCGCCAAGGGCGCA
>CAXMPN010000168.1:0-3511 GCA_964195195.1 Pontiella sp. | reverse complement strand
TCGCGGTTCATGCAGCCATTATGATTCTGGCCAGTGTTTTAGTGTTCGCCACCATCATAAAGCCAGAGCCCACCATCTTTGTTGGTGCGGAGACGCCGAAGCGCCCGGAGATGATCTTCGACCCTCCGAAGGTAAGGATTTCAAAGGATGCAAGGCCCGAGCCCTCCGCGCATCTCGTCGCGCAGGTAGAAACCGAAAGCCAGCCGGATTTCAAGTTGCAGGATCTGGATGGAGTAGGCCCTTCATTGCTGGATGGCGTGGATCTGGGCGGGAGTTATGGGGGAGAGCTCCCCGACCTGCCTATCACACCGATTTGCGATCCCACGGTCGGGGATACCGGCAACAGCCTGCAGGTGGCCTTCTACAATCTCAACCGTCGACGTAACGGGACGAAAATCAATCTCGACCAATATGAGTATTTTGCCATTCTGCGCGATTTTGTCCGGTCGGGGTGGGATACCTCAAGGCTCTCCAAATACTACCGATCTCCCCACCGGCTATTTGCTACGACCATCATGATACCGATTACACCCTCAACGCTCGGGCCGGCGGCCTTTGGCGAGAACATCAACGAGGGATTCTGCTGGGTGGTTTACTACAGGGGTAAACTGGTCCACAAAAAGGGGATCACATTCCGGTTTTGGGGCGCGGCCGATGATGTGTTGACGGTGCGGGTGGACGGACAGGTGGTCCTGGCGGCCAACTATTCGTGGGAGGGCGCGGATGCGCACACCATTGCCCAACACTGGACCAGTCATGCCCCGAACAACCGGGTATTCCGACTGGGCAACCAAAAGATGGCGGGTGGAGATTGGATCACACTCGAGCCGGGCGTGCCGTTGGATTTTGAAGCCATTGCCGGTGAGGGCCCGGGCGGCGAATTCCATGCCCAGCTGCTGGTCGAAGTGAAGGGGGAGGAATATCCGCTGAACGACCGGGGAACGCCTATTTTTCCGATTTTCGCTATGGAGGAGCCTTCCTGGGCGCTGCAGGATTCGATTCTGGAGAACATGTTCGCGGGCGAAGCCAACGTGACCAACGTAACGACTATTTTCAGGGATTTCTGATATTCGGTACTGCGGCTGTTACCGCCCGCATAATGGGAAGGAAAGGAGGGTTCAGTTATGAAAAAATGGGTTCGAATAATGCCGGTCATATTCCTGGCAGTCATCTCCCCGGCCGAGATGCGCTCATGGACCACCCGGTCCGGGGATGTCCTGGAAGGGGAGTATGTCGCGGTTTTTTTCGATCAGATTGTGCTGCGGACGCCATCCGGAGCCCGATTGAAGGTTCCGTTGGAGGCGGTTTCCGCGGAAGATATAAAGTATGTGGAACTGGCGAACCCGCCACAACTGACCGTGGATTTCCTCGAATCCGCTGATCAGGTGTTTATCAAGCCGTCGCCCATATGGGTTAACAACAGTCCGGTTACGCAGCTCAAGCATTCGTTTGGTGCCCGGATCAAACAAACCAGTATCAAAGAGTATCCCCATGACCTTACTGTGGAGGTTTTCGCTCTCTCACAGCAGGTCTATGACCCCAGCAAGTACCATTTGATTTTTCGCGGCAAGAGCGCTCCGTTCCGGTTGAATCCCGAAACCCGTTATCGCTACGAGTACCGGGGAGAAAAGGGCATTCCGCTGTCGCGGTATCTCCTGTCCGGTGAATATCCAAGAGGGCAGAAGTTGGCGGAGATGCTGGTTGTGGTGCGTGACGAGCGCGGGGAGATCATTGCATACAACACGACGAAGAACTGGCTCTACAAGAATCTCGAGAGTCTTATAACCATCCCGGTGGGTGGCTGGCTGGATAAAACCTGTACCCGCCGGCATCCCACGAGCCCCAAGCCGGTGTGGCTGGACTAGGTCCCTGTTTCAGGAACATATTTTTTATGGTTTTAGCGCGCATTCCTGACTCTGCCAAGGGAAGAAAATATTGTGAAAAGAATTTCCCTTAAAGCTAAGAGTTATATGCATAAAACTTTGTGGTTATATGAGTTGCAATGCATTCCTCGGTTTCTGTCTACTCCGCGCTTTTGTTAATTGAGGGACGTTTCAGCTATGCATTACAGAATACTATTCAGAGTCATTTCAGCCTGTTCATTGATGGTTCTGCAGGCCGCCGCAGATGGGAAAATAAAGACACTCCACCGTGCGGAAGATCCTGCGATCTCTGAGGCGAGCACCAGTCAGGGGAACGGGAAAGGCAGCAAGAAGACGCAGAAAGAAACCATGACTGTTTTTCTGACCGTCGATACGGTGCCGGGCAATGAGTACCAGCTTCAGGGAACGAGCAGTCTGGTGTCCGGGAAATGGGATGATATCGGCGCCGTATTCACGGCGACGCAAAGCGTCACAACGGTATCCTTCCCTGAAAGCGATTCGTATAGATATTTTCGCGTCATCGTCGTGACGCAGAATGTCGCGCCGCCATCGCCATCGCCAGCGCCTCCGTCATCACCGCCGCTACCGCCACCGCCGCCGCCGATGTAGTCAGGATCCAGATCTGCGCGGTACCAGTCCTCCCATCACATCTGCCGAAATATCGAGTTCGGTGTGGAGGGGTACGGTATGCTCGATGTGCACTTCTTCAAAGTGCAATATGCGTCCTTCGTGATCCGTTTCAGGGCTCTCCGTCAAGAAGGTGATATGGAAGTTCGGGCGAAGCGCTTCCGCCTTTCTGAGCGCCTGTGTAATATCGATCCGTACTGTTCCCGCTTCCCCTTCTGCGGTTGAAACATCGCCGGGCACTGTAAAACAGCCGGCATAGTTCGCGGTCTTGATGAGGCTATCGATGTCGTCATTCCCGAGTTCCTCCAGGAATACATGCGTCGTGAAGGGACTTTGCGGGATGCCTATGCCGCGGATTTCCAGTACGGCTTTCAACTCCGTATCGGGAGCCAGATATTCCATCGGTCCGTAAAGCGTTCGTTCGATCATCGGCCACCTCCTATCCAGTGAATAACCCGGACAAGGTTCCTTGTAACGAAATACGGCCCGTTTGGCACATTCATTCCTCCACTAATTCGAAGCGGGTTGCGGCGGTGTGCTTGTCGATGGATACGATCACCACGCAGTATTCATTCTCTTCGTCCTCCACGGTAGGATCGCCGGCGCAGGCGCAGCCCGGCATCAGGGAGCGGTAGAAGATTCCAATTTTTGTCTCGATGGAATCTTTCTTTTCGGTAGCACGTATCACCATCACGTCGAGCGGTTTATCCAACGCATAGCTGCCCGCTGAAAGTCCGGCCTGCAAGGGCAGTTCCTTGGGATTCAGTTGCCTGATCGATTCCTTCAGAACATATTCAAACTCGGGCCGTCCCCACATCGACAGCGGTTTTTGCAGACGGATCATGATGCCTCCTCGGAACCATCCTTAGCACATTTTGAACGGATTTCGAGCGCGCATTCATTTGTCGATAAGGCGGTCTTGATCTTTCCCCCGAGTAAAAACCGAGTAGATCCATTTAACAATGGACGAAGCGCGGCAAAACCATAACGCCCGCTGCAAG
>CAXMPN010000167.1:0-3897 GCA_964195195.1 Pontiella sp. | reverse complement strand
TCTTCAAACAGCGCGCTCAGTTCGCTGCGGTTTCCATGGGTTAGGTGGCGGAAAAACAGGGTGTAATCGACGTTCTGCTTGGTGAGAAGCGCAAGCCCGCTCCTGACGATGTCCAGCGGGCCATCATCGGCCAGTCCGAATTTTGCGCGGAACCGTTTGTCATATTCGGTGCGGAATATACTCGTGAAGGTGCAGAGTGATTTTTTGACTTTTTCAAGGGCCGCATCGCTGTCCCCGGATATCAGGGGGAGCAACGTCTCAGCGAATCTGTTTAGGTTCCAACGTGCCATCTCCGGTTGGCTACCCCAGGCATACCGTCCATCGCGGTCAATCGAGCTGAAAACACAGTTTGGGTGGAAGGTTTCCATGAAGGCGCATGGGCCGTAGTCGATGGTTTCACCTGAGATCGCCGTATTGTCTGTGTTCATCACACCGTGGATGAATCCGAGCGCCATCCACTGCGGAATGAGTTTTGCCTGCGCTTCGATCACGTGCTCTAACAAGGTAATATAAGGCTCCTCGGACTCGGCCACATCCGGCTAGTGGCGTGCAATGGTGTAGTCCGCCAGTTCGCGCAGGGCATCGGTATCGTTACGAGCAAAGAAGTATTGAAACGTACCGACCCGGATATGGCTGGATGCCACCCGCGTAAACACGCCACCCGCCAAATGTCCCTCCTGCCGCAGCACATGTTCTCCTGTCGTGACCGCTGCCAGTGCGCGCGTGGTAGGCACGCCGAGCGCATGCATCGCCTCACTGACAATGTATTCGCGCAGCACCGGACCCAGGGCTGATTTTCCATCGCCGCCGCGTGAGAACGGCGTGCGCCCGGACCCTTTAAGCTGAATATCACGCCTTGTTCCCTTTTGATCAACGACTTCACCAAGCAAGAGCGCCCGGCCATCGCCAAGCTGCGGGGAAAAGCCGCCAAACTGATGCCCGGCGTAGGCCTGTGCCAGTGGCTCGGAGCCATTCGCTGTACTGTTGCCCGAAAATACGTTGAGTGCCTCCCTTGTTTCTAACCAGGCGGGATCGATTCCCAACTCATTAGCCAGTGCCGTATTCGCGCGGAGCAATTGAGGCTTCGACACGGTGGCGGCATCCTGTTTGGCGTAAAAACGTTCCGGCAGGCGGACGTAGGTATTATCAAAAGGAATAGGATTCAACATGATCTTTCCGGGCCGGGTTTTCAGAAGAGTTCGTTGATGAAGGTGGCGATGTCATCCATCTCCTCCGCGCATACGGAATGCTCCATTCCATATTGTTTATACGAGCAGGAAAAGCCCTGCTGCTGGAGATGCTCGATAGCCTGCTGGGCCAGAACGGGAGGGACCACCTGATCCCGCGTCCCGTGCCCCACCAGGATGGGCATGCTTTTATTGGCTTCAGGGTATGAACGCCCGTCATCGCACGGTACCGGGATGTATCCGGAAAGAGCCACGATTCCGGCAAGTGGCGTAGGATAGCGCAAGCCGGTGTGGTAGGCGACGGCTGCGCCTTGAGAGAAGCCCACGAGCAGAATCTGATCCGCCCGCATGCCCGCTGACCGTTCCGCATCGATAAAGGCTTCGATTTGTTTTCGACTTTCCTCCATGTCGTCCATCGAGACATCCCGCGAGGTTCCGATACTTTTGATGTCATACCAAGCCGGCATCGACATACCGTTGTTCAGCGTAACGGGTCGAACCGGGGCATGGGGAAAGATAAATTTTACAGCCGCGTTCAGCTGGCTTTCCAGTTGGGGAACAATCGGGACGAAATCATGCCCGTCGGCACCCAACCCATGCATCCAGATAATCGTTAGCTGCGGCTTCCCGGTGTTGCCGGCGAGTACATGCGGTAAAAGGGAGGGTGTATTTTCAGTCATGGAAATCCTTTGGAATGAACGGGCGCGATGTTCAGCTGTTAGGACTGCTTGCCATGCCAAAGCTTTACGCGAAGGATGGACCCCTTTTACGAAGCCCATCCCTTATGTCAGGAATCAAGGACTGCTTGCCCGCCATAGCCTTGGCGAAGGCTGGCTAATCCTTGGAATTACGGAGACGCTCGATCAGGGTAAAGGCCAGCGCCGCGCGCTCGTTACGGGAGCACTCAGCTTCAATGGTTTCCACCAGCTTCTGCAAACGGGGTGCCGATTCGGCATCCTCTGATGACAAGCGCGTGGCTTCCTTCAACTGCGCCTCGTTGATGCAATAGACCGACTCACCACCCAGAATGGATTGGGGTTCGACACTCATCCTAGGCGCCCGCCTTCAGGGTTGCATCGCTGGTCTTGAAGCTGGCACCGCATCCACACGATGACTGCGCGTTGGGATTCGTCAGAATAAATCCCGGCTGGATCAGGTCGTCCGAGAAGTCGATCGTCAACCCATCGAACATGTTCTTGTAGAGTGATTCCGTCACGACCCGCAGACCGTCCTGTTCAAAAACGACTACGTCATGGGCTTTTTCCTCGGAATCGATGAATGCATCATACGACGTTCCAGCACAGCCGCCGGCTTTCACGCCCAGCCGCAGGAAGCGGCCGTCATCCATTCCATTATCCTTCAGTTGCCCAATCGCCTTATCTGTTACTTTAATATCCATAATACGCCTCTTATTTGTTGGGATTTGCCTGTAAAGACCATCCTTAATTAGATTCCATTCAAATATTGTGGACTAAATTGGTACTATCAACTCTAAAATGAGTCGATTTCAGGGACTTATCCAAAGGCCGGGGTTAACCTATGAACTGAATGAAAGTTAATCCCCGGACGGGTGTCCATTAAACCGGGGTTACTTCTTCCACCTTCTCCGAGGGATTCGTTAAACGCCGCCGTTGAATTTTCCCCAGCGGGTCTTTTCACGGTGCAACAGCGAATCGAATTTGGGCGGGACATCAATGGATGCGGTCATAACTTCGTGCGTCGCCGGATGGGGGAAGCGTAGCTCGACGGCTGCAAGAAAAAGCCCTTTTCCTTTAAGCACGTTGCCTTCCGTTCCATATTTCCGGTCGCCGACGATCGGGTGCCCGATGGCTGCCATATGAATCCGCAGCTGGTGCGTTCTTCCAGTGATTGGAAAAAGGTCGACCTGCGTAAGGTGCCCGCTACGGAGCGATGGAACGATATTGCTGATTGCATACTCACTTTGCGCCGGCTGCCCGTTAGTGGGCAGGTCTACCTTTCCCGGAGAACGGAGTTTTCCTGATACGATGGCACAATAGCGTTTTTTGACACGGCGTTCTTCAAATGCTTTTCCGAGGAAAACCTGTGCACTCGCCGTTTTAGCCACCACCAGCAAGCCGCTGGTGGAATAGTCCAGCCGGTGAACCGGCCGCGGCCAGGGCAGGGCATCGGGTTGTGTTGAAGGAGCAAGGCTTCGGCTGAGCGCGTTTTCAACGGTCTTGAATTTGTTGCCGCTCACCTCAATGCCCGGCGACTTGTTGATCACGGCCAGAAAGTCGTCTTCAAAAACGACCTCCAGTTTAATGTGGTATTCCTTCGGGGCGCGCAGCTGCAGATCCATCCATTCCAGCGTCTGCCCGGATTCCACCCAGTTTCCGCTTTCGGCCGACGCACCATTGATCCGTAGTTCGCCCCGTTTAAGGGCCTTGCTTGCGGCCTTGCGGGAGGGGATGGAGGTGAATGCGACACGCACATAATCCGAAAGCCGGACCGCGTGTATTCCTTCAGGAACAAGATGGGTTTCCTTGATGATCATAATTGCCGGCGAGGGTAACAATTCCCTCCCTCGTTTCCAAGGATTGGAACATCCTCCTCGATGATCATGCGCGGCATCGGGAGATCAGCGGGAAAATGGTCGACCCCTAAATAATAGGACTGCCCCCGCCCCTCGCCTCGGATGTGCAGTTGTTAGGACTGCTTGCCAGGCCGTCTTGTCCGCCATAGCAGCCTC
>CAXMPN010000166.1:0-3930 GCA_964195195.1 Pontiella sp. | reverse complement strand
GTCCCTGAGGACGTTGTTGAGGGGGATAAAGGGGGTTGTTGGCTTTTTTCGGGGGTGCCGATGTTATTTTTCCTTTTAAACATCCCCAAAAAAAGATATTCTACAATATGTAGATAAACAGTTAGAAAAATTCAGAAAAGGGAATCCCCATGACCCGAAAAAAATACCCATGGCCCGAAAAAAAAACTCCCGTAACCAGAAGAAGAAAGCAAGGCCCGATCAATCACCGCCTTTGACGGTAGAGGGCACTGCTAGTCAGGACACTCCCACTCCAGGCACGGACTTTCCGATTGTCGGCATCGGCGCGTCAGCCGGGGGATTGGCGGCGTTCGAATCCTTCTTTTCCGGCATGCCCACTGATGCGGATCCCGACATGGCGTTTGTACTGGTTCAGCATCTGGCCCCAGATCACAAGAGCATCCTTACCGAGCTCATCCAGCGTTACACCCGCATGCGAGTGTCTGAGGTCGAGGACGGCATGGTGGTCCATGCCAACTGCGTCTACATCATTCCGCCGGGCCACGACATGGCGTTTCTGAATGGCGAGTTGCATTTGATGGAACCCTTGAAACCGCGTGGTCAACGCTTGCCGATTGACTTTTTCTTCCGCTCCCTCGCTCAGGACCAGCATGAGCGG
This sequence comes from Pontiella sp., assembly GCA_964195195.1. Taxonomy (GTDB): domain Bacteria; phylum Verrucomicrobiota; class Kiritimatiellia; order Kiritimatiellales; family Pontiellaceae; genus Pontiella. The sequence goes on along the minus strand of CAXMPN010000166.1, from coordinate 3,293 downwards.
GCCATTGGCATCGTGCTTTCCGGCACCGGCAGTGACGGCACTCTGGGAGTGCGTGCTATCAAGGGCGAGGGCGGTATGGTCATGGCACAAAAGCCCTCCTCCACCGAGTTCGACGGCATGCCGAGCACCTGTATTAACACCGGTCTGGTGGACTACATATTAGCACCAGCTGAAATGGCCATAGAGCTGATCGCCTATAGTAGCCAGGCCTTCTCCAGTGCATCCAGGCTCGGCTCCGAGCTTGTGCCTACGCTCGGAAACGCGTTGAATAAGATCTTCATCATAGTGCGCGGCCAAACCGGTCATGATTTCTCTCAATACAAATCGAACTCCACCCTCCGCCGCATCAAGCGACGCATGGCCGTGCACCAAATCGAGACCCTTGAACAATACATCAAGTATATCCAGCATACACCCGACGAGGTGGAGGCGTTGTTTCGCGATCTATTGATCGGCGTGACCAGCTTCTTCCGTGATCCGGAGGTGTTCAAGATACTGGAGGAAGTGATGATCCCCAAGATTTTTGAGGGCAAAGCCCCGGGCTCAGAGATCCGGATCTGGACGGCGGGCTGTTCGACCGGCGAAGAGGCCTACTCCATCGCCATCCTGCTGGTGGAGTACATGCTGTCGCTCAAACAGAGCTACGCGATCCAGGTCTTCGCCACCGACATCGACAGCCAGGCGATCAGCACCGCCCGCACCGGTCTCTATCCGGCCAGCGTGGTCAACGACATTTCACCGGAGCGCTTGGCGCGCTTTTTCACTGTCGAAGGCACTGACGGTTCCTACCACATTCACAAAAGCATCCGTGATCTGATGGTTTTTTCCGAGCAGGACCTGATTAAGGATCCGCCGTTCTCTCGTCTCGACCTGATCAGTTGTCGAAACCTGCTGATTTATATGAGCCCCGCGTTGCAGAAAAAAGTCTTGCACCTGTTCTACTATGCGTTGAAACCGGAGGCCATACTGTTCCTTGGGATTTCCGAAGGCATCGGTGAGTCGGGCGATCTTTTTGGGGTGGAGGACCGCAAGAGCAAGCTGTTTATGCGCAAGATAGATATTCCGGGTCGGCGACATAGAAACCTGCTCCCACGCATCACGGTCGCGGATATGGCGACGCAGCTCAAGGTCTCGGGATCTCAAATCTCAAAGAAATCATCGCTGCGCGAGCTGGCCGAACAATCCCTCTTGAAGCAGATCGCGCCGGGTGCCATGCTGGTGAATGATCGGGGAGACCTGCTGTTCATCCATGGACACGCCGGAATGTTCCTGGAGCTTGCCTCCGGTGAGACGGGAGTGAACAACATCCTGAAAATGGCACGCGAAGGGCTGAGATCCGGACTGTCCTCCACCCTTCGAAAAGCTGTGGCAAACAAGGAAATCACTTCTTGCCAGGGCCTCCGCATGAAAGCCGGCAGCAGCGTCACCCAGGTCGACGTAACCGTCCACCCGGTGTCGGACAGCCAGTTGGCATCGGCCACGTCGCCACTCTATCTCGTCATACTCAAGGAAACGCCGCTCCCGCCAGCCAATGACCCCGTACCTATCGACATACCCGAAGGCGAGGACCATCTCGCCGCCAGGATTCAGACACTTCAGAATGAACTGCAGTCAAGGGAAGACGATCTCCGAAGCACCCAGGAAGAATTGGAGAGATCCAACGAGGAGTTCAAATCCTTCAATGAGGAATTGCAGTCGGTGAACGAGGAATTACAATCCACCAACGAGGAGCTGGAGACCTCAAAAGAGGAGATGCAATCAGTGAACGAGGAACTGGCGACCGTGAACTCCGAGTTGCAAATCAAGGTGTCGGAACTGTCGCAGGTCAATAATGACATGAACAACCTGCTGGCCGGCACCGGCATCGCCACCGTGTTTGTCGATACGCATATGAACATCATGCGCTTCACCCCCTACGCTTCCCAGATCATCCACCTGATTGAGAGCGATCAAGGAAGGCCGTTGGGCCATATCGTTTCTAATCTGGTCAACTATAACCAACTTGCGGAGGATATTCAGGCCGTAATCGAGACCTTGATTCCCAAGGAGCTGGAAGTTCAAACCAGGGAGGGCACATGGTTTTTAATGCGCATTCAGCCGTATCGTACGATCGACAATCTGATCGAGGGTGCCGTGATCTCGTTCATCGACATCACCGAGATGGTGAGGACGCGTGACGCACTTCATGAGGCCAACGAGCAACTCCGGTTAGCCGTGGTCGTGTGCGACTCCAGCGACGCCATCACCGTGCAGGATCTGGATGGCGTGATCACGGCATGGAACCCGTCCGCCAAGAAACTGTACGGCTGGAGCGAAGACGAAGCGCTGCAGATGAACACGCGCGAACGAATCCCGCAGGAACTGCGTGAGCAGGAGTTGGACAATCTGGCCCAACTCAACCAGTCGAGAATCCCGGAGGCGTATCACACCCAGCGTATCACCAAAGACGGAAAAGTCATCGAGGTCGCGATCATTGCCTCCTTGCTGATCAACGAGGCCAAGGAGGTCTATGCGATTGCAACAACCGAACGGGAGGTGCCCTAAAGCAGAGAAATGAAACACCGGCAGCCCCATTCCAAAGCAGAGCAGCTGCGCCAACAAGCGGAAAAAGCCTTCCGAGAAAAAACCGCGGACTCGCCGAAAATGCTGGAGTCAATGACGCCCGAGGCCATCCGCCAGATGGTCCACGAACTGCACGTCCATCAAATCGAACTCGAGATGCAGAACGAGGAACTGCATCTGGCACAAGATGAATTGATGGCCGAGCAAGAACGATTTTTCAATCTCTATGAGCTGGCCCCAGTGGGTTATGTAACCATCAACGACAAGAGCAAAATCCAGCAAATCAATCTCAGGGCCGCCACCCTGCTGGGCACAGCTCGGAAGGAGTCTATCCATCGCTCGATCACCCATATCATTTCCCCTGCGGATCACGACATCTTCAATCTGACCCGCCAAAAGCTCCTTAAGACCCGTGAAATACAGTCCTGCGAGCTGCGCTTAGTGCGACAGGAGGAAACTCAGGTGTGGGTGAATTTCGTGCTCACCCTCGCCGAGGATAGCGCTGGCAATCAGGAGATCCGTATGGCGATAACCGATATCACCGAACGCAAGCAGTCGGAGGAGGTATTGAATGAAGAACGCAACCTGCTGCGCACGCTCGTGAACCTATTACCCACTGCCGTTTTTGCGAAAGACCGCGAAAGCCGCTTTCTGTTGGCCAACGCCACCTGTGCGACTGTTATGGAAGCGGATTCCCCCGCGAGCTTAGTAGGCAAGACCGATGCCGATTT
>CAXMPN010000165.1:0-3933 GCA_964195195.1 Pontiella sp. | reverse complement strand
CATCCAGGTCGCCCTTATCGAGCATCGCACTGGCGCGCATGGTGCTATGGATTTGTGCGCCCTTGCCGTACTGCATAATAATGACATTGGCGGATCGGTATATGTCGAGGTCCGAGATCATTCTTGTTGCACCAGTTTAACGGCAGCCACTGCGTTGGTGGAGGTCATGTCTGGCCGTGCCAGTTGGACAGCCTGAACGGCAACCACTGTCTGGCCAATATGGTCAATACCGGCTGCATGGGCATCCCCAATAGCCTGCCGGATTACGTTATCAAGGTCCGGGTTCATGCGGCATCTTTGCCACAACAGAGGCAGTCGATGCAGTTAGGAATTGTCCGCATGCCCATATCAACAGACGAGCTGACTTAGCAGCCCAAGTTAGCGCCAATCGGCCCGAACTCACACCTGTAAGAATGCCTGAGGACGCACAAGAAAAGCCCCGGCGCGAGCCAGGGCCAGTCTAAGGGGATTGCGGCCACGTCCTTCCGTTACCAGTTGGTGACGGAATACGCGACCCGGTACATCAACGACTGTGCGGTCCCGGTGTAGACCGCAAAGCCAAGACCGATCAGGCCGGCCAGAATTATCACGCGCATGATTCCCCCCTAGGTCAGATTCTCGGCCGCTTTGAGGTGATCCACAGCATCGGAAATCTGTGACAGCCGATCATCGACAATGCCGACCAACTCCTTGATCGCCGGTATGTGAAGGTCCAAATCGCCCGTGCCCAGTAGGGCTTGCAGGCCTGGGATCGGAGCCGCTGCGTCCACGGCAAGACGATCTAAATCGACAAGGGTGCTCATGACGGCAGCCCTCCCGACAGCCGCTCCAGATCACGGCGGATAGCCAGTAACATGGGTTGATCCATGCCGCCAACCTCGATCTCCTCGATGAAAGCTGTGATCTTGGATCAGCACGCCGCGCGGCCTCGAACTTCTCAAAGGCCGACTGGATCGGATCACTCATAGACATAGCAGTCCCCTTTGCTGGTAGGTGGTCCATTCCAGTGGGGATTCTGATATGTGTAGGTCAGCCACCAGATACCCGTCCGGTTGATGGTCAGGGCGGGTCGGGTGTTAATGCACCTGGCCCGTCCGCTTATGTGCTGATGCACGCGGGAATGGTGCGCCTGGGCGGGGTGTCAAGGGATGGCAACTTTGGGAGATCGACGAGAACTTGATGCGTGCCGAACTTGGCCCGGCAGAGATGGCCACGCGCCTCAAGCGGCGGAAGGAGCTGTGGGAGATCCGAAAGAATAGTGGGCCAACTTGTCCCACTACTCCGGGGAGACCCAAGGAATTCGCCACGGATACCGAGGCCAAGACCGGCACTCCGAAGCGCACCACAAACCGCGCCCTTGCCCATAGTGTCCGCCGTGAATGGTCTCAACTCGCAGCTCACGCAACCGCATGAGGCTGTCGCGATACGCATCCCGGTCGGAGTGATAGACTGTGTCGAAAAGATCGCCGTTGTAAACGATATCTCCCGAAAACAGTGTACGAGTCCTTTCCTCATAAAGCGCAATCGAACCTGGGGAATGACCCGGCATATGAAACACATCAAAAATCCGGTCGCCAAGATCAATGACATCACCTTCATCAAGATAGCCCGTGAGCGGTGCGGGGGTCACCGCATAGCTTTGGTACTCGAAGCCCTCATGGGGCAAAGCTGAAAAGGTTTCCTCGCGGATGAAGGGGAAATAGCTTACAGGTCCATCGCCGCCATCTGCTGTCGGATCGGCACAAAGGTGTGCTTCCGCGCGGTGGCCCAGCCGGCAGTCGAACTCATGCGCGCCACCCATATGGTCAAAATGGCTGTGCGACAGGATCGCCTTCACCGGCTTCTCTGCAAGCTGCACCACTTCCCTTTTTAGCGGCCGAAACCCAGCACCTGTATCAATCAGCAGATCATGATCCCTGCCCCGCACATGCCACATATTGCATCTCAGCCACCAGGCAACATGGGTTTCACGGATCAATGAGATGTCGTCCGAAATGCGGTGCACCTCAGCCGCTCCAGGTTGCGGTAGCGACGCCCTACCATCGTCTCGGCTTCGTCAGGTTCTGAGCGGTAAAGCAGAGGGCCGAGCACATGCGAGGCGGCCTCCTCTTGCATCCGAACTTGCGCGGGCAGGAGGTGATTCAGCAGTTCCCGCAGCGGTCCACCGGCAACCCGCGGGCGAGCCAGCCGGGTCCGGCGGTCAGTACTGGAAGGGCAATTTCGTCAAAGAATTGACGGACGAGGCCATCGCAGCGCATGTCCAACACGGCCCGAACGCGCCGAACGTAAGTTCGACAATGCACCTTTATCCCATTAATGGGGCCTGCCAGCGGGTTGCGCCGGATGCCACTGCGTTTGGCCATCGCGACGCCAATTTCTCAATGGTAATCTTCGCGGCGTCAGAAGATCCCGCTGACGACGAGGCCAACACCAAGTGGGTCCGCGACTACTCGGACGCCCTGGTTCTGGTTGTAGCCGGAGAAGTCAAATATGGCCGGGTTAACGTTGTGGAGCCAAGCGTCAGCCGTAGGCGCTTTAGCATTCGGTGATAGCCAGAATTCCTCGCTGGTGCACATTCGCGAATCAGGGCCGAAGTCATCCTGATCCTGGCAGAGCGCGTGCATGGCGATCATCCCTTGGTCACCAGCAATGGTGCCTGCTGTGAAGCCAACAAAGCGAAACTCATTTGAAGTTGAGGGCGCGGGGTCTCCAGGATCTCCACCGCAATGCTCAGGAATGGTATCGCCGCCGTGCGGGCAATGTGCCTTCGCTACGGGTGCCCAGAACACCACGGCCAGCCCTAGGAGCAGGGTCGCCAACGTCGATAAAGATCGCATTGTTGCCTCCCCTATGCGTCAGGCCCGCTCGACTTAAGCGGTGCACAGCAAAGCGTACGGTTCGAATCCCAATTAACGTTGCACACAGTAAATTGGCAAAGCCTCGTCGCATGTTGGTTTCGTCAATAAATCCCGAAACAGCCAATCGCTATTGATCCCCCGCGAAAGTCCGACTGATCCATCCTTACTAGCATCTCCAATGAACCAGGTTGTCTGTTATTGCCAAGGGTGGATGCGTCGGTAAATCACCCAAACGACCAAGCCCGTTCCCGCACCGCCGCCTCCGAGTAAACCGGTCACTATTGCGCCCTCTACGCCGTCGCCGCCCATTGCTGGAAGGACACCTATCTGGCTAAGTATGATGGCCACGAATATGCCCGCAACGGCGAACAACAGCATGGCAGGGTCTTGTTTCGGCTTCGCCATCTCTCAGTCCTCCCTTGCAGCTATATCACCGTCTGGGACAACTGTATCACCTATGCAGCCATTTATTGGCACGATTTTGGTGGTAGTCCGCGCTTGAAACGCCGTTCGGGAAATTCGCCCGGCTTCAGATAATCACCATCGGAGACCTGTTCGCGGGCAAGAAACGGCGATGCCGCCTAGCATCCTCGGCCGGGGCGGAGGCCGCACCTAAAGCAGGGTAAAGCATCAGTTTGAAATCCGTCGCCGTTGACAGCTTATCGAATCCCGCCCTCAACTCCTGTATGCTTAGTGGAAAGTATGGAGGTCGATGGAGATGGCGAACAGTTACAAGATATATCCCGCTCGCGACAATCACCAGAACCTGTCAGAGGTGTTGGAGACTGTCGCAAATGTCGAAGGGCATGTCCGAATCGTGAGTGTAACGTGGCAATCCAGACGCACTCGGGAGGGAAATAACATCGATCCAGGCTACACAATCATAGCTGAGGTCGAGGAGTAATGCCCCCCAAGGAGAGAAGCGCCCCGCTGACGTGATAGGCCCCACTTGACACCCGCCGCGCCCAGGCGCACTGTCCCCGCGGTGCTTAGAACACCTTACCTGAGGCGGAACCCGCCCCGACAGCGCGGGTTTTGTATGCCTATGAGCCGGGAGTCGGTGAACTAAGGCTCC
>CAXMPN010000164.1:3626-3935 GCA_964195195.1 Pontiella sp. | reverse complement strand
GCGCGAGCCTGCATAAGAAGAAAAATTCTTAAACACCAGCGCCGAATAATTCACTAGCCAGACCGCCTAACCAGATACGTCATCACCGCGCCTGAAGCGGTATTGGACTCGTAGCACCCGGCGTTGCTGACGTCGCACCGACATACACAGGGTATAGACGGATCACATGCCTCCATGGGTCTGCAGTAAAACTTGGATATGATGAACCTACCACGGCACATCCTATGGAGCGGCTTCATCCTTCTGCTGCTGGGTGCCGCCACTGCTTCTGCTGGAACTTCTCTGACCCTCTCCCGTAGCGATTATAAT
>CAXMPN010000164.1:503-3586 GCA_964195195.1 Pontiella sp. | reverse complement strand
AGGGAATTCATGGTCAGTTCTATACCCGCAAAGACTGGGGCCAGCCGGACCAGCCCAGTATCTGGGGGCAGGGAATTCCAAGTGATCTTTCCCCTACCATTGACTGGGTGTTTGAGGATGCAGCAGGTATCTGGGGCGCGGATGACGATACGGACATTGAGTATCTGTACCAACACCTGCTTTACGAACATCAAACCTGTATATTAACTCCGGAGCAAATTCGTGGGGGTTGGTTAAGACACATTTACTCCGATGAAAACACGCCGTTTACCAACAAGGATGGCAGTAAAGAAAATTTCCTTTGGGTCTCCAATCAGCAAGCCCACGATTTGATGCGCAAGGGGGTACGGCCACCGGAAACCGGAGCGCCGCAAAACAACCCGCACTACGACATGATCGATGCCCAGCTCACGACTGAAATATTTGGTCTGTTTGCTCCGGCAAGGCCTGACGTTGCGCTGAAAATGGCCTATCTGCCCATTCGAACGACCGCACGGGAAAATGCGGCATGGGCTTCTGAATTCTACGTGATTATGTATTCACTGGCATCCTACGTGAATCCGGCCTTTAGCGCTAAAGAGCAAATACAGTGGATGGCCGAACGGGCCCGTAAACGCCTCCCCGCCGATTCCTACTCGGCCCATATGTACGATTTTGTGAGAGCGGAATACGAGGCGGGAAAACCCTGGGAAGAGGTGCGCGACGCGCTTTATCAGCGATATCAGGTAGAACAGCAAGGCGGCTACGATATCACTGCAAGAAACCTTTACGGCAACGGCTGCTTCGCCTCCGGTATTAATTTTGCCTCGAGTATAGTGAGCCTCTTTTACGGCGAAGGGGACTTCAAGGAGACCGTTAAAATCGCTGTACTGATGGGCTGGGATTCCGACAACCCTGCCGCGACCTGGGGCGGCCTGCTTGGTTTCATGGTTGGTAAGCAGGGGATCGAAGAGACCTTTGGACGCACGTTTTCCAACCAGTTCAATATCCACCGGACCCGTGGGAATTTTGCGAATGATGGAATCGACGATTTTGCCGCTATGGCAGAGCGCGGCCTACAGATTATTGACCGGGTGGTGGTGGAGGAAATGGGAGGCGTGGTCGATACGCAGCAGGGCTTGTGGTCTATTCCCAAAGCCGGTGCTGCAGTGAGTCCGGCGCAGCATTGATCCCGGTCCGGGCACGCTGCAAATGGATCATGGTGCATCGCGAACAAGTCGCTTCACCGGGTGCTACAGGAGACAGGATGAAGAGGATATACCCCTTGGTGCTGGCCACATGGTCACTGACGCTATTAATGACTGGTTACAGCATGATTCAGCAGGAAACCGTAAGGCCTCTCGATATGCGGGTGATGACGTTCAACATTCGAACGGGGCATGCGAAAGACGGGGAGAACCGCTGGAGTCTACGGAGAGCGTTCGTTGGTGATGTGATACGTCAGTATTCGCCGGATGTGATAGGGGTCCAGGAGGCCTTTCGCTTCCAGTTGGATGAGCTCAAGCAGCGGCTGCCGGAATACGGCGAGGTCGGGACCGGGCGGGATGGCGGAACCAAGGGGGAATACGCTGCCATTTTATATCGAAAGAAGCGATTCGACGTGGACGAGTCCGGGACCTTCTGGCTATCGGATACACCGGAAGAACCATCCGCACATTGGGGAAACCACTATCTGCGTATCTGCACCTGGGCCCGCCTGATCGATAAGCAGTCAGCGAGGCCCTTCTATGTCTACAACACTCACATGGACCACCAGTCGCAACCAGCACGAGAGAAGGGTGCCCAATTAATCATGAGGCGCATCGCCGGGCGATTGCATCAGGATCCGTTCGTCCTGACAGGCGACTTCAATGCCGGAGAGGATAATCCGGTCATTGCCTATTTCAAGGGGACGGGGACCTTCACGAATCCGACCCCCATCCCGGTCGTTGACTCGTTTCGCATCCTGCACCCGGAAGAAAAAGTCGTCGGGACCGGCAATCGATTTTCCGGATACGTGGATGGCCCCAAGATCGATTATATATTCGCCCCCCCGGACACCCGTGCGCTTGAAGCGACCATTGTGAGAACCAACCGGAATGGTCGCTACCCATCCGATCATTATCCGGTAACCAGTCAATTGCGCTTTGAATAGCCTGTAAGCCTAAGTGGGCGAATAGAAATTCAATATAGGATGATCGCCGGCAAGCCGCACCTAGGGCGTGACGGTGGATGAACTAAAAAAGGGCAATGGAAATGACTAGAAATAGACCCGGTTCCAATTCACACCCGGAAAACCCGTTGTTCCGGCCGCACGTCTTGCGTGATCTCCTGATCGTTGGTTCGCCGATTCTTCTGTTGGGCGCAGCGGGTAACCTCGCTGGAATAGGTACGCTACTGGGCGGAGCGATCGTCAATTTGGGATATGTGCTGGCGATAACCATCGGCGGACGCATCCTTCAGCTACAAGGCAGCGGCTGGCGCAGCATAGGCTTGGCAAGGCCGGCAAGTTGTTTGAAAACCGCCGGCGGCGGCGTTGCAGCCTGGATCGGCGGCGTACTCATTTTCGTGCTGATGCAAGTGGTCATCGTCGCCCTCCTCACGGTGCTGGGGCAGTCGATGCCAGAGATCGACCAGAGCCGCTTCAATCCGGTCAACGGCAATATGCCCCTCTTCCTATTGATGGTTATTTTGGCCTGGACGACCATCGCCTTTGGGGAAGAGCTGTTTTACCGCGCCTTCCTGATCTCCCGGCTGGTGGACCATGCCGCAATGGGCCGCGGGGCCGCGATCACAATAAGTACAGTTATCTTCGCAGCATCTCATTTCGCGGAGGGGCCGATGGGCATTCTAAGCAATGGCGCCATCGGGGGTTTGTTCGGGTGGATTTACCTACGGAGCGGGCGCAATCTATGGATCACCGTGATCGGGCATGGGCTGATTAACACGTTCCGCTTCACCCTGCTTTATCTGGGTGCGGTTTGAGCATGGGCATTGAAAGTGGTTTACCGAACCCGTTTGCGCCGACATGAAAAGCGATCCCTCAACGGAGCCGCATGGGAACGACGTACAGGCCAGCGTCTAACCCCGATCGCCCTGTCCAA
>CAXMPN010000164.1:0-376 GCA_964195195.1 Pontiella sp. | reverse complement strand
TGGTCCTCGCAGTGCGACACATAAGCGGCCGCGTTCACGAATGCCATGGTTTGATAATAGTTCCCAAAGCAGTAGGTTTTCGAGATTTCGTTCCCGACGCGTATCCAGTCGTCGAGCTGCTCCAGCATGGCATCGGCGTCTTCCGGTGTCATGGGCGGGACCCCGCCCTCGCAGGGCTTGCATTTTTTATTCTGAAGATTGCACTCGGTCATGGTTTTCCTCCGTTGAACACCAACAGGATAGCGCTATTGGATCCGCTTGAGAAGCTCCTTGAAGCGACGATCGACGATTCCGCGTTTTAACTGAGTCCATACTGGTTCAGCTTGCGGTGCAATGTTCTGCGGCTGATCCCCAGTTTTTCCGCCGCCTTGGTACG
>CAXMPN010000163.1:3608-3972 GCA_964195195.1 Pontiella sp. | reverse complement strand
GATCCGATCCTGCGGCACACCCGAGATGCGTTTTTCCAGGCCCAACATGACGATCCCGTGGACCGATGAAAAAAGCGCGCGTGTCATCAGGTCGATCTCGGCCGCATCGGCTTCGGGGTAAACCTCGGACAACGGCGTGGAAATGATCTGAAATAGCCGTCCAAGCTCGTCAAGATACCATTCCGGGACCCGTCGCACAGACGACAATTCCACGTCAAACAAAGCGCGCCAAAGATTGGGGTTGTCGCCGGCAAACTGCAAATAGGCGACCGCGATCGTCACCATGCGGTCGGTGGGTCCGGCATCGTCTTTTTCAGATACAACGTTCGCAACGAACGCACCAAGTCGGTGAAACGTGCGCCCG
>CAXMPN010000163.1:0-3598 GCA_964195195.1 Pontiella sp. | reverse complement strand
CCGTTCACCGCCAGCGCCAAACCCGTCATGTCATCAAACACATTATAGATCGCGCCGACCGCGCAACCGGCCTGCGCCGCAAGCGCGCGCGCGCGCAACGATGCAAGCCCCGACGCGCGCACCTGCGCTTCGGCGATTGTCACCAGTTTTTCGCGCAACTCGCTGCGGCGTTTGTCGGTGCCCTTTGCCAATCCGGCCTCCATGAACGGCGTTCATTTCCCTAGCGCGAAGGGCAGGCCCATGCAACTCTCTTGCCAAGTTCGATATGCGCGGCCAATAACGGCGCCAGCGGTCCCGTAGCTCAACCGGATAGAGCACCTGCCTTCTAAGCAGGATGTTGGGGGTTCGAGTCCTCCCGGGATCGCCATGAAATACCCATCTATTTGAATTCCTTACGTTTATTTGCCAGAATTTCCAACTTTCCACTTTGGGTTGGAACTTTTGTTCCCGATATGACCCTGCGGAGGTCGGCGGATCGGCTGTAAAAGGACGCCTCTTCTTCGGTTTCGTGCCCCTCGATTGCCATGCGCTGTTCAGTGGTTGCGCCATTCTCCTTGAGGGTCGCGGCGCGACCTTTTCGAATGCCGTGAGCTGATAAATCGGGAAGCCCCGCGTCGGAGCAGGCCGCAGAAAACCACTGGCTCGTCGCCTTGATGCTCCTGGGCTTACCAAACTTGGTTACAATGTAGGTGAGGTGACGCTCGTTCTGGGCCGCATGTGCGGCCTCAAGATCATCACTCCACTCAAACCATTCTGGCGCGTTTTGGCGGGACCATGGAATGACCGCGACCCCAACAGTCTTTCGGGCACGACGTTTTCTTTGTGGCTTTTGACGTTGATAAACGAGCCATCCTTCGGTTGCCGATGCTGGCGAGAACTTCAATGCGTCGACCACCGAGGCAAGAGACCGATAAAAAACTTCGAATGCCAGTCTCTGCGGCGGCTCAAGTGACCAATATTCACGGAACTGATCAAAGTCAGGCCGTGCCCATGGTGTATGCCCGTCAGACTCTGGTGTGGCGCGTTTTCTAATGTGACGCGCCGGATCAACTGCTATCTCACCGGTCGCATCCGCCCATTTGTAGAAGCCCTTCCATGCGCGCAAGCGATTGTTAGCAGGGTGGGGATCGAATTTAGTTAGATCGAACTTGATGTGCTGGGTCTCGATCTTGCGAAATGGCACATACCCATATTTTTCCCCGATATCAGAGAGTATCGGTCGGCGGTTGCCTCTGGTGCTACTTCTCAGACCATTGAGAAAGTCGTCGGAAGCGAGGTAGCGCTCCATTTTCTCTCCGAGTGTCCCAGCCTTGGCTCTAGTGATCCGGGGCAGGGGCATTTCCTCCGCTGCGGTATAAGCGGCCCTGAATTCAGGGCTATCGGGCGGCGCATCAGGCATCGCGATAGCCTGCCCACCGTATTTGACGTGCCCCTTGTAGTAATAACGAGGGTTTCCGGAGGCGAATTGGCCGCTTTGGTTTAGGTGTCGCATCCGAAAGCCCGGTCTACCTCGTTGCGGTCGTCGCATTCGTCATCCCCCGCAATGATTACAATTTTGCCGTCCTGATCAATTTCCATTCGGGCCACCGGCATTCCGCCCGCTACAGCACCTTTGTAGGCGCGGGTGATGTCTTTTTGAATGAAAGAAGATGGACGGTTGGACATTAGGTGGCGTCTTCCGGATAGGCTTCCGCGATTACATCTTCAGGCTGCAATCCAAGTTGATCCATAATCCGGCGAAATACTTCCCCAGCATCGATCAAGATAAAACCTTCAGGCAATCTGAGATTATCCCTGAGTTCCATCAGAGTATCCTCGTCATGATGAAAGGGATGCTTCACCACGGTTGCCATTTCGGTGGATACGCCAAGCATAGTGTAGCCGTCAGGAAACGGAACGCCCTGTGCACGACCATCGGCCCCTGTGTGGGCAAACAGGTCTGCCGCCTTGAACGCAATCTGTAGGTGCCTGTTCGACAGATATGCCAGTATAGTCTTGGCAAACCCGATCTCGATGGCGCTGCGCAATTTGAACCGCCGACGATGACCAGCACCTTCGCCGCCGGCGATTCGGTCTGAGCCAATGATCAGCTTCTTATGGAGCCAGCTTTTGATAAGTGTTGGACTCGCGCCGGTCGCGTCAGAAACCTGACCCAGACTGTATTCATTCTCGAAGAAACCTTGCATGTAACCGGCTCCAAAGTTCGTGCTTAAGTTATCTCAATAACCTTAAACCACAGACCGATTCTCCCGTCAACGGGGTTATCGTAAAAACCTTCCCTATTTCACAAGATTCGTGGAACGCCACCTATTGCCACTCTGGTATCCCCCAATGATTTTGCCATCGAACGCCTGTGGCCTCGCATAGCGCCTTCAAGTGCTCGTCGCGAACCACTGACCAGAGGGACGTAGATGACAGGCCTGCGCGGTGGCGCTAGGCTTTGGCGGAAACCCCTATCCGGTGGACTGTTTCGATGACCGAGGAATTGCACGACCCCAATAAGCCCGCCGGCTGGGTCTGGAAAGTCCGCGAGGAAGACGGCGTCGCGATCCGCAATGACGGGGATGAGTTGCAGTCGGCGGCGTGGAACCCGTGGTATGTGCTGATGACCGTCCATGGCGAGCAGGAAGGTGACGGGATCGACCGGAAGCTGGCCGCGAAAAACCGGCGGATATGGAACGGCTGGGCGTGCTCGAAGATGAGTGGGAGCGAGCGCGCGGCGCTGGCCGCGAAGCTGGGCCTGCCGGTCAAGGAACTGAAACCGTGGAGCGCCGAAGAACGGACACGTGTGGAACAGGCTTTCGAAGAGCGGCTGGCGATTTCGGCGACAGGTTTGTTTCAAGGCGAGGCTCGGGGTGGCGCCACGCGGAAACCGCCAGCAGGCGCGAAGGCCGTTGCTGACATTCCCGATCCTGGCGCGACAATCGACCTAAGTGAAATACACTTCTGCAATACGGTCGTATTGCAGAAGTGTATATTTCCAGGCTCTACCTGCTTCGGTTCCGCTGCGTTCGGCGAGTCCGCCAATTTCCAGTCCGCTTCGTTCGGCGGGTTGGCCAATTTCGGCTCCGCTGCGTTCGGCGGGGATGCCCTTTTTCGGGTCCGTTTTGTTCGGCGGGATTGCCGATTTCCGGTCTGCTGCGTTCGGCGGGAAGGCCAATTTCGGCACCGCTGCGTTCGGCGGGTCCGCCTATTTCGACTCCGCTTCGTTCGGTGATGCCATTTTCAGCTCCGCTTCGTTCGGCGGGTTGGCCAGTTTCGACTCCGCTGCGTTCGGCGGGGATGCCTTTTTCGGGTCCGCTGCGTTCCGCGGGTATACCGATTTCCAGTCCGCTTCGTTCGGCGCGTTGGCCTATTTCGACTCCGCTTCGTTCGGTGATGCCATTTTCAGGTCCGCTTCGTTTAGCGGGATTGCCGATTTCTCGAACGGCACTTTCGAGGCGCAGACGGATTTCACTGGCGCTCAATTCGCGGGCGCGGTGCCGAAATTCTACCAGCGCAAATTCCACCAGGACACCGATTTCACCACGCGGGACCGATACTGGCCGGCGATCACCGAAGAGAATGCCGCCGACTCAAAGCGCGCCTTTACTCGGGT
>CAXMPN010000162.1:0-4002 GCA_964195195.1 Pontiella sp. | reverse complement strand
CTGCCTTGACGGATGACTTGATGTCCAGACAACCAGCCAGCACCAGTGGTTGATTGGCCACGATGCCGACGGAATGGCCGTCCATGCGGGCGAAGCCTATGATGATGTTCTGCGCATGCTCGGGTTGCAGTTCCCAGAACTCATTGTCATCCGACACCTTGTAGATCAACTCCTTTAAATCGTAAGGCAAGTTAGGGTTGTTCGGAACCAGGGTGTCGAGCGACATCTCAATGCGGTCGGCGCGGTCGGGAGTCGGCCGGAACGGGGGTTTCTCGCGATTGTTAGCCGGCAAATAGTTGCTGAAGCGTCGCACCATCAATAGCGTTTCCACATCGTTCTCGTAGGCGCGATCACAGACGCCGGAGACGGTGGAATGAGTCATGGCGCCGCCCAGTTCTTCCGCTGTCACTGCTTCGTGGGTCACGGTTTTGACCACATCGGGACCTGTGACAAACATGTAAGAGCTGTCTTTTACCATGAAGATGAAGTCGGTTATGGCCGGAGAGTAGACGGCGCCGCCGGCGCACGGACCCATGATGACGGAGATCTGCGGTACCACGCCGGAGGCCATTACGTTGCGCTGGAATACTTCGGCGTAGCCGCCCAGGGAGGCCACGCCCTCCTGGATGCGGGCACCACCCGAATCGTTGATGCCGATGATAGGAGCGCCCACCTTCATGGCTTGATCCATGACCTTGCAGATCTTTTCGGCGTGCGCTTCGGACAGTGAACCGCCAAAGACGGTGAAATCCTGGCTGAAGACAAACACCAACCGGCCGTTGATGGTGCCGTAGCCGGTGACTACGCCGTCACCAGGGATTTTCTTGTCTGCCATACCGAAATCGGTGCAGCGGTGCTCGACGAAGGTATCCCACTCTTCGAAACTGCCTTCGTCCAGAAGTATTTCGAGACGTTCACGGGCGGTGAGCTTACCGCGGCCGTGCTGGATATCGATCCGATGCTGGCCGCCCCCAAGGGCGGCAGCTTTACGTTTCTCTTCTAATTGTTCGACAATCTGTTTCATACATAATCCCCTGTCGCATCGCAGGCCCCTTCGACTTTGGCCAAATTCAACATCCGCACGAACGCCTTACGGGCCTTGCCGGTGTGCCTGGATAATCCCGAGAACCTCATGGGCGGCAAGCAAAATGTTGGTGCCCGGCCCGTAAACAGCCGACACACCGAAACCCAGCATTGCATCGTAATCCTGTGGTGGAATTACGCCACCACAGATGACGATGATGTCTTCCGCCCCCTCCTGTTTCAGGCCCTCAATGACCTGTGGAACCAGCGTTTTGTGTCCTGCGGCCTGGGAGGAAATGCCAATCACATGGACATCGTTCTCGATGGCCTCGCACACAGCCTCCTCTGGGGTTTGAAACAGGGGTCCGATGTCAACGTCGAAGCCAATATCAGCGAAAGCGGTAGCGATCACCTTGGCGCCACGATCATGTCCATCCTGACCGAGTTTGCAAACCAGCATACGCGGTCGGCGTCCCTCAGCCTGGGCAAACTTTTCCACTTCTTTTTGAATAGACACAAAACCTTCATCACCTACATAGGCAGCCCCGTACACACCTGCAATGGAGTGGGTCACGGCTCGGTGGCGGTTGTAAACCTTCTCCAGCGCATCGGAAATCTCACCAACCGTGGCCCGTGCACGAGCGGCATCGATGGCCAGTGCCAGCAGATTACCGGTCTCCTCTTCCGCCGCCCGGGTCAGCGTATCCAGGGCCTTGCTGCAGACCGTCTCGACCCGATTGTCACGTACTTTCTTAATGCGCTGAATCTGGGCCTCGCGCACGGCCGTATTGTCTATATCCAGAATTTCAACGGGCGGTTCTTCCGCCAGTTGATATTTATTGACCCCGACGATAATCTCTTCGCCGCGGTCGATACGTGCCTGGCGCAGCACTGCAGCCTCCTCGATACGCATTTTGGGCATTCCAGATTCCACCGCTCTGGTCATGCCGCCTATCTCCTCCACCTCGTCGATGAGCTTGCGCGCCTCAGTGACCAGTTGATGGGTCAGGTTTTCCACATAGTAAGAACCCGCCAGCGGATCCACAACTTTGGTGATTCCAGTCTCCTCCTGCAACACCAGTTGAGTATTACGGGCGATACGGGCCGAAAACTCTGTGGGCAGGGTAAGCGCCTCATCGAAGGAGTTGGTGTGCAGCGACTGGGTGCCTCCGAGGACAGCCGACATGGCTTGGATGGTGGTGCGAACGATGTTGTTGTACGGGTCCTTGGCGGTGAGGCTAACACCGGAGGTCTGACAGTGGGTACGCAGCATCAGCGAACGGGTGTCCTGCGGGGCGAATTGCTCTGCCATAAGCGTGGACCAGAGCAAGCGCGCGGCCCGCAGCTTGGCCACCTCCATAAAGAAGTTCATGCCAATGCCGAAAAAGAACGACAGCCGCGGAGCAAAGGCATCTACATTGAGACCGCCGGCAATCGCGGCGCGTACATACTCCACACCGTCGGCGATGGTATAGGCCAATTCCTGCGTGCAGGTGGCGCCGGCTTCCTGCATGTGGTAGCCAGAAATGGAAATGGAATTGTACCGGGGCATGTTGGCGGAGGTGAAAGCGATAATATCAGACACGATTCGCATGGATGGTGTGGGCGGATAGATATAGGTGTTGCGAACCATGAACTCCTTCAAGATATCGTTCTGCAGGGTCCCGGCCAGTTTCTCGAGTGGCACACCCTGCTCTTCGGCGACGATGATGTACATTGCCATGACCGGTAATACCGCGCCATTCATGGTCATCGAGACCGACATCTTGTCCAGCGGGATGCCGTCGAACAGGATTTCCATGTCCGCGACGCTGTCGATAGCCACGCCCGCCTTGCCCACATCACCCACCACGCGCGCGTGGTCCGAGTCGTAGCCACGATGGGTGGCGAGATCGAAGGCCACCGAGAGACCGGTCTGCCCTGCCTCCAGGTTCTTGCGGAAGAATGCGTTGGATTCCTCGGCGGTGGAAAAACCCGCGTATTGGCGCACGGTCCACGGACGACCCGCATACATGGTCGCCTTGGGCCCACGGACAAATGGTGCCATGCCGGGCAGTGAATCCAGGTGGTTCAGATCCTTGAGGTCCTCGGTGGTGTACAAGGGCTTGACGGCGAATCCTTCGGCCGTGTCCCAGATCAGCTCCTCTGGCGATCTGCCTTTACACTCTTTTCCAGCAAGCGCTTGCCAGTCGTCGAGTGTTTTCTTTGGAAACTCTCTCATCGCTTTACCCACCTTTCGTTATCAGTGATCAAGCGGCACCAATCCAGCTCATAAATACTCACCCATCAAATTCGCCATGCCTCATCCAGGCATATTCCCGCAATTTCTTGATACTGATATACCAGCTTGGGATTATATTATCATCCCAGCCATCCAAACCCTGTGCGTTCAGTTTGCGGATCAACGATCCTTGATTGGAATATAGCTCCGGGCCGGTGGACCGATATAATCAGCGCCCGGTCGGATGATGCGATTGTCGGCCCGCTGTTCAAAGCAATGCGCCGCCCATCCGGTCACGCGCGACATCACGAATATGGGCGTGAACAATTCGGTCGGAATATCCATGAATTTGTAAGCGCTGGCGTGGTAGAAGTCCACGTTGGCGAACATGTTCTTTTCTTCCTTCATGGTGCGCTCGATTGCATCCGACACGGCGAACAACAGGGTATTGTTGTTCAGTACGGACAATTTTCTGGACCATTCCTTGATGATCGCATTACGCGGGTCGCGCTTGCGGTAGACCGCATGACCAAAACCCATAATTAGTTCCCTGGCCTGCAGTTTTCGCAAGACATCCGCCACCGCCTCCTCCGTGGAGGAATACCGCTCGATCATTGCCATGGCTGCCTCGTTCGCACCACCGTGCAATGGGCCGCGTAAGGACCCGATAGCCGCTGTAATACAGGAATGCAGATCACTCAAGGTGGATGCGCAGACCCGGGCGGTAAAAGTTGAGGCGTTGAATTCATGCTCGGCGT
>CAXMPN010000161.1:3737-4014 GCA_964195195.1 Pontiella sp. | reverse complement strand
CTACAGTTAAAGAATTGGAACCTATGCATACACGCTTTCTCGCCATCGTCCTTGCCCTCCTGTGCTCGCTGGCATCTTCTCTCTTCGCGGCGATTGACCCGCAGGATCTGGATCTCGCACTGGCGGAACTTGAAACCAGATACCAAGTGAAGATTCACTACCAATATGATCCATCCACCTTCTTTCCACAGGCATGGACAGCGCCTTCCATGGATCTCGTGGCGGATCAAATTCACTGGAAAGATGCCGACGCATTGACTACCACGCTGGAACAATT
>CAXMPN010000161.1:287-3665 GCA_964195195.1 Pontiella sp. | reverse complement strand
GGGAATATGGGGGCACGCATGCCAACAAAAGCATCTACGTCGTTTGGGATCGGTCGCGAAAATATACACTGCCCTTCATCCTTGAGCGCCTGCATTCGGAATTCTCCAGCACCCTGCGCGATCATCACGCCTTCCCGATCGACCGCTGGATGCAAGTCAACCCCCCCAATTTCCACTACAGCGGTACGGGATTTGAGATGCTCGGCGGCGGAAACATCTATGAATCCACCGATCAGGAATGGGCGGATGGATTTCTGTATAAATACAGCCGATCGAGTATGGAAAACGATTTCAACATGATCTCTGCATGGCTGTTCACCAAACCCGCTGTACTTCAAACGATCGCCGGCCAGAGCACGCGAATGCGCCGGAAAATCATGCTGGCCGAAGAGTTTTACATGTCGGTTTCCGACCAATATGCATTCAGATAAGCCGACGATCCTACACCCACCGGAATACAGATGGAACCATCATGGTCCAGACGACTCTTTGTTGCGGCATTAGCCTGCGCCGCAACCGTCCGAGGAAGCCGGGCCGAGCGATGCTCGGTTTGCGGACGGACCCTTCCCCCCGAGTATTGGGTTTATAATGAACAAGCCTGCTGCTCGCCAGCTTGTGCCGACCGGCTGAAACCTCTCTGCTCGGCATGCGGAAAAACGGTTTCCAGCGGATATTTTTCCGTTGAAAACAAAAGCTACTGTTCCACCGCCTGCTTCGACAGCACGTTGCCTACCTGCGACCTGTGCCGGGATCCGATCAAAGACGGCTATACCGTTACTCGCCACAACTATTGTAAAAAATGCTTTGAGAGCCATCCCACCTGTTTTTCCTGCACCCTGCCCGCTGCTCATGCCAGTCGGCTGAAAGACGGCCGGGAAATCTGCGCTCTTTGCATGCGTTGGGCCGTCAAGAAGCCGGACTCGGCCCAGCCCCACTTCGATCGGGCATTGCGCCAGCTCCAGGCATGGACCTCACTCACACTGGACACGGTGCCCACTCTGGTACTGGTCAACAGCGCAGAAATGCAGGAACTATCACATGATGTCCGCAAGTCGGACTCCCCCGTTTCCATTCGCGGCTTGTATAGCCGGCAGATCACAACCACCAAGCAGCTCCGGTTCGGAATTACGCAAAAAACCGAGACCGACATAGAAGAACGCATATACATTGTCGACCATCTGCACGATGCGGTTTTCCGGACGGCCGTCATTCACGAGCTTATGCACGATCTGCTGCAGGAACACTTTCCGCGCCTGGAAGAGGCCCCTCTGTGGGTGCACGAAGGAATCTGCCAGCAAGCCGCCGCGGAATATTGCCGGCGCCGGAACTATACCGATATCCTCTATGGGATCGACCACTGCATCGACCCCGACTATGGCGATGGCTATCGCTACATCAAAAAAACGACCGGAATCGGCGGATGGCCGGCCCTGCGCCGCTGGATGGAAACGGTCGATGTGGCGAAGCTGCCCGAGGCGGCGCCTAGATAGCCCCCACGGAAACCCGTCAGGTCCGCACCCTTCCCGGCCCGACCCGGAAGACCAACAGCACTACCAGAAAACACGCGAACGCGACCGCCATGCCGTACACATCCACCAACCAGTCGAACACGCCCGGGGTCCGGTCCAGCGTCAGATACTGTAGCGACTCCGTCACGCCGGAAAACAGCAATACATCGAACGCGACCTTGAAGAAGTAGCTACGGGATTGCCCCTCCAGTGCTGCAGACAGGTAGATCAGGAAGCAGAGTGATGCAAAAAGCGTAAAATGCCCCAGACCATGTGCGCTACCGACCACTTTATTGAACTGTTCTATTTTTTTCTGATCGGAATCCCGGTTCGGGGATGGTGCCGGTGAAGCCGCAGCAGGAGTCGGGCGCGCGCGAGTTTTCTCAATGACCCTACCGGCCTCTGAACGGGCATACTGTGCCGTATCCTCGATCCATTTTCCGGGCATCAGGGTGCCCAGGATAATCGCAACCGCATTCAGGAGGATGAACACGCGCAGTCTGCGGCGATGCAGCCGGCATCGTCGGAAATAGAGCGCACCGATCGACAACCATGTTATGGCGAATGCCATTCGCCACCAACAGAACGAAGGGCGCAAACGAACCGGTTCCGCCACCAGCAGGTCGAACTCAGCCGAGCCCTCCCTGCCGGTTTGCTGGATCACCAGATCGATATGCATCGCACGCGGATCCAGTTCAAAAACATCCTCATACGCCTGCCATTCCCGGGTCCCCTTTTCCGCCACAACACCGTGGTGCCCCGGAATCCATTGGTTGCGGGCATCGTACTGGACCAGCAGAAGGCGAGCACAACGCCACGGATTCTTGCCCACGACCACCCCATCCACTTTCATGCGACCTTGAACACGGATTCGGTCGTAGCGTGTGGCTTCGGGTAAACGGAAATTAATGCTGGCCGTTTTTCCCGCGGGCAGAACGTTCAGCGTAAAATGCCCGTTGGTCATCGTGCAGTCGCCTCGCAAACGGGTGGCATCGGTCATGGATGGTGACTGAAGCAGGATCGGTCCGGCTTGTTCATAGCGTTCATACCATCCCCAGAAAAGTAATGTGGTTGCCAGCAAAAGTATCGCGGGCAATCGCAGCTTCGTTTTTTGTTTCCAACCTTCCAGCATCACTCGAAAGGTATCATGACTGGATTCACCGGGAAAACCATCTTGAGCCTGTTTTCCTATTCACCCACATGCACAATCCCCCATGACCGGTCTGAATTTGACATTGCCAAGCAAGCCTTCTATGGTTTCCGAATTGATTTTTGGAGGATCGCATTCGTGAAGAAACTGTTGATGATTGGAATGGTAAGCCTGTTGCTTCCAGTTGCCCATGGCGACTGGTTCGACTTCAATGCGATTACAGCCAACGACTCTTCAGGCTTTTCCCGGTTTGTCGGCGAGTCGCAACTACACATGGAAGTCGTTTTGTACCAGGAAGGACAGATCCGGGTCCTATTCGTTAATGACGGTCCAGAGCACTCCTCCCTGTCCCAGATTTACTTTGATTTCTCCCCGAACATAAACCTGAGTCTCGCCAGCATCGGCAATGGTGACGGCGTTTCCTTCACCTCCCAACAGGTCAAACCCAACAATCTGCCTAGTGGAAAAAGTATTTTTGCGGCCTTCGAGTCCGATCTGGCGGTGGGTGCTAAAAATCCAGCGACTAAGAACGGTATCAATCCCGGAGAAAGCCTTGAGCTGATTATGAACTTCAATAGTTCCTATGACATCATCGCCGCCTTGGCGGACGAAGATTTGCGGGTGGGGCTGCATGTCATCAGTCTGGGTGAATACAGTGAGAGTTTTGTAAACGCCGTGCCTGAGCCCGCGACCCTGCCGCTGCTGCTAAGCGGAACCATT
>CAXMPN010000161.1:0-277 GCA_964195195.1 Pontiella sp. | reverse complement strand
ACGCGGCGAAAAAAGCAAAGGGATACGTACGTGCCCCTTACAGACGAGAGCGAGCGCGACGAATTGCAGTGGGTAGAGATTCATACCGGCCGGGATCGACGCACCCTTCCCCTCACCCGTTGCGAAGCCGCCACCCGCAAGGTTATGTCCTAACCGTCTACAAATTAGCTACTTGTCGAGTAATTACACCTGTTTTTGTATTCTTCCAATGCATGAATCCTTATCGAGAGGAAAAAGAAATTCGCTGCCTCTTTATCGGCTTCATCCTGCGGTCCAT
>CAXMPN010000160.1:0-4037 GCA_964195195.1 Pontiella sp. | reverse complement strand
CAGGAAACTGTGCGGGATGCTGGCCGACTCGATCGCATTGATCGCGACCTGGATGTTCCCGTCGGTGGCGTTCTTGAATCCGACCGGCATGGAAAGGCCGCTGGCCATTTCACGGTGCGTTTGCGATTCGGTGGTACGCGCTCCAATGGCCGACCAGCTGACCAGATCGGCAGTGTACTGAGGTACGATCGGGTCGAGAAATTCCGTAGCGACCGGTAGGCCCAGCTTGATGATATCGAGCATCAGCTTGCGGGCAGTATGGAGTCCGTATTCCACGTCGCAGGAATCATCGAGATGCGGGTCGTTGATAAAACCCTTCCAACCGATCGTTGTGCGCGGTTTTTCGAAGTAGACGCGCATGACAATGAAATAGCGTTCCTTCACCTGTTCCGACAAGGCCGCAAGGCGTCGGGCATAATCGAGTGCCGCGACCGGATCGTGAATCGAGCAGGGGCCGATCACGACCAGCAGGCGGGGATCTTTTAAATGGATAATGTCACGCACGGTCTGTCGGTCGGCCAGCACCTTTTCCGTTAGCTCATTGCCCAGCGGAAGCTCCGCTTTGAGCTTGGTGGGTGTGATCAGCTGCTTCAGCGAAACAATGCGTAGGTTTTCAGTTAATTGGGTTTCGTTTGTCATAGTGCGGGGGAATAAAGCACAGATCTGCGGATTTTGGAAGTGTTGCGTTCTGTGTATTTCGTACTGCGTATATTCCGCATCGCCCGATTTCGACCGGTGCTACAGCTGGTTGGGTAGGGTTGCCAGCTTGATCGCCAGATCGACGGCTTCCTGCGCGGACTGGGCGAGATGGATGGAGGGGTCGGCCTTGCCGTTGCGGTGAACTTCCCAGGTGTCGAGCCCTACGACCGGTATACCGATGCGTAATGCAAAGGCGATCTCGGACAGCGTTCCAAAGGCTCCATGGATAGCGATAACCGCATCACATGCACTCACCAGTACGGCATTACGATAGACACCCAATCCCGTGGGAATGGCGGTATCAATGAACGGGTTGGCCGCGGATCGGGCATTTCCCGGCAGTATGCCGATGGTTTGTCCGCCCGCTGATTTTGCACCTTCCGCCGCGGCGTGCATCATACCTCCGAGTCCGCCGCATAACAGCACCGCACCGGCTGACGCGATACATCGCCCGACGTCCACGCCAAGAGCATGTTCCTCGTCCGTTGCAGCGTTTGGCCCCAGGACTCCGATGTTCAGTTTCATGCTCTGGAGTATAATACTTCAAGGTTCGGGCTTCAAGTGCCTGGGGGAACGCAACATTCCACCCCGGCCCTGGCAACCGGATGCTATCGTGCACAGGATCCGTTTTGACGTTCTTCGGAGAATGGCTTACCATGTGGCAGATGATTAAGCTCGCATCTTTCAATACCCTGGCCGTTATCGCCACCCTGTTGTGTGTCGGTTGCAGCACCGTCCGCAATGGGGAAGGGGTTGCATACAAGGTGAAAATGCGCGGAGCGAACGACCGCACCGTTAAGCGCGCGGTAAAGGAATCGACCGCGACCTGGAAACTCAGAAAGCAGAGCCCTTCCACCGTAGGGCAACTACAGTACCGCATGGAGAAGGATCTGGATATCATACAATCGCTCATGGAGTCGCGCGGCTACTACGATGGCACGGCGTTCATGGAATTGGATGCCGAACGCGATCCCGTGCGAGCAACATTCGTCCTTGATCTGGGGGAACCCTATCGCTTCCGGAACATCGATCTGTTCTTTCTAGGCGATGCAGATGCCGCATTGGGAAATATCCAGCCGCGGGTGCGACGGAAACAACATGCGGAGGCGTCCTCCGTTTTCGAGGAGCAGCGGCGCATTCTCGATGTATTGACGCAGCAGGGCTATCCGTTTCCCAAGCTGGTCAAGCGCGTGGTGAAGGTCGACCGGGAACGGCAGGTGGTCGATGTGACGCTGGTATTCGATCCCGGTGAGCCAGCCTATTTCAGCGAGGCGTTGGTCGAGGGACTTGATGAACTGCCCGACCAGTATATTTTTCGGCAGTTGCCTTGGACGCCGGGCGAGCGGTACAACGCGAGGGAGGTCGCAGATTTTGAGCGCAAATTACTGGAATCGGGCCTGTTCAAATCCGTTCGCGTGGAGCCGCAGGAGCCGGCAACCTATACCAATGCTATTCCGATCACGGTGCGGGTCGCGGAGCGCGACAAGCGCACGGTGCGGTTAGGAGTCAACTACTCGGATATCGGGCCCGGAGCGAAGATGTATTGGGAGCACCGCAATTTTTTTGGCGGCGGCGAGCGACTGGAAAGCTCGCTGACGTGGAGTCCCATCGAGTTGAAAGGATCCGGCACCTTGACGCGGTCGGGTTTTCTGGATGCCCATCAGGCACTCGTGCTGGATGTTGATGCTTCGCGCGAAACTCCGGATGCCTATGATGCAGACGCACTGGTCGCATCGGGAATGATTCTTCGTGATTTCAGCACGAGATTGCAGGGAGGCATCGGGGTCGGATCCAAGTATTCGTTGGTCGAGCAGTTCGCCTCGAAGGAGCACTACCACTACATCTTCTTCCCGCTTCAGGCGATATACGACAGTAGCAATGAGCGGCTCAATCCGGTGCGCGGTGAGAAAATATTCGGGCGCACCTCATTTTTTAATGACACCCAGGGCGGGGAATCGTTCTTGAAGTCGCAAGTCGAGGGAAGGCACTACGGCATGCTTTGGGAGCGCTACCGCCTCTCGAGCGGTCTGCGATTGACACTCGGCAGCATAGATGGTGCCGCCGTGGATACGGTGCCGGCGGACGAACGCTTCTATGCCGGGGGCGGTGGATCGATTCGAGGCTATGAATACCAGGCCGTCGGGCCGCAGGTGGCGGGGGTGCCGGTCGGCGGGGATACACTGTTCGAGTTTTCGACAGAACTTCGTCTTCAGCCCGGCAAGCGGCTCGGCTACGTGGCGTTCATCGATGGGGGTACGGTATACAACGAACTGTTGGATAATTTCAGTCGTTCCCTGCGCTACGGCGCTGGCTTGGGGGTGCGGTGGTTTACGACCATTGGCCCGCTGCGGGCAGATTTCGCGTATCCGCTGAATCCGGACGGCGGACAGGTTGAGCGGTTGCAATTCTATATCAGCCTGGGGCAGGCCTTCTAATGAAACACGCGTTTTCCATAACCCTGAAAATTTTCGCCGCGCTGGTCCTTGTTTCGGCCGTGCTTTTCGGTGCACTTCAGACCGTTCCCGGGAAATCCGTTTTTGCGTCGGCATTATCGCGGGCATTGAGCCGTTCGGACCATCTGGAAGTCAGCATCCAGCAGGTCAGTGGATGGATTCCCGGTAACGTGAGTATCGGTCGTTTGGAAATCGGTGATTCCTCGGGCGTATGGCTAACCGCCAAGAACCTGCATTGCCGATGGGGCATGCGGGAATTGTTTTATGGGCGAGTGCGGCTGCGGGAACTGGGTGCGGAGGTACTCGAGCTACACCGTTTTCCTGCATCCACCCCCACCACGGATTCGCCGAAGAAGGGGCTGAAGGTGTCCTCATTGCTCTCCCTCCAGCTTGACGGGCTGAAAGTCGATCAACTCAAACTGGGTAGAAGCGTGGCCGGCATGCCGCTGGAGTATGTGGTGCGATCGGGAGGAATCTCCCTGGAGCAGAGACGGTTGTCCGGCGGCGTAGCGATTAGCGGTGATGCGGAGGGATGGGTGGATCTCGAAACTTCGGTGACGGATCATTCAGGCAACCAGCTCAAGCTGAGCGCAGAACTGCAGCAAATGAACAAACCGACCTTCGGGCTGGATCGTCTCTCGGGCAGCGCGGAGGCAACCATCGATGAGCGTGGAGTGGCTGCCGTCATCGTTGCTAAGCTGGAAGAAAAGGGACAAACCGGAACTCTTTCCACCCGCCTGCACTATGCCGACCGGCAACTCCAGTTGCAGCAGTTCCAGCTCACGGGCCCTAAAAGCTCGACCGGAGGGGATATGACCCTCGGCTTTTCGAAGGGCTTGATCGATGTGGCGCTGAATGCCGAGCTGGTGGACAGCTACACCAACC
>CAXMPN010000159.1:3609-4047 GCA_964195195.1 Pontiella sp. | reverse complement strand
ACGAACAGCTTCGGTGGTGAACTGCTCAGTGAGTAAGCGGTTATCGAAGGGGTTTTCCACAGCTTCGTCACCGCGCCAGATCGTCTTGGTCTGGTTGTTGCTTTTATTGATGTAGTAGGTGGAATCAAACCCTTGGCGGTGAGGGCGGAGCGGTTCGCTGTCGCCGAGGTGCCATTTACCGATGAGCCCTGTGGTGTAGCCTTTGGTTTTAAAAACCTCGGCCATCGTCAGGGCTTTGGGGTTGAGTCCCTGTTTGGTGCTGATCAAATATCCCACCACTCCCTGGGTCCAGCCGAGGCGGCTCGGATAGGCACCGGTCAACAAGGCCATGCGCGAGGGTGTGCAAACGGTGGCGCCGGAGTAGAAGCTGGTTAGCCGGATGCCGTCCTTGGCAAGTTGATCGAGAACGGGTGTCTTGATTTCAGAATGGCCGTAACA
>CAXMPN010000159.1:0-3599 GCA_964195195.1 Pontiella sp. | reverse complement strand
ACGATCTCCCTGGCGTTCTTTACCTGCCTGGCCCAGGGACTGCAGCTGCTCGACGCGCGACCTCGGCGATCCGAGTTCCTGCTCGTCGCCCTCGCGCTGTTTCAAATCATCCTCGCCTCCGGTCTGTCCGACAGCGTCTTCTACCCACCTCTCGTGCTGCTCTTCCTCGCCAGCGTCACCTGGACCCTGATGGTTCACAGCCTACGGATGGAGGCTGCGGAGGCGGGTGACGCCAACACAGAAAGGGCTAGCAAGGATAGAAAACAGGCGATGATCGTGCAGCGGGTCATGATGAATAGATGTCGAGTTAGGGTGTTAATGTCAATCTGTTCCTAGTACAGGCTATTTCCAGTCGTCTGATCGAAATGGCGAGGTGGGCAGGCCGTCTTTGTTCATTAAAGAACCGGTGGCCTGGCTGGAGAAGGCGTAACGCACAGCTACCGGTTGTTTGACGTCGGGGGCTCCGACAACAACTTTATCAGCAACGATGGTAGCGGATGCTTTGACGAATTTTTTGTCGGCTCCGGCAATTTCAAAATCCTTTAATACGTCACCGCCATAGATGGTCAGGCCGCCGCCAACATGATCGAAATGCAAGATGGCTTTGCTGTCCTTGATTTGCATTCTCTTGAATCGTGGACCTTCACAGGCGACTTTCATTCCGTAGTCGCTTGCCAATGCCTGGAGTGCCAGTCGGCGTCCGACCTCCTGTTTATTTTTCGGGTGGATGTCCTTGAGGTCACCGATATCCGTGGTGACGACCATCCCGGACTTCGGGATCGAAAGTGCCTGGAGTTGTTGCTCGCGGAGGTAAGCAGCATTTTGCTTGTAGGTAAATGGAGCGATCTGCACGTAGTAGAATGAGAGGTCACTTTTGAAGCCGTCCCGCCAGTCTGCGACCAGTGCCTGCATCAGTCGCTTGTAGGTCTCAGGCGCATTGTTGTTACTTTCGCCCTGATACCAGATAGCCCCTTTTAGAGTGAATGGCATCAGTGGAGCGATCATCCCATTGTAGAGTCTGGTGGAAATCCCTCTGGCTTTGGGTTGATCTGGCTGGTCTTCACCCTGCTTAGCAATCTCTCCAAAGCCGGCCTGGCTAAGATGTTTTTTACCTATCCATGGTTCGATGGCGGTGCCTCCCCATGACGCATCGATGATGCCGACGGGCACACCGAGGTCCTTGTGAAGCTTTCTGGCGAAAAAGTAGGCGGTCGAGCTGAAGTGCTTGACGGTCTCGGGTGTGCAATTCTGCCACTTGCATGGCGGGACCTTGACGCCGTAGATCAACACCCCCGGCTGGACGTCCTGCTGCGGTTCCTTGCTCGCGATATTGCCAACCTGAAAGAGGCGGATTTGTGGGTAATCGGCGGCGGCCAGCTCCGACTCCCAGTCCTTGATACCAGTGTAGGCAGAGGATACTGGAGCGATCGGCATCTCCATGTTCGACTGCCCAGAGTCGAGCCAGACCTCACCGAATAGAATGTCCTCTAGCTCGATCGTGTTGGAGGCTGTTAGTGTGATGCTGTGGGGGCCACCGGCCTGGCCAGTTTTGAGTTTTACCAACCATTTACCATCGGCACCCGCTTTGACACTGATGGGTTTCTTGATCCAGCTGCAGCTGATGGTGATGGCTTCTGCGGGATCGGCCGAGCCCCATATGGCGGCCTGGGATTCCCGCTGAAGGACCATTCCGGATCCGATTACTTTGGGTAGGGAAATCTCGGCGTGGAGCGTGGATGCTAGCAACACCAGCGCGAGTAATAATCTTTTTATCATGGCAAATTTCTTCTTTTTTGTGCGTTGTTAATTTTTATCCGAAGTCCTGCTTTCGAGCGCTTGAGTAACGGCATCGCCGACGGCATTCCCCAACACGGCTTGAAGTTCGCCGCTCCAGAAGTGGACGTCACTCCCTTTGCGCCATTTTTCCATGGCTTTGGATTTGGTGATGGTTTTGTGAATGTCGTTGACGAGGATTTCCGGGTGCTTGCGGATGACCTCCATGGCGGCTTTGTTAAAGACTGCAGCCTCGCCCTTGCGTCGAGCATACCGCCCCCGACTACTGTTAGGAACGGGTGTGGTCGCACACCAGATCAATGTGGCACCGGTCTTCTTCATGATCGCGATCTCCTTCTCCAAGTTCTTTTTGTAATCCTCAAGTGACACCTGGTGTTTCCCCCAAGAATCGTTTTTCTTGTCGTAGGGTTGTTTCAGGTCGTGGAGGCCGTGGTTAAACTGGATGACGTCCCAGTGCAGGCCTTTCTGGTTGTAGTCGCCGAGCCAGAGCTCCATCGCACTGACGCCACGGTCAGACGGGCCACCATTGCCTTCGACCCGGTAGTAGTTCGCTTTACCGGCGAGTGCAGTCTTGGCGGCCTGGTGGTAGTTCATGCTGATCGAGTCGCCGACAACTAGGACGCGGGGCAATTTCGGGTCGTCCACTTCGCGTGGGTCGGGAAGCGGGGAAATCTCTGCGCGGTCCAAGACGAACCTGCCGCCCGCTCGCTTACCTCGGACTGTCGTTTTCCAAAACCCCTTGCCGAGGACATCGGCTGTGACTGTGGAGAAAATACTGATTTCGTTTCTGTGCCTCGACAGCGACAGCTTGACGGGTTTGCCATTGATCTTAACAGTTCCGCTGCGGACTTGTTTCGGATCAGGGGTGAACCAGGCGACCAGACTGGTGCCGTCCTTTGCCATGCCGGTAGCGAATTTTGAGTTAGTCAGCACCTTGGCCGTCTTGAATAAAAAGGGTTTCCCTTGCGCCGCGGCTTCGCCCTGGGTTGCGTTGAGTATTTCAACCCGAACCACCACCGGATCTTTAATCCCCTTGAAATCACTCTGTAGAACGACCTTGGAGAATTGGGTTTGATCGGTCCAATGAATGCTGTGCCTCGACTTGCCTTCATGGGTTTTGGGATCCAATACGGTTTCTTTTAACAGTTCGAAGCTTTTGTTTGCCAAGTTCACCTTAAAAATCTTCCCCCGTGCGCCATCGAGGTCTTCGGCTGCGGCAACGTGCCCAAAGGTGGTGATAAGCAGCATCGCTATCAGCTTTCTTGTGTTCCTATCTTTCATCATAATGATCAATTTCTATTCGATTGTCAGTTTAAGCGCACCAGCCGAAAAGGAGACAAAGCGATGCTCAGCGGATCCCGCCGATTGGTGCATCGGCGGGTGTTGCTGCAAGCGATCGGCATGACGAATACTAGACCTTTCCTCAACTCTCGGTAGATCCTGCGGACTGGAACATACGGCGGGTGGAAGGCAGGAAGGAAATGATCAGCATCATCGAGAAAAAGGTGGCATTGAGGATTAGACCGAGGTTGGCAAGGATAACGGAAGACCAAGCGCTATTGGGAACCTGAATATCCACCTTCATTCTCCAGATAGTTGCACCGATAAGGGTGGCGGTGATCGGGATAAGGAAAGTCTTCACCCACTGGTTTCCATGGACATTTAAGCTGTGACCTGGGTTTTTATTAGCGGCGTTGACTGCGAAATTGTAGGCAATGAGCATCAGCATCGACCCGAGACCGATCGCCGCAAAAATGGACCACATGGAGTAAGGGGCGTAGGTATTCCAGAGAAGATCTGCGGCC
>CAXMPN010000158.1:0-4050 GCA_964195195.1 Pontiella sp. | reverse complement strand
GGTGCACGGGCAGGCAACGTACTGTCGAAAGCCACCGTGGTCCTGGGGGTTGTCTTCATGGCAAGCACCCTGATGCTAGGCGTTCTTTTCGCCCAGAAGGACAAGTCGCTGATGGACGAGGTCGGCAGTGGATCCGGTGCGCAGCCCGCTGCGGTCCAGCCGCAGCCGCTGGACAGGTTGGATCTGGGTATGCCGGCGGTCGAGCCGGCTCCGGCCGAAGCGCTTCCCGTAGCACCGCTCGAGACCTCCAGTACACAGACTCCCCCTGGCCTTCATTATGGTCGTTGCGGGGAGTTTTCTATTTTCGGGATGCGGCGACGGCGACTTAAAGGCGGAGTATGGCGAAGACGAGGTGGTGAGCTTCGGCATCACGGCCCGCATCCGGGGATTGGATCCCGCCGTTTCCGGCGAAGTGTCCGCGTCGATGGCTATTTCCAGAATCTACGAAGGGCTGTTGAAGTACGATTACCTGGCGCGGCCCTACCGGGCCATCCCCATGCTGGCCGAGGGGATGCCGTATATTTCCGACGACGGGCTCGTGTATACCTTCAACATCCGCAAGGGCATCTACTTCCAGGATGATCCTTGTTTTCCCGGAGGCAAGGGGCGCGAACTGGTCGCCGAAGATTTCGTCTATTCCTACAAGCGGGTGGCCGACATCAAGAATGCCTCTTCCGGTTTCTGGGCTTTCAGCCGTATCAAGGGGATTCATGAATTCCGGGATGCATCCGCGGGGGAGCTCCCGACCGACTATGACGCCGGGGTGGCAGGCCTCCGGGTGCCGGACACGTACACCTTCCAGATCGAACTGTCGGAACCCTTTCCCCAGTTTCTCGATGTCCTGACCATGCATTATGCCTTCGTGGTGCCGCGCGAGGCGGTGGAATACCACGGGTCGGATTTCGTCAATCATCCGGTGGGGACCGGGCCCTACCGGCTGGTAAAATGGAGACGCAACTCCCGCATTGAATTCGAGCGCAACCCTAAATGGGCGGAGACGGGACGGACCGAAACCTATCCAACCACCGGCGACGAGGACCAGCAGGCGCGGGGGCTGCTTCGGGATGCCGGCAAGTCGGTTCCCATGGTCGATCGCGTGGTTCAGTTCGTCGTCGATGACCAATCCACCGCGTGGATGATGTTTCTCTCCGGCCAACTCGACTCCTCCGGGATTTCCCGCGACAATTGGGATGCCGTCATCACGGGCGACCGCGAGCTCGACGTAACCCTCGCGAAGCGGGGCATCGAACTGGTGTATGCTCCCGCCATCGACATTCGCTACCTCGGCTTTAACATGGATGACCCGGTGGTCGGATGGAGCCGCGATCCCGAAACCAATCTGCGCCATAAAAAATTACGGCAGGCCTTGAGCTGCGCCTACGATTTCGACCGGATGAACAAGTTTCTCAACTACCGCCTTTATCCGGCAAACGGGCCGATACCGAAGCCGCTGGCCGGAAGGCCGGAAGGGCCCGCGCCCTATACATTCAACCTCGAAAAGGCGAAGGAGCTGTTGGTCGAGGCCGGTTATCCCGGCGGTATTGACCGCGAAACCGGTCGACGCCTCGAACTCACGGTGGAAGTCGGCAGTGCGTCGGGAAACATCCGGCAAATGATGGAATTGATTGCCGACATGTACCAGAAGATCGATGTAGTGCTCAATTTCTCCTACAACACCTGGCCGGCGTTCATTGAAAAGCTGAACCGGCGGCAGGCCCAGATGTTCGGACTGGCATGGATGGCGGACTATCCCGATGCGGAAAACTTCCTGCAATTGTTCTACAGCAAGAACGAATCGCCGGGCCCCAACCATGCCAATTATCGGAGTCCTGAGTTTGACCGGTTGTACGAGGAAATCCGGATCATGCAGGATTCTCCGGAGCGCACAGCGATGTATGAGCAGATGGCCCGGATTGTGATCGAGGACTGCCCGTGGATTTTTGAATATCAATCCATGAGCTTTGCACTGGTTCATGGCTGGCTGGAGAATTTTGAGCCGCACGACTTCCCCTATGGAATGGGCATCTACCGAAATATGAATCTGGAGAAGCGCAGGCAATGGATGAAGGAATTCGGCGACAAGAAGCTGAATATGTGAGGAACGGGAACCCCCCATGTTGAAATATATCTTCAAACGGCTGCTTCAGATGATCCCCACCGTGATCGGTGTGGTGCTGTTGACGTTTGTGTTGTTCAACATTGTTCCGAACGATCTGGCGGCCATCGCACTTGGCAAAAACGTCACGCTCAAGCAGCTCGATGAATTTGATGTAAAACGGGGACTGAACAAGCCGCTGTTTTTCGGCAGGCAGGCAAAATCGCGCGCCTATGAAGATCAGGATCTGGCCAAGGGAGCAGGGCGCTGGAATAGCTGGAGCAACGCGCTCTATTCCGTCGATACCAAAACCGTCACGATCCAATCAGATGCCGAAATCAATGTTCTTTCATTCGGGTTGGATGAATCGGTTCCCTACGAATGGAAGCTGACCTACCGCGGCCAGGGAATACTTGCCGGGGAACCGCTGGATGTCGCTGATTGGACCACTCGGACCATCCGCTTCCAGGGCGGCGGGGACGCATCGTTCAAGACCGCTGCGGATGCGCCGCTGGAAATCAAACGCCTCCGGTTGCGCAGGATTTTGGACTCGCCGTTCGATTCGCAGCTGCTGTTTTTTGTCAGGGAACTGGGTAGGGGTAATCTGGGGTTTTCGGAAACGTTCAAGCAGCCGGTTGCGAAGCTGCTGATGGACGGTATTCCCAAATCGCTTTCGCTGACCATTCCCATCTTCATCATAGGCATTGTCGTTTCCATCTCACTTTCGCTGGTCTGCGCCTTTTTCCGTAACACGTGGATTGACCGATTTTTCGTCATCTTTGCGGTGGCGCTGATGAGTATCAACTATCTGGTCTACATCGTGGCGGGCCAGTACTTCCTGGCCTACAAGAATGGTCTGTTCCCGGTATGGGGCTACGAGTCGTGGCGCTATCTTGTGCTACCGGTCATGATCGGTGTGGTGAGCGGGCTGGGTTCCAATATCCGCTTCTACCGCACCATCATGCTGGACGAAATGTACAAGGATTATGTCCGCACGGCGTTCGCGAAAGGGGTCTCC
Source organism: Pontiella sp. (assembly GCA_964195195.1). Classification (GTDB taxonomy): domain Bacteria; phylum Verrucomicrobiota; class Kiritimatiellia; order Kiritimatiellales; family Pontiellaceae; genus Pontiella. The sequence goes on along the minus strand of CAXMPN010000158.1, from coordinate 937 downwards.
AAATCCCGTGTGCTGTTTGTACATGTGCTCAAGAACGCCATGATCCCCATCATTACCAATGTCGTGATCGCCATCCCGTTCCTCTACACCGGGTCGCTGTTGCTCGAAAGTTTCTTCGGTATCCCCGGTTTGGGTTATCTGGGCATCAGCGCGATCACGCAATCGGACGTCGATGTCGTCCGGGCGCTGGTGCTCATCGGGGCGCTGCTGTTCGTCCTATCGAATCTCTTAACCGACATCTGCTACGCGCTGGCCGATCCGCGCGTAAAACTGAAATAGGACCATGCCGAGCGATAAAAGACATAGTTTATGGGGGGATGCCTGGCGACGGTTGCGGTGCGACCGGGTCGCTATGGTATGCCTTGGCCTGGTGGTCATCTACACCCTCCTCGCCGTCTACGGGGAGATCACCTACCAGTACAACACCTTCAAGGACCAGACGCCCACCTACTCCGTGGTGCATCTGGACGACGCCTATTCGCCGCCGGATTCCGCCCACTGGATGGGAACCGACGGCCTCGGGCGCGATGTCATGGCGCGGTTGGTGCAGGGTGTGCGTATCGCCTACAAGGTGGGAATCATCACCTCGTTCATCGCGATTCCCATCGGGGTGATTCTCGGTTGTCTTGCAGGATTTTTCGGCGGAAGGGTCGACGACTTTATTGTGTGGCTCTATTCCACCTTTGCCTCCATGCCGGGGCTGCTGTTTATTCTGGCCATCGCCATGGTGGTGCCCGGAAAGGGGCTGCTGGGCGTCTATCTCGGCATCGGGCTGACGACATGGGTGGGGCTGTGTCGCCTTGTGCGCGGCGAAGTGCTCAAGCACAAGGAACAGACTTATGTCCAGGCGGCAAAGGCGCTGGGGCTGGGCTCTGGACGCATTATGTTCCGGCACATCCTGCCAAATATCACCCACGTTATTATCGTCACCTTCACC
>CAXMPN010000157.1:0-4082 GCA_964195195.1 Pontiella sp. | reverse complement strand
ATCAAAGTGCTCCGCAAAGCGGGTGTTCGCCAGCATATTGAAGCTGTTGCCGCATACGAGATGAGTGCGGCCTGCCTCGAAGCGATGTTCGGCATCGAGCTCGAACACATCCGGGGAATGGCGCAGCGTACCCTTGTAGCGCACGGCCTGGCCATAATCCTCGCAGGCATCCTCGAGCTCCGGAAGCTTAAACAGCCGGTAGGTGATGGAATCGAACCGAATGCTGCCCACCAGTTCCTGAACATAGCTGTTTTCGATGGTGATCGGATCGCGCGCGACTTCGCGTGGATCGTTGAAGCCGTTTCCACGTGCCAGTCGAATGAAATCGTGCTCGTACAGCGCACCACTGAGGCATTCGCCGTAGAGCACCGGGTCATCCATCAGGTGCGGCGGGATGCGGCGGTCGGAATAGACGTCGGAAAAATAGAATTCGCCACCGGGCTTGAGCACGCGATGGATCTCGCGCAGCGCGGCTTCTTTGTCCGGGCAGAGGTTGATCACGCAGTTGGATATCACGATGTCAAACGAGTGGTCTTCCAGCCCGGCTTCGTCGAGTTTTTCGATCAATCCCTTTTTGAATTCCACGTTGGGACGGCCGTAGCCGAACATTTCCGTGTGGTGCCCGATATGGCGATTGGCGACTTCCAGCTGTTTGTCGGTCATATCGAGCCCCACCACATAGCCGTCCGGACCGACGAGATAGGAGGCGATATAGCAGTCACGCCCCGATCCTGAGCCGAGGTCGAGAATCCGCCGCCCCTCCAGTTCGAAGGGAAGGGTCAGGCCGCACCCATAGTACTTTTCGATTACTTCCTCATGGATCATGGCCAATGGCGTCTGGATGTGCGCAGGATAGGATTGGATAGTGCAGCAGGCGTTGGTCTTCAAGTCTCCGGAATGCGCCAGGGTCTCCCCATAGTACTGACTTACCTCTTCGTGCTTTTGTGTTTTCTCGATTTCACTCATCGTTCTTTTCCTTTCTACAATTCACTGCACGACGCACCGGCGGCGAAACAGGTATAGCAGCGGTGGTGCTTGAGCATGACGCGAATGCGCATGGCTTCCGAGAGGGTTCCGCCGAGATCGTAGTCTTCATCGTCGTCTACGAGCGTGCAGGCATAGACGCGCATGCGGCCGCCTTTCTTTACGACCATCTTGCTGAAGGTGCACATGAAGCCATCGCGCTCATCCGCCGTCTTGTAGGTGGTCATGCACGATTCGGTGATGTGCGGGACGTCGGGATTTGAGCCAGGTTCATGGAATTCGGGGAAAACGACTATATAGGTATCTTCGGGCAACCCGGCTTCTTCGAAGAAGGGCCGATAGGCCCGGTTGACGGCGGCCGTATCCTCGTTCTCCGCGCTTTGGCGGGCGATGGAAACCTTGAAGCCCAGCCGATGCAGTTCCGCCATGGTCTTGAGTGAAAGGGCAAAGTTTCCTTGCCCGCGGCCGGCATCGTGCTGTTTCGGATCGGGATAATCGAGACTGACGCGGAACTGCAGCGGGAAACGCTTTTGAGCCAGCGGAACAATCTGGCCGATGCGGTTGAGCAGCGGCTCGGTGGCGTTGGTGAGCACCAGGCATGGATTATAATCGAGCGCATAGTCGAGAATATCCACCATTCCCGGAATGACGAACGGCTCGCCTCCGGTGAAGGAAAACTGCTGTGTTCCCAGAGTCACGGCCTCCTGAATAAACGGTTTTGCGTCGGCCAGCGTGATTGGCTGAAGCCGGTTGTTTCCAGGCATCGATCCTTCCAGGCAGAACGGGCAGCGCAGGTTGCATACGGTGCCCGTGTGGAACCAGAGCTCCTGGAGCGAGCCGGGCTGGATATAACCGCGCGGATCGCCCTCGGGCGTTTGCAGCCATTCTTTATGTTCGAGATGGATGATTGAATCTGATATTTTATCCATGCCTACCGGGTCCTTTCGTTCAGCGACCAGTCATAGTTGAGATAGCGAATCTTCAGCCCCTTGATCGACTCGCCGCTGTATTTTTCAACAAAACTTTCCACGGAAGAAAAGTCGTCTCCATACCATTTAAAGATTGAGGAAATGTTCACCACGCCTTTGGAACGATCGATTACCCGTCCGTCGCGTGAGGCCAGATAGATACGGCTCTGATCATCCAACTGTGCATCAAGCTGGTCGGCCGTGTAGACCTCGTTGCGCAGGGGAGGGCAACCCTTGGCGGCACAGACCAGCGCCATATGAATGCGTGGTTCTTTATAGCGCTTGCGGATAAGGCCGTGTTCCAGTTCATTGAGCGTGATAGTTTTCCCGAATAACACAACCGCTGGCTGATCCCACGGTCCCTTGAAAAGGGTTCCGATCTTCTTGATGCTCTCTATCGGATAGTGATCGAGAATGAGCTGGAGCGTCGCGGCATTGTAGAGGTTGATCAGGAACGCGAGCTGCTCATTCTGGTCCCATGCATTGAATTCCGGTTCCTTCACCGCCCCCGCCTTTTTCAGATAAGTCGTAAGCGGCTGCGGATCGGATTTCAGTCCCCGGTAATCCACCCGGCCTTCCGCCACATGGGCTTCCAGCACATGGTTGAAGGCGGAATAGGTTAGATCAAACGACTGGGCGGAAACCGTTAAGGCGGATCCGATCAGTATCCCGATAAAGGCCCGTATTTTCATGTTTCGATCCTTGCGTTCGTTCCAAATCACGCTGTCCGGCAATTCGTAGTCGGACAACGCTGATGAACCTTACACCGGCATCGTAAATAAAGCCCGAATCTATTCCAGGCCGGTTAGTAGGGCCATTTTGATGCGTTCTCGCGTCGCCTCAGTTAGATGTTGTCGGGAGTACGATGGGTCGTCTTCGGAACGGATGATGCGACGAAACAGCTCACGGAGCAGGAGCGTCTGTCGTTGATACTTCCGGCACAGCGAACACATCATGAGGTGCAGGCGCACAGCGAGTCGCTGCCGGAGCGGGAGTTCGTGTTCCAGTGATTCGGATACCAGCTTTGATACGTCCTTGCACGTCAGCATGTCAGATCCCTTTCTCAAACCAGTTTTCCGTCAGGCAACCACGCAACCGCATACGGGCGCGATAAAGCATGACCCACAGGTTGGTCGGCGTGATCGATAGATCCTTACAGATTTCTTCCGTCTCCATGTTCTCCAGCTCGCGCAGAACGAAGAGACGATGCAACCGATCGGGTAAATGATCCAGGCAACTGCGCAGAACCGCCATAAATTCCTTCTGTTCCAGAATTTTTCCCGGGTGCTCCTGCCATTCTACCGGTTTTAAGCGCCAATGCCCCTTGCGGTCGAAAAAGTGCTCTTCCGTTGTGTCCAGCGTTTCAATCTCGTCGAGCGGTTGTTCGCGAGTCTCTTTGCGGATGAGGTCGACGATCTTATGCTTAAGGATGCCAATGAGCCAGGTGCGCACTGACGAGCGTCCGGAAAAACGCTGCTGCGAGCGGATGGCGGCAAGTAAGGTTTCCTGCACCACGTCCTCCGCCGAGGCGGGATTTTTCAACCGGCTGAGGGCATAGCTGAACAGCGCGTCGCCATGTTCATCCACCCACGTCTCCGGCAGCAATTCTGCAGTCAAGTTATCCAAGGCCATTCAATCGTACTCCCTCGCTATTTAATGTCGCCTGTAAGACACCTGCTATTCAATGCCGCAGTGTTTCTTTTTAGGGCATATATTTCCCGAGGGTCCACAGTGCGCAAGAGAGAGCACAGCCACAATGGAGATATCGATTATCGCCTGAGATTGAGAGGAAGTATGTGTAGAGTCGGATGGATTCATCGGCCTGCTTGAGCTGCCAATCCTCATAGACGTTTGAGGCATGTTGAAGATAAGCGTTCTTGGAGTCTTCAGTGATTGGGATTTTAAGGGAGGTCTGCGAGTGCGTATAGGCGTTTTTGATCCACTTCAAATAATAGGGGATCATGCGGTCTTGCATGCGGTGGACTTCTTTCAGGTATGCAGCGTATTTCTTGATCATATAAGTGAATCTCCGAATTAATGACAAATGTGCTACAAGCACCCCGATTTGGGGTGTTATACGACCTTAATACAGGAGATTTAGTACAAATATGTTGAAATTCTTGATAAAAG
>CAXMPN010000156.1:0-4108 GCA_964195195.1 Pontiella sp. | reverse complement strand
GGAGAGTCGCTTGCAGACCAGTGAAAGAGCGTGCGCACTACCTTGAATGTCATCGCGGATGCGCTTGTTGATTCGGTTGACCGTCGACTCGGAGGCCCGGCCCTTGTCGGCGAGTTCGGTAATTCGGCTCACCATCCGATTGTGGCTGGATGCCCAGCTGTTGAGGCTGATGTCAGGATATATTCCGGTTGCTACGGGGCCGTACGGATCGCTGTACCATCCCTCGATGATGGCGACTACGGTTTCAACCGTGGCATCGGTTGCACGATAAAATTTGCCGTATTCCGCATTGTATTTCTTCCAATTGACGCGGGCCCAATGCACATCCGTCAGGCGATAGCAAAAGCGCCGCACCTTGTTTTCAAACTGGGTGCCTTCCTTCATCCTGCTCGGGGTTGAATAGCGGACATAGCTGGCGATACCGATCACTTCCTTGTCCAGGGTGAGCACCGGGCTTCCGCTGTTGCCGGAAACAAACTCGGCGGAAACTTCCACCAAGTCGGCACCCACACCCGTAACCTTACCGAAGAGTTCGGTGGCCACACCACTGCCTTCGCTGTTGCCGAAGACGGCGAGCGGGGCGCCCATGGAGAGGTTGTCGCTAATCACCAAGGCGTCAGGTTGGTCGGCGATCGGTAGGCGGGCAATGTCCCGTTTATGGGACAGCTCCACCCCCTGTGGTTGGAGATGCTTGCCTGTAGCCGTCTTGAATTCGATCGAATCCGCGCCCATTATGACGTGTTGATTGGTAAAAATGTAGGTTTTCCCATCCATCTTGGCGATGAAGCCACTGCCCGCCGATCTAGCCATGCCGGCCTTGGACTCGATGATGACCAGGTAATCGGATACATCATTGAAGGAATATTCGAACTGCGCCTTGATCGAAGCTTCCTCCGCCCGCTTTTCCTGGGCGTCCTTCAGTTCCTGTTCAGTCTTTTCATCCTCAGCAGCCCAAGCCGTACGGCAGAGGGAACTGAAGGCCAACAGGATGATGCAGATCAAATATTGGAAACGGGCTCTTTTCCTGGAAGGCATTTTCATCGGGTAGTCCCTTGTTTGAAGTGGAAAAAATCGATTTTTTCCAGCTTGGTGCCGAAGTAGTCGATGGCTTCAGAGGCATATTCCAGGCGATAGACGGAGCCTTCGAACTCATCGCGCAGGAAGCCGGTCAGGTCGCGCTTTCCGGTAGTGAACTCGACGAACCGGGCCCGCCTTATGCAGAACTCCGAGAGGGCTTCGGCGCTGTCTCCGATATCATTGCGGATCTGCTTGTTGGTGCTGTTGAGTTCTTTCACGGTGGCGCGCCCCTTGTCTCTCAGGCGAACAATGCGGCTAACCATGCGATTGTGCTCGTTGGACCATTTGCGCAGGTCGTAGTCGGACTGATTATCCGAGACGGGCCCGAAAGGATCATCGTACCAGCCATTGACAACGTCTAAAATCGAGTCGACGAGCTCCTCGGTTTCGCGATAGGCCATGCCATATTCCGCGTTGTACTTCTTCCAGTTGACGCGGGCCCAGCGCACATTCGTGAGCCGATAGCAGAAGCGCCGCACCTTGTTTTCGAACTGGGTGCCCTCCTTCATCTTGGTCGGCGTTGAATAGCGCACGTAGCTGGCAATACCGATGACTTCCTTGTCCAGATTGAGCACCGGGCTTCCGCTGTTGCCCGAGACAAACTCGGCGGACACCTCGACGAGTTCAGCGCCTATTCCCGTGACTTTGCCGAAAAGTTCGGTGGCCACTCCGCTCCCTTCACTGTTGCCGAATACGGCGAGCGGGGCGCCCATGGCGAGGTTGTCACTGATGGCGAGGGCCTCCTGATCTTCAAGCAGGAGGCGGGCGATATCCCGCGTGGCAGATAGTTCGACTACCCGGGGGCGGAGGACTTCGCCTTTGGCGGTCTTAAAGCTGATGGTGTCGGCTCCCAGAATGACATGCTGATTCGTAAATATGTAGGTCTTACCGTCCATCGCGGCAACAAATCCGCTACCTGACCAGGTGCCATGCTTGCCTTTGCACTCGATGATCACAAGCTTGTCGTAAACGTCGTTAAAGGTATAGCTGAACTGCGCCTTGATCTCCGCTTCCGCTGCCTCGCGTTTTTCCTTGGCTTCCTCCAGCTCCTGTTCCGTTTTTTCCTTCGTCTCCTTGTCGTCTTCCTCGGCCGCCCATGCGGTACGGCCCAGGAAGCTTGACGCCAGCACCACCATGCAGAGGGCATATTTGAACACAGAGGGGAAATGGAAATGTCTATTCATCGGTGGTCGACTCCGCTTCGGTCTCGGTTTCATTTGAAGTGGCCTCGTTATCAGCACCAGGCTCGGGTTCCGTTTCCGGGGTATCCTCCTCGCTGCCGAAGTATTCAATCTTTCGCACGGTGATCTTTTCGTAGACCTTTTCCTTTTCCTTTCCGCCAATATCGTAACGGACCATCAGCTGCTGCGTCCAGTTGCCGATATCGTCGACCACCAGATAGTCGTAGGTATGAAGGCGTTCCTTTTTTCCTGCCGGTAGCGCTGCCGCTCCATGTCAATAAAACCGTTTTCCTGCCATTTAAAGTAGAAGGTATATTCCGCGCGGTTGTCCTCGTCGAATCGCGTATATTCGGTGCGCCGGTTGTCGTCGCCCCGTTGGTTGCGCGAGGCCATGATCTGCTCTCTGTCCCGATCCACCAGACGGTAGTGGATCAGGTGCTTTTCCGGGGAGTAGGTTTCGAGTGCCACGGAACCGGTTCGCTTGTTTTTCATGCCGATCTGACGGGTTTCTGGATTGAGTACCACGGTCCAGTCGTTCGTGTATTCATCCGCGAAATTTTCGTAGAGCTGGCGCTCGTAGTATCCGCTTTCGTCGTAGAAATAAGTGGTGGTTTCGCTCGGTTCCCCTTCGCTATCCCATTCGGACGATTTTAGGAGGTTTCCGATTCGATCATATTCGTGCAATTCCTTCGTGTGTTCGCCGGATACGTTGAAGCATATATCGAGTTCGACACGTTTAACCGGACCGTTCAGGTCGGTGTCGTCGCGGTCGGGAACCATGATATCCAGATGGGAGGCTTGCGCGAGCAGTGCGGCGGGCAACCCGGCGGCAGATAAGATGAGGAGCAGGAAACACTTCATGTCAGGATCTCATTATACGTATCTTTTGTATCTCCTTTCGCATCCATCGAAAAGAAGATTTCTTACCTGATCTTCCGTACGGGATCCGTAACGCAAGCGTCGCTGCTGTACGGTACTTTTTTACGATGAACGGCTGCCACGTCGCGCCTTTTGGGGATTATCAGCTACAAATCAACATTCATGGCCGTAGCGAGGAAGGGACTCCGCGCCCTACCTATTGCCCAGTGCCTGATGCCCAGCGCCTAGCAACTTTTGCTTCCAGCCGATGTACCCTGCACCAAGAATCAGCAGCAGGGAATAGAACTGCCCCTTGCTCATCCAGCCGATGAAAAACTGCCCGTTGTCGGGTTCGCGGAAAAATTCCATGGCGATGCGGGTGAGGGCGTACAGGGCCAGATAGCATGCACTCAACGCGCCGGGACGCCTGGCAAATGCCGTCCTGCGCAGCAGCAGCATGATGCCGAACAGGAGGAATCCTTCGCAAAAAGCCTGATAGAGCTGCGAAGGGTGGCGCGGCATCAGTTCGCCACGTGCCACCAGCGGCTCGATCGTTTCGCGCGCATACTCGCCATAACGGAATCCCAGCTCCTGCGGAAAGATCATGGCCCACTTTACGTTGGACACGCGGCCCCACAGCTCGCCGTTCACAAAGTTGGCCAATCGGCCGAAGGCAAAACCGAGCGACGTGGTGCAGGCCATATTGTCGGCGAGGTTCCAGAAGGGATGCCCATGCTTCCTGGCATACCAGATCATGAAGAGGATCACCCCGAGGAAGCCCCCGTGGCTGGACATGCCGCCATCCCATACCTTGAAGACATAGAGCGGATCCGCCATTAAGGCATCCCATCCATACAGCAGCACATAGCCCAGCCGTCCGCCCAGAAAAACACCGAAAAAGCCCAGCAGCACCACAAAGTTGCTGACTTCCTTTTCCGGCACCGAAAACTCGCCGCGTTTCGACCAGCACCGCAACAGGAGGATGCAGCACA
>CAXMPN010000155.1:0-4141 GCA_964195195.1 Pontiella sp. | reverse complement strand
AACCATTCTGCTTAATACCCCAACTTAAGTTACAAGGGGTGTATGTCATGCACCGGGGCATTATGATGAAATGGTTTCTAAAGACTTTTGTGACCGCGGCTGCATGGATGGGTACTGTTTGGGCGGGCTCATTGGTGACATATGATTTTAATACTTTTTCCGCCGGGCCGATCAATGGCCAGGCAGGATGGAGTGTGTACGACCACGTTAAGGATTCTTCCGCCTTCTCCGTCATGAACGAACTGGGAACCTCGGAGGAGGACGGTGACCGGGCGCTGGTCATACAAGCTTCGGATACCTCTATCCGGTGCGTGGCCGGCGAGCCGGTCCGATGGCTTCCGGGCCAGACGCTATCGGTTTCCTATGATTTTAAACTGGCCATTGGCTCCACCACATTGATCGAAGACCGGCCGGTTTTGGTGTTCTACATGGGTAATTCGGTGCTCAATGAGAAGGCCTGCTGGCAAGTCAGCCTGGTAGCTACGACCAATGGCGACTGGCGGTTGAGCGCGTCCCTGCCGGACACCTCGGCGCAACAAGTAAATCGGGAAAATCTGCTGGTTCGTTCCAAGACGGGGTCCTCCATATCGGACTGGTATCGCTTCCATCTGGTGGTAAAGAAGCTTCCGGAGCCCGACTCCTTTGAATCCAACGTTAAGATACTTGATGCTGGAGGTAGCGTAATCGCAGCGCTGGAGTGTCATGACAGCAACCAGGACAGCTTGACCCAAGCCATGTGGAACCTGACGCGGGTACATGCCGGTTTTTCTGCACCGAATACCCTCTACGGACTGGTTTGCATCGATGATTTGGCAATTGAATCGTCGGATTAATTCTCAGGTTAGGGCTGCATCGATCGTTGTTCGAGCGCCGTGAAGTGAGTTCATCGGTATCCATTTCCTGAATTGCCTTGACTGAGACGCCGTAATTCCAATGATTACGGCTTTTGTTGAAGGGCAGGACCCCGGACAAGGAGGATGTTTGTGATCGCAGGTGGAAACATTATTAAGACAACCATGAACCGGCGTGGGTACAAGCACCGCGGTAGCGAGGATCAATTGACCATTCGCGGGGAATATGCGCGGAACCTTCAGTATGTCTTTTCAAAGGAAACCATCACATCCGATGGCGTGGTGGTGGATCTGGTCTACTTTGGGGTGGATGTGCTGGCGGAAAAACTCGTGATGGGTCTCTATCGCGAGAATTCTAAGAAATCTAATAAGGCCAAGACAGAACACGCGGTCTACGCCAATGCTGCGCGATCGATCGGCTTGTTGAAACTGACCAGGAAATCCCTCGAAAAGGAACTGGATAAACTAATCACTCCCGTGCGGGGTCGTTTGAAATAAAGGAGCATATCGATGGATTACGAAAGTCTGTTCGCCGACCGTATTGGCGGCACACAGTTCGGTAAATCAACCGAAATTTACAAGTTTGAAAAGATCAAGCGTGCCAAGGCCAAGGCCCGCGCCACCCTGCCCGAGCTGGAAATTCTGGACTTCGGCGTGGGTGAACCGGATCAGATGGCGCCAGCCCCGATCCGCCAGGCATTGAAAGTAGAGGTCGATAAGCCGGATAACCGGGGATATGCCGATAACGGGGTTCCGGAGTTCAAGCAGGCCGCCGCCAAGTACATGCAGGACTTCTTCGGCGTCGAACTGGATCCGGCCACCGAAATCAACCACAGCATCGGGACTAAGCCAGCACTGGCCATGCTGCCGCTGGCCTTCGTGAATCCGGGCGATGTTGTTTTTCAGACAGTTCCCGGCTATCCGGTTATGGCGACGCACTCGAAATATATCGGCGCCGAAGTGGTGGATATTCCGTTGCTCGAAGAAAATGCTTTTCTGCCGGACCTGTCAAAAATTAATCCCGCACTGGCGGAGCGCTGCAAGCTGTTCTACATCAACTATCCGAATAATCCAACGGGGGCCGTGGCTACGCCGGAGTTCTACGATGAATTGGTCGCCTTTGCGAAGAAATACAACATTCTCATCGTACAGGACGCCCCATACTCCACGCTGGTCTATGGCGGTGACCGCACTTCGCTACTGCAACGCCCCGGTGCAAAAGAATGCACGCTGGAACTGCACTCCATGTCGAAGGCCTACAACATGACCGGCTGGCGCCTGGCATTTTTCTGCGGTGCGGAATGGGCGGTCAATGCATTGGCCGCCATCAAGGACAATTGCGACAGCGGGCAGTTCAAGGCCATCCAGAAGGCGGCGTGTGCCGGCATTGCAGACCAACGTCTGGCTGACGGTATTCGCGATCACTACGAGAAGCGTCTGCGCCGCATGGTGGAAGTACTGAAAGAGGTTGGATTCGATGCGAAAATGCCGGGTGGTACGTTCTTCCTGTATCTAAAGGCGCCGAAAGGAGCCGGTGATGTTGAGTTCGCCAATGCCGAGGAAGCCTCGCTTTATCTCATCGAAAAATTTGGCATCTCCACCGTGCCGTGGGACAACACAGGATCGTTCATCCGCTTCGGCGCGGTGTTCGAATCCACGGGCGACGCCGATGACGAACGTGTGCTTGGCGAACTGGCCGTGCGCTTGAAAAATGCCAAGCTGAATTTCTAGCGGTTCAGCAAGTTTTATTGGAACGGCTCCGGGATTCCGGGGCCGTTTTTTGTTTTAGGGCACGCATTCGGCGATCGGTTTCTTCATTTGTATCGATTCCAAACTTTCAACCCATCCCTGATTTCACTACCGTCTGGAGCCATGAATTTGATTTCATCTCTCGAGAAGCGTTTCGGCTCCTGGGCCATCCCGCACCTGGCCCTTTATTTGATCGGCATCCAGGTGGTCGGCGTCATTCTGCTGATGGGCGGGTATATCGACCAGATGGACCTCGTTCTGCATGGCAGGTCGGTCATGCAAAGGGGAGAATGGTGGCGCCTCCTGTCGTTCATGATGCTACCGCGAACGATGAGTGCGCTTTGGCTGTTTTTCGCGTTCTACATTTTCTACATGATCGGAAAGGCACTTGAGGATCACTGGGGAACCTTTCGGTTCAACCTGTTCCTGCTGAGTGGATATCTGCTGACCATCCTGACGGCCTTCATCAGTCCCGGAGCCATCGTCACCAACACCTATTTCCTCGGATGCGTCTTTCTGGCGTTTGCAACCCTCTTCCCGCATATCGAATTCCGGCTGTTTTTCATTCTTCCAGTGAAGGTCAAGTGGCTCGGCTGGCTGACGGTGGTCCTCTATGTGCTGACGCTGTTTACCGGGGACATGGGAAGTCGACTCGGGGTATTGGCCGCGTTTGCCAACTATCTTATTTTTTTCGGAAAGACCTTCTTTCTCAACTTCAAGGCCGAGCATCGGCGCAAGGCTTTTGTGGCCGAGCGTGCGGTAGCTTCAGCGCAACCGATGCACGTCTGTACCGAGTGCGATGCCTCCGACAAGAGTAATCCTTCCGAGCACTTTCGCTATTGTTCCACCTGTGGAAAATGTTTTTGCGAAAAACATATCGAGCTGCATCAGCATCAATAGGAGGTCGTATGACCATTAACCAGGCAGTTGTATTTACCAAACCGCTTCATCACCTGGACATCGATCTCAGTGCGGATCAACTGGATCAGCTCACCCGTGATTTTTTCGAGGAGAGACAATTCTCTATTGTACATACCAGGCGGGTCGGCGGCGCGGAACTGTGTGAAAGAGAGGTCATCCGCCAGCATTACCTGATGTACAGCAAGGCATCGTATGGTGATGCCGGAATCACGGATGAAGGCAAGGCAGCCTTTGTTGCTGCCTTCGGCAAGGAATGGGATGCCGAGGTCGAGGCCGGTCGTGTCATGGGCCATCCTCAACTGCTTGAAAGCAAGGGTATCAATGCGGATACACTGTTTAAGCTCTGGAATGCGGCATCGGTACAGAAGATTCAGGCCGGGTTGCTGATGGGATGGCTCGAAAGCCTCGACTGCTTCTGTATCAATGCGTTCTATCCGGCCATGGAAGCCAATTTTAATGATCCAGCCACTATCATGGACTACTATGTGGTCGAATTTGATTCCTCGCAGGTATCGTGGGAACAGTTCCGCAAGGAGGTGCTCGGTGTCACCAATGCGGCCAAGGCCGATCCCGATAGTTTCCGCGGACAGCTCTACGCCAGATACAAAGTGGAGTTTCCT
>CAXMPN010000154.1:0-4203 GCA_964195195.1 Pontiella sp. | reverse complement strand
GCGACGCAAGGAATCTGACAGGGTCTTTCGAAAGAAGCGATTGAGGAAAGTGGATTTACCCGCCCCCGTCGGGCCCACAATGAATACTGTTTGCCCAGATTCTACCTCAACAGCTACCTCGATGAGGTTCGCGAGCTCCCTGTCAACGTCTTTATCCGCTGGAGAAATGTTACCTAAGACATTTGCGGTGATTTTTTCGAGCGAGAAGTCCGCTATTCGACTTTCACGTGTTTCGACAAAACAGTCGATCAGCATATCGGGGTCTTCGTCACCGGTCAGCGTCGCAAAAAAGCTCGAAAAAACTCTGTCTAGATCAAACGCGAGATTACTTTTTTGAGTGATCTTAATTTTACTTTCTTCAAGTGGTTCAAAAAGCGACTGGGTGAGCAACAATCGGTTCTGGTGTAATTTATCAAAAATTGGATTATATGCTTTTTTACCCAACTGCTCTTTTGAGATTAATTCATAGAATCCTTGAAAATCCTCTAGTACAGCATTGAGACTAGGGAATACAAAAGCTTGCTTGTTCTTAAAATTTTCTCCCGGAACAAAAGTCTTAAATATGATCCAAGTCAATCCGTCCGTAACAACTGCGACTGGAAGACCATTTGGTGTCGCGTAACTTGCCGCTTGATCAATTCCTGGAAGCGCCTTTTTTAATCCGGGCCCGGATATCTTCAAATGCCGGAGAGAATTCTTTTCAGTGGTCCCAATCTCAATGGTCCCGATACGTTTAGCTTCAACAAGCAACGCAGGTTTTCCGTCATTTGACAGCAGATAGTCAGAATATCCGTTCTCGTGTTTTACCTCTGCACCGATATCCGAGAAAGACCAATTGAGGCCCTCGGTTATTAGCCTTGTAATTATTTGTATCTTGGCATCTTCTTCAGTCTTTATATTCGAGACATTCTGCAGAGCGTCATCAACAATCTTCTTTGTTTGTTCGAATGCCGCATCTAAGTCCGCCATTGACCCGATCTTTCATCATAGTTTCTCCACCAAGGATAAGGATACTCGGTCAACCACCGATGTCTACATTTGTGCCGTCATGCGTAATTGGGTTGGCTCGATCTTTAATGGCGGAAGCGGGTAATCAATCGAAATGCCCGAACTCGTATAAGAGCGACCGCTACTAGGGGCAAAGCAGAATTCATATGGGTCTCCTGCGCAAGCATGTTGTGTGCGGGCATCCACGGTCAACACCAACCAGCGTCCCGCAGAGACGCCCAGAGACCGCCGTCTCGGGTCACCGACCTGTGTCATGCTGCCGTCGTCTTGGTTGACGATGAACAATCATCCGCCTCCCAGGCAGCTAGTGCCACGCGCCGAAAATTTTCCCCGAGAATGCCCCGGATGTCGTCGCTGCTGAAGCCGCGGTCACGCAACCCGTCCACCAGAGCAGGCAGCTGCGATGGCCCTACATGCTTGATATCGGGCGTATCGTAGAGATTGCCGGCCGGCCAATAATCGGGCCGGCTTCTCAAGATCGCACCGATGTCGACATCGATCTGCGGCGAGAAATCGAGCCCGAAACCGATATGATCGGCACCGACCAAATCGGCCAGGTAGCAGATATGCCGTAGAATCGCTTCATTACTGATGTCGTTCTCGCCCAAGAAAATGCCCATGCCGTTTATGCCGACAACCCCGCCGGTCTCCGCGCAAGCCTTGATCTGCTCGTCGCGGATGTTGCGCTGATGGTCCCAAACGGCAATCGGATTCGAGTGCGAAAAGACGACGGGCCTGGACGACTCCGCCATGATGTCCATGGTGGTGCGAAAGGCGGCATGCGAGCAATCGACGATAACGCCGACACGGTTCATCTCCCTCACGATCGCTTTGCCGAAGTCGGTCAGACCGACATCGTCATCGTGACACCCGCCAGCCGCATCATTGTTGAGATTGTAGGCAAAAAGCATCTGGCGCACGCCAAGCGCATGGTAGAGCTCCACCATATCGACGTTTCCGTTGAGCGCGTTCATGCCTTCGATATCGAAGGATACTGCAAGTTTGCCCTCCCGCGTGGCGCGGCCGATATCATCCACGGCCGCGGCTAAGACGAACTGGTCGTCATGCAGGAGAACCCAGCGTCGATAGGCGGCAAGCGTCGCCATTGTCTGATGCCAGGCGACAACGTCAAATCCGACATTGATGCTCAAGTAGTCGACGCCGTTTTCGCGCCAATCCTTTAGCAGCGCCAAATCGACCTGGGGATCCGGAAATACGCCGGCATGAGCGTCCCATACAAGTGCGTCGGCATAGAGTTCCAGGGACCGGGAGGAAGCAGTGTCGGTGGACATGGATTTCGATACCTCTTCCGGACAACCCTACTGCGACGCAAGTGGCAAATGTAGCTGGCCGTCCGCGACTTTTGTCGCAACACCACCAACCTGTAAACGGACGATGGATTTGCCGTTCATTGACACAATCGAGCGAATAGAACTCGGACGTTCGATTTCGTGGCCCTGCTCAGCCTGAACGATGACCCGTCCATCGCCGTTTTCTCGCACGATTTCATGCCGTATGAGATAGCTGGTCAGGGCGGCGTTGGTCGTGCCTGCGGCGGCGGATTCCGGCACGCCGACGGCGGGGCAGAAATCGCGCACGTGAAGGGTATGATCCGGCCTCTCAACTTCGGTGCAGAAGAGCGCGACGGTTTCAAGGCCGTAATCATGACAGAAACGAACCAGTCCACCGAAATCGGGGTCGGTCTTTCGCATCGCCGCCAAATTCCTGACCGGCACCACGAGATGAACGAAGTCGCCCGAGGCCGTTTCCATGGGCCAATTCTGCCCGAAGTCCTCCTTGCCCAGGCCCAGTGCGCATCCCAAACGCTCTGCATCCAACCTATCCTCGCGAAACGACGGCGGCCGGACGTCGAGCATCACCAGAGGTCGGCCGTCCTCGCGCCGGCTGATTTCCACGGCCGCCGTGGCGGAGGGGAGGCGGAGCTCAACTTCAATCCCATCACCGTCATTCCAGTTCAAGACACCCTGCTCGACCATCCTGGTCATTAGTCCCATGGTGCCGTGGCCGCACATCGGAAGTTCGGCGATAGGGGACAGAAATTGCGCGCCGATCGAGCGGTCGCCGGACTCGGTCACGAAACCGATCGCCGGTGCGCCGATCTCCCTCGCGACCCGCCGCCTGGTGTCCACGTCGAGCCGTTTCGCGTCGGAAACGATCCCCGCCTGGCTTCCCCCGAAGGCGGTATCAGAAAAAGCGTCATAGAGGGCGAAGGGAAGTGTCACCATCGCGCGGACCTCTTGAAATTCAGTCGCTTTCCGCACCTGCCAAGCACGAGCGACCGGCTGGCCATGCCGGATCAAGGGCTTAGCTTGGCAGGCCGCTTTGTTCCCATTTTTACGAGCCGGTTGGCACGGCCGGTCAAAGAGTGAAGCACAATTGTACGCGCAAACAACACCAGTTTGCTCCGTCCTCACCCAAGCGGCCTGCATAACCAACGGCGTCTGCGGCAAGAATGGCAGCCAGAATGCCGAGAATAGGGGTACGCCTTCCCGGCGGGCCGTTTTCAAGGTATCGTGGAAGCAACGGGTCGCGCGTGGCTTCAGCTATGCCCTTAACCGCGACTCGCTTGAAATAATAACAAATCGAACACGGACCCCCAGGAGAGGTGCCATGGCAAATCTAAATGACCTGATATCCGCAGCGCGGGACGGGCGCGTTTCGCGCCGAGAGTTCCTATCGCAGGCGACGGCGCTGGGCGCGACGCTGGTTGCCGCCACGACTATGGCGGATCGTGCTGCCCTCGCCGAAACACCCAAGAAAGGCGGCCGGCTCAAAATCGGCTACATCCAGGCGAGCAATACCGAGACCTTCGACCAAACCAAGATGACCAGCAACATCGACGCGGTTCGCTCCTGGGGTTGTTACAGTGGCCTCGCCCGCGTCACCCGCGACATGGAGCCCGAGCCCATGCTGGCCGAGGAGTGGGACTCCAAGGCGGGTGCCAAAGAATGGAGCTTCAAGCTGCGCGAGGGTGTGGAATTCCACAACGGCAAGTCCTTCGAGGCCGAGGACGTGGTCGCCAGCATCCAGCGCCACATCGAGCCGGATTCGACCTCGCCGGCCAAGCCGCTGTGGGAAGACCTGGAAGAGATCAAGGCCGACGGCAAGCACCGCGTCACCGTCACGCTCAAGTCGGGCAACGCGCTGCTGCCGATGACCTTCGCGGCGGACTAC
>CAXMPN010000153.1:0-4213 GCA_964195195.1 Pontiella sp. | reverse complement strand
GATCGTTCGGGCCGTTGATAGCCGTGGTTGCCTTTGAAAAGAGGATCGGCTCTTTGGGAATTGCATGACCAAACTCCTTGGCGTGATCGGCATAGTTCGCCCCCACGCAGATGATCTTGGAAGGACGTGCAATCGGCGACCCTAACCGGACTTTCTCCGCATCCACAAAACGGGCTCCGGGATCGTCAAGCAACCGTGTGAGCTGCTTCAGGCCGTCATTCGCGAAAAAATGCCCGTTGTAATCCTCGATATGGAACGCCAGGGCGCGAACATCCAGAATCCGGCCATCGCCCATCCAGACCCCCGGACACTCCTTCCCTTTTTCCCCGAATCGAACCAGTTTCATACCACCCTCCAAGAACCTCTCTTCCGCATCTCAATGCAGAGTAATGAAGATGGGCCGATACGCAATACGTAATACGCAGTACGGGTCGGTTAAGCAGTACGAATTATGGATTACTCGTTTGCTCCAAAGTCCGCCCCAACACCATACTTCACCTATGTGCGGACGTTTTACACAAACCAAAATCCGGGAAGAGGTGCTCGTAGAACTCGGCGGCATTGATCTGCCTCCGCTCTTCCTCGGCCGTTACAACGTGGCCCCGACGCAAAAGGTTGCCGTGATCCGCCCGGAACAACCTGCCCGCGCGGTGGAATCCATTTGGGGTTTCGCGAACCCACGCTCCGGCGCACCTATCATCAACGCCCGTTCCGAAACCCTGGCCGAACGCCCGATGTTCAAGGACCTGCTCACGGCAAACCGATGCCTCATACCCGCCGACGGCTTCTACGAATGGAAAGGCCGGCAGCCCTACTATTTCCAATTCCCGGACAAGGCCCTTTTCGCCTTTGCCGGACTTTGGCGCGACGGCCGCTGCGTCATCATCACCCGCGCTGCGAATGATAACATGCAAGGCATCCACGACCGTATGCCGGTGATCCTCCCCCGCGGCGACTGGCGATCATGGATGCAGCGTTTTACGATTCAGGAGCAAGCCCCCGAACTCACCACCCGACCCGTTTCGCGCCGTGTCAACTCCGTCGCCAACGATGACCCCGCATGCCTCTCTGCTGGAGAGGTACAGATAGATCTATCCTTGTTTCCCGACGACGACTGAACTACCTTTTTTAAATCTCCTGGAGGACGAAATGAAGATACTTGTATTGAATGGCCCCAACCTCAGCTTGCTTGGAACGCGCGAACCGGAAATCTACGGCTATGAAACACTGGCCGACATTGAAAGCGAGATGAAGAAGGTTCACCCGGAAGTTGAAATCGATTTCAAGCAGTCCAATTCGGAGGCTGAACTGATTACCTGGGTCGGCGAAACGCGGGATACATACGATGGCATCATCATCAACCCGGCCGCCCTCACCCACACCAGCCTCGGACTGTGCGATGCGCTCAAGGCGGTAACCGATTCCGTGCCCGCCGTCGAGGTCCACCTGAGCAATACCTACACCCGTGAGGAAATCCGCCATAAGAGCCTGACGGCGCCGGCCTGCATGGGCCAGATCATGGGATTCCACGGCTTCGGATACACCCTGGCACTGCGCGCGCTGGTGCACAAACTGAGCTCCAACGGGTAGACGGAGCTTCCCAGCTCCGTTGAGAATGAATAAAGCGCTTCGATCTGCCTAAACGGAGCTGGAAGCTCCGTCTACACTCACCTCACCAGCCTCCGGAAAGCTTCGTCGAAAATCTGCAAATCGGGAATGTTACGCTCAAGACGTCCCGCCATCCCCTCCACCACCTGCGCGGCCTGCAATGCCGAGCCTGACGTGTGGTATTTTGACTGTTCGAGCAGGATGTCGCGATCATCGGGGAATGCGAGATGCTGTTCGTCGATGCGGCTCACCAGCATGAGCACATCGCGATGCCAGTCGAGCATTACGCGAAAGACATCGGCCTGCACTTCCTTGAGCCGAGCGTTAATACGCGCAGCGAGTATATCCTTGAGCTTCGCTTCGTCGATCGCTTCCCCGCCTGCCCCCAGTTCGGTTTCCACGGTATCGGCAATTCCGGCCCTAACGGTATCGAAGAGTGCTTTCAACTGACTGGCCAGTCGGGCGGCATCAAGCCCTCTGGAAGGCGGAAGATCGTGGAGGATCTCCAGCAAGGGAACCTGCCAATCAGCATCCATTGCCCCGGCTTTCCGCGAGGAGAGCGCAATCTTCTGGCAACGTGAAATAATCGTTGGCAACAACGACTGCGGCGAATCTGTAACGAGCAGCAATATGCTTTTCGGGGGTGGCTCCTCCAACGTCTTGAGCAACTGGTTGGAGGATTTGGTATTCATGCATTCCGCCGAAAGAATCACTCCGGCCTTCCAGCCCCCCTCAAAGGAGGTTTGGGAAATTCGGCGAATCAGCAACGCGATATCATCCGTCACAATCTGCCGGGACTTGCTCTGCGGCTCGATCCACAGGGTGTCGACATGCTTGTGGCTTTCCACCTGACGGCAGGCGACGCATACATTACACGGTCGGTCCGCCGCCTGGCAAAAAAGGAGTTTCAGGAAGGATTCTGCAAACTGCAGACCCTGTCCGCGCGGTGATCCGACAATCACGTAGGCATGGGCAAGCCTTCCTGACTCGCACCCCTTGCGAATCCCCTCCCACGCTTCAGCATGCTGATCGACTGCTTCCATTTACAGCAACGCTTCCTTGACTAGATTCCATATCTCGTCCGAAACCGTATTAATCGGCCGGTCGGAGTTTACAATGCGAAAACGCTGTGGTTCGCGCTGTGCGAGCATATGGTAACCATCCCGAACCCGTTGATGGAAATCGCGTGCTTCACGCTCAAACCGGTCGGCCGTGCCTGCTCCGTTGGCATAGCGGTCCTCCAGTCGTTCAAAACCACGTTCGATGTCGAGATCGAGGAGAAGGGTAAGATCGGGTTTGCAGCCATGGATGGCAAAGTCGTTGATTCGATCCAGCGTATCGATATCCATGCCGCGGGCAAATCCCTGATAGGCCAGGGTGGAATCTATGAACCGATCGCAAAGCACCCATTCACCCCGCTCCAACGCGGGTAGAATAACCTGCTTCATCAATTGGGCACGACTTGCCGTGAACAGCAGCAGCTCCGCGCGTTCGCCCAGGCACTCATCGACCGCATCGTGCTGCAGGATGTTGCGGATGGCTTCGCCGGTGGCCGTCCCGCCGGGTTCGCGCGTACAGCTCACTTCGAGCCCGTGTGCCTGGAGTGTTTCCGCGAGCAGGCGGACCTGGGTGGATTTGCCGCTGCCTTCCGGCCCTTCGAACGTGATGAATTTGCCGCTCATGGCTAAAGCTTTCTTAGTTTCGGTCCCTCGGGTGTATCCTTAACCGTCCAGCCCAGCTCAGCCAGTGCATCGCGGATGCGGTCCGATTCCACCCAGTTTTTTTCGATGCGCGCTACGGCACGAGCTTCCAAGAGTGCGGTAGCTTCGGCGGGTATCGCCTCTTCCGCAGGGATCAGCAGGCCGAGCACGGCATCGAGTTCCTTCCAGAGATCGGCAACCGCCAAGGCTTCCCTTTCGGCAAGAGGAGACTGCGCCAGGGCCTTGTTGCCCGCATGTACCGTATCAAAGATGGCGGCCATGGCACCGGAAATATTCATATCGTCGTCCATTGCCTCGGCAAAGCGTTTCCGCGTTTCGGCAGCCCATTCCGGTAGCTCACCCGCCTCGGCCTCACCGCCCACGGCTTCGTGAATCTTAGCGTAAAACTCATCGAGTCGCTTGAGTGCGGCGCGGTTCGCATCGAGCGACTTGAAGGCAAAGTTCAGCGACTGCCGGTAGTGCGACGAAAGTAGTTCGTAGCGCACCTCGCGGCCGGTGTATCCCATATCGAGGATTTCGCGCAGCGTGTAGAAATTTCCGAGCGACTTGCTCATTTTCCGACCATCGACTACGAGATAACCGCAGTGCATCCAGTATTTGGAATAGGTCTTCCCGGTAGCGGCTTCCGACTGGGCTATTTCGTCCTCATGGTGCGGAAAGATATTGTCGACGCCACCGGTGTGGATATCGAAACTTTCACCGAGCAGTTTCATGCTCATGGCGGAACACTCGATGTGCCAGCCCGGCCGGCCCCTGCCCCACGGCGAATCCCAAACGACATTGCCGTCTTCCGGAACGTAGGCTTTCCAGAGAGCGAAATCAGCCGCATTTTCCTTGTCGTATTCGTCCTGTGCCACCCGGACGCCCGACTGCATGCCCTCCCG
>CAXMPN010000152.1:0-4295 GCA_964195195.1 Pontiella sp. | reverse complement strand
CCGGATCTATGGTTTGGAAAACGCCATGTCCGGCGAACTGTTGACGTTCCCCGGCGACCTGGCGGGCATGGTGCTGAACTTGGAAGAAGACAATATCGGTGCCGTCATCCTCGGGTTCGACAGCAATATTAAGGAAGGGGATGAGGTCAAGCGCACCGGACGCATCATGGAAGTGCCGGTCGGCCCCGAACTGGTCGGTCGCGTCGTGGATGGGCTGGGGCATCCGATCGACGGCAAAGGCCCGATCAATGCCAAGCTGAGTGGTTCTATTGAAGCCATCGCACCGGGCGTTATCGACCGTAAGTCCGTTCACGAACCGATGCAAACCGGCATCAAGGCCATCGACGGCATGATCCCCATCGGCCGCGGCCAGCGTGAATTGATCATCGGCGACCGCCAGACTGGTAAAACTGCCGTCGCGCTCGACACCATCATCAATCAAAAAGGCCAGAACATGTTCTGCGTGTATGTCGCCATCGGCCAGAAGCGGTCGACCGTCGCGCGCGTGGTGAAAACTCTGGAAGAACATGACGCTATGAAATACACCACGGTAGTGGCCGCCACCGCCAGTGATCCGGCGCCGATGCAGTTCATCGCACCATATGCCGGATGTGCCATGGGCGAATATTTCCGAGACAACGGCCAACACTGCCTGATCGTTTACGATGATCTGTCCAAACAGGCGGCGGCCTATCGTCAAATGAGTCTGCTCCTGCGCCGTCCTCCGGGACGCGAAGCGTATCCCGGCGACGTGTTCTATCTGCATTCGCGGCTGCTGGAACGCTCCGCCAAGGTGAGCGATGAGTTGGGTGCGGGTTCCATGACGGCTCTGCCGATCATCGAAACGCAGGCGGGTGACGTGTCCGCGTACATCCCGACCAACGTAATTTCCATCACTGACGGCCAGATATTCCTCGAAACGGATCTGTTCTACTCCGGCGTGCGCCCGGCGGTCAACGTCGGTCTGTCGGTTTCCCGTGTTGGCGGCGCCGCGCAGATCAAGGCGATGAAGCAGGTTGCCGGTCAGTTGCGGCTCGATCTCGCTCAGTACCGGGAAATGGCTGCGTTCGCGCAGTTCGGCAGTGACCTCGATGCCGCCACCCAGGCCCAGCTACTCCGGGGAGAACGGCTCGTGGAACTCCTGAAACAGGATCAGTACAAACCGTTCAGCGCCGTGCAACAGGTTATTTCCCTTTTCTCCGGCGTACGTGGATTGCTGGATGACATCAAGGTCAGTGACATCAAGCGGTTCGAGTCCGGTCTGCTGAACTTCATTGAAGAGAAGCACAAGGACATCATGGACACGATCGATAAAGAGAAAAAATTAAGCGATGAAACCGAACAGAAGCTGAAGGACGCTATTAACGCCTTCAAGGAAATTTTCTAAAACACCATGCCCAATTTACGAGACGTCAAACAGCGAATCAAGAGTACCAAGAATACCGAACAGATGACCAAGGCCATGAAGCTGGTCTCGGCCTCCAAACTGCGCAAGGCGCAGGAGGCCATCCAGACCGTCCGGCCATACGGTCATAAGATGCGTGAAGTGATGAACCATCTCGTCGCTCGGTGCAACAAGGACCTGCATCCTCTGCTGGACAACCGAACCGGCAACCGGGTGCTCCTGGTGGTGATTACCGCGGATCGCGGACTGTGCGGGGGGTTCAACAGTAACATCGTCAAGATGACGCGGGAGTTGATCGAGGAAAATAAAGACAGCGAAATCTCACTATTTATCGCCGGGAAGAAGGGGCTGGACTTTTTTCAGAACCGGCCGTACCCGATTGAGGATAAGTACCTGGGGTGGACCAAGGACTTTGAGTACCTCAAAGCGGTCGAAATCGGCAAAATGCTGGCCCAGCTGTTCATCGAAAACAAGACCGACCAGATTTACATGGTGTACAACGAGTTCAAATCCATCATGCAACAGGAAGTCATCCGCGAGCAACTGCTTCCCATTGTTCCCGAAGAGGTCGATGGAGAGGACATGACGGATTATATTTTCGAGCCGGATCAGGAAACCATCCTGGCAGACTTATTGAAGCGTTACATGGAAACCCAGATCTACCGCGTATTTCTGGAGTCCAGTGCCAGTGAACACGGCGCCCGAATGACTGCGATGGATTCCGCCAGCCGCAATGCCAAGGAAATGATCGGCAAACTGACGCTGTTCTACAACCGCACCCGGCAGGCGCACATCACCAAGGAATTGATCGAAATCGTAAATGGAGCGGAAGCGCTTAAGGGCTGAGGTCACACCAAATTATCAAGTAAAGGAGCTTGGAATGAACACAGGAACCATCACACAGGTCATTGGACCCGTCGTGGATGTCAGCTTCAAGGACGGAGAACTGCCCGCCCTTTACAATGCCATCCATATCAAAAAGTCCGGCGACAATGGCGGCGATGAGACGATTACGCTGGAAGTGGCCCAGCATCTCGGGGACAGCTCGGTTCGTACCGTTGCCATGCAGTCCACCGACGGCCTGGTGCGGGGAATGGCCGCCACCGATACTGGGAAACCCATCTCGGTGCCCGTGGGCAAAAATGTTCTGGGACGTATCCTGAACGTCATTGGCGAGCCGGTGGACAAAAAACCGCCGGTGGAATCCGAAGAAACCTGGAGTATCCACCGCGATGCGCCGACCTTGGAAGAGCAGGACACGAAAATGGAAATGCTGGAGACCGGCATCAAGGTCGTCGACCTGCTCGAACCCTACCTGAAGGGCGGCAAGACCGGCCTGTTCGGCGGCGCGGGTGTTGGTAAAACCGTATTGATCATGGAGCTCATCCGGAACATCGGCTCCGAGCACGGCGGTTACTCGGTATTCTCCGGCGTGGGCGAACGGACCCGTGAAGGCAACGATCTCTACCACGAAATGGTCGAATCCAAAGTTATCGATAAAACCGCACTGATCTACGGTCAGATGACCGAACCCCCCGGCGCCCGCATGCGCGTCGGCCTGACGGGACTGACCATGGCCGAATATTTCCGCGATGTCGATGGGCAGGACGTTCTGTTGTTTATCGATAACATCTTCCGGTTTTCGCAGGCCGGTTCCGAAGTGTCCGCACTGCTGGGACGCATTCCCTCCGCCGTGGGTTACCAGCCGACGCTGGCGACGGAAATGGGTAACCTGCAGGAGCGCATCACCTCGACCAAGAAAGGGTCCATCACTTCCGTTCAGGCGATTTACGTGCCGGCGGATGACTTGACCGACCCCGCTCCGGCGACGACGTTCTCGCATCTCGACGCCACCACCGTTCTCAACCGCAGAATCTCCGAACTGGGTATTTACCCGGCGGTGGACCCGTTGGACTCCACCTCCCGTATTCTCGATCCCCAGGTCGTGGGCGAGGAGCATTACAACATCGCCCGCGAAGTTCAGCGGATTCTGCAACGATACAAAGACCTGCAGGATATCATCGCCATTCTCGGCATGGACGAATTGACCGAGGAAGACAAGGCGCTGGTAGCGCGCGCCCGGAAAATCCAGAAATACCTGTCGCAACCGTTCTTCGTGGCCGAAACGTTTACCGGCACTCCCGGAACATATGTCAAGGTGGAGGACACCATCAAGGGCTTCAAGGAAATCGTCGACGGCAAAATGGACGACATCCCCGAGCAGGCGTTTTACATGGTGGGGACGATTGAGGAAGTTTACGAAAAAGCCGAAAAAATGAAAAAAGGATAATCAATTATGGCGGACAAACTCTTTTTATCGGTGGTGACTCCGAAAAAGGAAATAATAGTCGATGCGGAAGTGGACCAAGTGAACATTCCCGGCTTTGAAGGGGACATGGGTATTCTAGCCAATCACGCACCTCTACTCACCCTCCTGCGGCCGGGCCGGTTCTCCTATCAAAAAGGCGAAGAAGAGATCGAGCTGGTGGTCAGCGAAGGCTACGCCGAAGTGACCGCCAACCGCGTCACCATACTGGCCGAGTCCGCCGAATTCCTGCAAGAGATCGACCACGACCGCGCCGAAACCGCGCGCGCCGCCGCCGAAAACTCCTCGAGAAAGCCGACCTCGAAGGAGAAGCCTTCAAGGAAGCCCAAGACAAACTATTCCGCGCCCTGGCCCGCCTCGAAACCAAGAAATCCGATTAAGACAACTCCCCGAAATCTCTATTTATTCCTGTATCCCTCACGCTCTACCAGGACCGAATCCGGGGATTGGCGTAGTAATGAATCAGGTCCTTGACCGAGAGCATACCCACCACTTGATCGTTTTCCGTAACCGCGATATGACGAATCCTTTTGTTGGCCATCAACTGGTTGGCATCTACAATGG
>CAXMPN010000151.1:470-4375 GCA_964195195.1 Pontiella sp. | reverse complement strand
GCCGCCTTATCACCAGCCAGGGGCCCGGAACCGCCTTTGAGTTTGCACTCAAAGTCATTGCGGAATGCGGCAGCCCCAATAAATCTTCCGAAGTCCGTGCCAGCCTGCTTTTGTGACGTTTTATCACGCAAAGGCGCAAAGAAAATCAAGTTTCGCAGAGGAGGAATCAGGTTCCGTGATCCTCTGTGCCCTCTGTGGTGAAAACTAAATTACTTTCTTCGGGGCGCGGAGGGTGAGGGTGCGGTTGAAGACAGGCTTTTCCGGGGTGTGGTCGAGGTCGGCGCAGAAATAGCCGACGCGTTCGAACTGGTAGCGTGCACCCGGCTCAACATTAGCGAGCATGGGTTCGAGCTTGGCGGTGATGACTTCGAGTGAATCGGGATTGATGAAATCCTTGAAATCCTTCTCCTTATCGCCGAGCGGATTTTCGACGGTGTAGAGGTGATCGTAAAGGCGCACTTCGGCATCGATGGCGTGTTTGGCGGACACCCAGTGAATCGTGCTGCGGACCTTGCGTCCGTCGGGCGCGCTACCGCCCTTGGTTTCGGGGTCGTAGGTGCAGCGTAGCTCGAGCACCTTGCCGTCGGCATCCTTGATGACTTCGGTGCAGGTGGCGAGGTAGGCGCCACGTAGGCGGACTTCGCGTCCGATGGTGAATCCTTTGAACTTGTTGGGGGCGTCGTCCATGTAGTCGGTCCGCTCTACCCATAGTTCACGGCTGAACGGCACTTTGCGGGTTCCCAGGTCTTCCTGCTGCGGATGGTTGGGCACTTCGAACTCCTCGACGAGGTCTTCCGGATAGTTTTCGATGACCACCTTGATCGGATCGATAACGGCCATGGCGCGCAGCGAGTTTTCGTTGAGGTCATCGCGCACGATGCTCTCAAACTGTTCGATTTCGGTAATGCCTTCAAACTTGGTGCACCCGACGATGGCGCACAGTTTTTTAATGGCTTCCGAAGTAAAACCGCGACGGCGCATGCCGCACAGGGTCGGCATGCGCGGATCATCCCATCCACTGACGAGACCTTCATTGACGAGCTGGAGCAGGCGGCGCTTGCTAAGCACGATGTAGGTCAGGTTCAGCTTGGAAAACTCATACTGCCGGGACCGGAACACATCAAGTTCTTCGAGGATCCAGTCGTAAAGCGGGCGGTGCACTTCAAATTCGAGCGTGCACATGGAATGGGTGACGCCTTCGATGGAATCCTCGATGCAGTGGGCGAAGTCGTACATCGGGTAGATGCACCACTTGTCGCCGGTGTTGTGGTGGGTGGCGCGTTTGATGCGGTAGATGGCCGGGTCGCGCATATGCAGGTTTGGGGAGGTCATGTCGATTTTGGCGCGCAGTACGCAGGCGCCGTCCTCGAATTCGCCGTTTTTCATCTTTTCGAACCGCTCGAGGTTTTCCTCGACGGAGCGTTCCCGTCCGGGTGGTTCTTGACCGGGGCGGGTCGGGGCTCCGCGATACTCCTTGAACTCGTCCTGTGTCAGGTCACAGACATAGGCCTTGCCCTTTTTAATCAGGCGCACGGCGTAGTCATACATCGTATCGAAATAATTTGAAGCCCAGTAGACGTGGTCCCCCCAGTCGAAGCCGAGCCATTTGATGTCTTTCTGGATGGCCTGGACATATTCCTCGTCCTCGGCTTCGGGGTTGGTGTCGTCGAAGCGCAGGTGGCAGCGTCCGTTGTATTTTGCGGCGGTGCCGAAGTCGAGATAGATGGCTTTAGCGTGGCCGATGTGGAGGTACCCGTTGGGCTCTGGTGGGAAGCGGGTGACTACTTCGGTGCGTTTGCCGGACGCGAGGTCGGCATCGATGATGTCGTGGATGAAATTGGTCGTCTTGACTTCTTCGTTGTTCATGGGAACGTATTCCGTTCTGGGTGTTTCACCTTATTTTTCCAACCGCTGGAAAAACTGGGCCATTTATGGTCGATTCGCGGGGGCAGTTCAATCCTTTCGGCGGAGTAAAACAAAAGGCCGGCAAGCCTTCGCTGGTCGACCATTTGCTGGTGGAGAAAAACGGCTTATCGGAACTTGATCGAGCATCCTACGGCTTTGGATTCGGCTCTCGGGACCGATGTTCCTGCCAGCAGGGCGTCCAATGCATTTTGGAGATAGGCCTCGCCATCGGGTTTTGGCTTTTGCCCGCCTTCGCCGATGGCTCCCTTGTAAGCCAGCTTCCCGGATGCATCGAACAGGAAGACGTCGGGTGTTTTGCTGGCACCAAAGTGTCTCGCTACATCCGAGGTCGCATCGACGACAAAGGGGAATTGGTACCCTTCGGCTCTGGCCATTTCCTGCATGGCTTCGTAGGTGTCGCCTGCCGTGGCGGGATTATTGGCGTTGATGAAGACCACTCCGAATCCCTTTTCCTGATAGGTATTTCCGATTTCAACCATGGTATCCTGCCAACCAATTACAAACGGGCAGTGCATACAGGAAAAAATCACAAGCGTTCCCTTGGCACCGGCGATGTTGTTGAGGGTGATCATTTTTCCGTCAATGTTCTTCATCCTGACATCGGCATCCACTATCGGGTCTCCGAGGTTCAGTGCGACGGAGGATTGGGTACATACCATTATCCCCAGCAACGCGATGCCTGTTGCGGTTCCTATCTTCATTGGGGTGCTGCTTTCATGGTTTCAACAGCTGCTCAAGCATTTGGATATATTCGTCATAGCTCCGCTTGCCGGTCCATTCGGCGACGAGCGTTCCGTTTGCATCGAAGAAGAATGAAGCGGGGAGTGCCCCCGACCAGTTGGTCGAAAACAATTCGATAAACTCCTCGCTCAATTCGGTGGAAACGAAACTGTCCTCCGGTGATTGATGTTCCCGAAGAAAGGCGTTAACGGTTTCCAGATCATCAGGGTTATCGGCTGAGACGAGTTGCAGAGACAGGCCGCGTTCCTGGGCGTACCGGCAGGCTTTCAGCAGTTCCGGAAATTCTTCACGGCACGGGTCGCACCAGGTCGCCCACACATGAACCAGAGTGAGAGGCGCTTCGAAGTTGCGGATGGCTTCTTTGATTTCCAATGGAGTGGCAACAATGCCGGTGGACGGCGGGGTGGGACCGCATGCCGTCACCATCCCTGCAAGAATCGCCGGTATCAGTATTTGAACCAGTTTGTGTTTCATATCGTGAATCCATACCGCTTGACTTGATTTCGAAAAATCTACTTTATCAGTGCCATATTGTCAAAGCGGGCAGACCCCATGAAAATTGCAACGTTCAATGCGAATTCAATCCGATCGCGGCTTCCGATCCTTCTCCCGTGGCTGGAGAAGCACCAGCCGGATGTGCTGGGGATACAGGAAACCAAGGTGCAGGATGCCGATTTTCCAAGGGAGGCGCTCGAAGCCGCGGGATGGCATGTGGTTTTTAAGGGTGAGAAGTCGTACAACGGCGTTGCGCTGATCTGCAAAAGCGAGCCTCAGGACGTCGTATTCGGTTTCGACGATGGGGGGCCGGCCGATGAAACGCGGCTGGTGCGCGCGGTAGTGGACGGCGTTTCGATCGTTAACACCTATGTGCCGCAGGGGCGGGCCATCGACCATGTCATGTACAAATACAAGTTGAGCTGGTATGCACGACTCAAAAAACTGTTTGAATCGGAATATGCACCCGGGCAACCGCTGGCTTGGATCGGTGACATCAACATTGCCGTGGAGCCGATCGACGTGTCGAACCCCGAAAGCCACAAGAACGATCCCTGCTACCATATTGATGCACATGATGCCTTCCTGGATGTCTGTTCCTTTGGATTTGAGGATGTCTTCCGGAAACACCATCCGGGTGAGGAGTTGTATTCGTTTTTCGACTACCGCATGGCGAATGCGGTGAAGCGCAATGTTGGCTGGCGGATCGACTATGTGCTCGCTACGGCTCCGCTGGCTGATCA
>CAXMPN010000151.1:0-460 GCA_964195195.1 Pontiella sp. | reverse complement strand
AGCGTTTCCTGCGATATCGACCTCGAGCCGCGTCTGATGGATAAGCCCTCCGATCACACGTTCATGATAGCGGAATTCAAGGCCTAATACGCAATGCGTATTGAGTGGAGCCTTGGCACGGCTTAGAGTTGTTCAATCGTATAGCCCTTCTGCCTGAGCAGTTCGATCAGACCTTCCTTACCGGCGAGGTGGGCCACTCCGACTACGACCATGCAGGTCTTGTCCCGGGTGGCCAGCCTGGTCAGTTCCTCGGACCAGGTCTTGTTCCGGTCGGTGACGAATCTTTCGTACATGCCGGGATATTCCTCAAAGCTGTCCCGCGTCATTTCGTCGAGTCGGTCGAGGTCGCCTTTTTTCCATGCAGCCATCATGTCGGTCAGCATGGTTTCCATTTGCTCAAGCTCCATGAGCGCATGCTTCGTATAGCCGTTTTGATTTCCTTCGGAAAGTGCGTCGAATA
>CAXMPN010000150.1:0-4398 GCA_964195195.1 Pontiella sp. | reverse complement strand
GTCGCAACGGTATGGATCGCAGGATAAGTCGTGACTTTCAGCCCCTTGATGGCGTGCGGCGTCATCACGTCCAGTTCAATCGTCTCAACATCAAACTTCGGCGTCATGGATTGTGAACCCGGATACAGGGCTTCCTGAACTTTCGGCAGGTGCGAGGCTGTATCTTTCGGCCCGGCGATGGTGAGCTGCGTTTCGCGTTTTGCCCCCAGCATGGCGTCCATCAACAAGCCGGATACACCTCCGCAATGGTCACCATGCAAATGTGTGAGTAAAATGAGATCAATCCTGTTGTGAGGAATGCCAAGTGCCTTGAGCGCAATCAGGCTTGAGGCGCCAAAGTCGATGGCAAAGCAAATCTCCGGCGCCTCGACAAGAATGCAGGTGTTGAGCCTGCCACCTGAACCAAAGGCATCGCCGGAGCCAGCAAATGTAATTTTCACACTCATGGCCGGCACCTAAAAAGCTGCATTGCTGAATTTTAAAAATATATTGCGTTCGGTCTCCGGCGCGCCGGAACCCGATTCCAAAATCGTCCGGACCCTCAAGTTTGAGGGGCAGTATTATCCACCCCTGAACACGAACTCAGGGAACAGGAACGCTGTTCACATTGACTCTGATGATGGTCTCAGAATTTCACGACTTTACGATATAGATGCCATGTTGCATGTCCGAGGATCGGCATGATGACGGCAAGACCCACGAATGCCGGCAATGTCCCGACTGCCAGCAACACGGCGACGATAAATCCCCACGCTGTCATGGTCATCGGATTTGCCATTATGGCCCGTATGGAGGTTTGAACCGCCTCCATGGCGCTGACGTCATGGTCGTCGACCAGCATCGGAAAAGATATCGCGCTGATGGTCAGCACTACTGCGGCGAAGAGGAAGCCGACGCTGCAGCCGACGATGATAAGCGTCCAGCCGGCACCGGTGGTGAGGACGTCGTAAATGAAACTTGGAATCGACTCCGGGATCGCACTGCCCATTGTCATCCGGTAAATGCCAAACGCCGTTCCCATCCAGGCGAAGTAGATGACCAGCTGCAGGATTCCAAGCGCGAATATGGAGAAAATGGAAGAGGATCTGAATGGATCGAAAGCCACCCTCCAGCTGACTTTACCGCCCTGCTCCCGGCGCTTGCTCATTTCGTAAAGACCGACCGCGGCCAACGGACCGATAAGCGCGAACCCGCTGATGAGCGGAAACAGAAGCGGCAAAATGTCGTAACCAAATGTCAGCCTTGCCAAGATCAATCCGACAACGGGATAGATCACGGCGAGCAGCACCAGATGGGTCGGGTTCGCCATAAAGTCGTCAAGCCCCATTTTCAGGGCATCAATGAGATCGTTCCTGTCGATGTTGCGAATTGCCGGCTGGACCGCCCCCGCCCCCGCAATTGCCGCCGATTTTTGAGTTGCCATGACCATCCCTCCCGAGTCGCATGGACCCAAGATCGCGACACCGTTGGAAGCGCCATATGGTCAAGGTAACCGCGGTCATTCCAATGGCTGCGACCTCGAGTCGCTGTGTCAACTATACGTACGGAATAGGAATTTGTCGCCTCACTGTCGAAAGATTTGTGAATCTACGCGACACCGGCTCTCCTAAATCACCGGCCCAAATACCCGGGATTTCCGAGCTGCGGGTGTGATGAAGGGTTGCTCTTTAATGGTGCAGAGCACCTTCGGAATTAATCGCCAATGAGTGATTCGTCAGAGTGCTGAATACCGCGGACACGCATCCTCGGACCGGTTTTTCGCCAAATTAACGCGCGTTGCGCCCCGCCATATGCGAGCGAACTTGTGACACCAGCCCTTTTTCTGCAATTTCCCTTTGAACCGACATAACATTTCTCCAGCAACGTAAGGCACACGGAAAGAAAACTGGCCATGTCCGCAAGGACACCTAAACGGATTGATTTATTGGAGTTTTTTTTCAAAGATATTTTGGTTTCATGCCGAATTTGACAATCATGGCTCAGTGACGGAATGTCGCACCTGCGACAGGTGACCGCACCGGTCAACTCCATTACGTTTTGTCCAAAATCTTATGAATGATTTTTGCCCATGGGGGGCAATCGAGAATGATCACAGCGCTCATTATAGTCTTGGTAGCTATCGGCTCCGTTGTATTCCACCTGATGAGCCCGTGGTGGTGGACGGAGATTGCCTCCAACTGGGGCTTTATCGATACGACCATCATCATCACATTCTGGGTAACCGGGATCGTATACACCGCCATTCTTCTGTTTGTCGGCTACTGCATCTGGAAATTCCGCTTCCAGGAAGGCCGGAAAGTGGAATACGAGCCGGAGAACCCCAAGCTGGAATGGTGGCTCACCGCACTGACATCGATCGGTGTTGTGATCATGTTGGCTCCCGGCCTGATTGCATGGAAGCAATTCATCACTGTTCCCGCTGATGCCGCTGAGTTTGAAGTCCTTGGGCAGCAATGGCAGTGGAATTTCCGGCTTCCGGGCAAGGATGGTGTTCTGGGCAAATCCAACAACCGCAACATCACTGCGGAAAACCCCTTCGGGATCGACCCTAAAGACCCCAATGGCAAAGACGATCTACTGATTGAGGCAGACGACCTTCATCTTCCCATAGACAAACCGGTCAAGGTCTTGTTGCGCTCCGTGGACGTTCTGCACGATTTCTACGTGCCTCAGTTCCGCGGCAAGATGGATATCATCCCGGGAATGGTCACCTATTTCTGGTTCACACCCATAAGAACCGGAAATTTCGAGATTCTGTGCGCCGAATTGTGCGGCGTCGGACATCATGCCATGCGGGGCAATGTCATTGTCGACAACCAGAGCAGCTACGATACGTGGCTAAATGAGCAGCAGACATTCGAGCAATCGATGGCGCAATTCGAAACCGGTAACAGCATAGGCAAGACCGCGGGTCTGGCCTCAAAGCAAGTGCCGGACGTGACCCCGCAGAAGGTGTCCGCACAATGAGGCTCCATCCAGCGCAGACCAGCCATATCCAAGAATTGGGAGAATTCTGATGTCCGATATAACTCAAGATGACGTCGGGTATGTCGCACCTGCCGAGGTCGATGACCAGGATCTCTACCATCCGAAAAGCTGGATCACGAAATACGTGTTCTGCCAGGATGCCAAGGTCATCGCCATCCAGTACGCAGTAACGGCGACTGCCATCGGCCTGGTGGCGCTTGTATTGTCGTGGCTGATGCGGCTGCAACTGGGTTTCCCTGACAGTTTTTCCTTCATCGAGCCGTCCGACTATTATCAGTTCATCACCGCACACGGCATGATCATGGTGATCTATCTGCTGACCGCGCTCTTTCTGGGGGGTTTCGGCAACTACATGATCCCGTTGATGGTGGGCGCCAGGGACATGGCGTTCCCCTATGTGAATATGGTGAGTTACTGGGTCTATTTGACCGCGGTGCTGGTGCTTATCGCGAGCTTCTTCGTGCCCGGCGGGCCCACCGGTGCCGGCTGGACGCTCTACCCACCGCAAGCGATATTATCCGGCACGCCGGGGTCTGACGGCGGCATCGTCCTGATGCTGATCTCCCTCGCGCTGTTCATCGTCGGCTTCACCATGGGCGGTCTGAATTATGTGGTGACCGTGTTGCAGTCCCGTACCCGCGGGATGACGCTGATGCGCATGCCATTGACTATCTGGGGCATTTTTACCGCGACCATTCTGGCGCTGCTGGCCTTCCCGGCGCTTTTGGTCGGCGCCGTCATGATGCTGTTCGACCGGCTCCTTGGCACCAGCTTTTTCATGCCGAATATCGTCGAGTTCGGCGAACAACTGAGTTATAGCGGCGGCAGCCCGATCCTGTTCCAGCATCTGTTCTGGTTCTTCGGTCATCCGGAGGTTTATATCGTTGCACTGCCTGCCTTCGGTATCGTCTCTGACCTCATTAGCGTGCACGCCAGACGGCACATTTTCGGGTATCGGCTGATGGTCTGGTGCATCGTGATCATTGGCGCGCTCAGCTTCATCGTATGGGCGCATCACATGTATGTTTCGGGGATGAACCCATGGTTCGGGTTCTTCTTTGCCACCACGACCCTGATCATCGCCATACCGACGGCCCTCAAGCTCTACAACTGGACGCTGACCTTGTGGAAGGGCAATATCCAGCTGACGGTGCCGATGCTGTTCGCCATCGCCTTCATCATCACCTTTCTGAACGGCGGTATCACCGGCCTGTTCCTCGGCAACGTCATCGTGGACATACCGCTGTCGGATACTTATTTCGTCGTCGGGCATTTCCACATGGTGATGGGCGTGTCGCCGGTGCTGGTCGTGTTCGGCTCGATCTATCACTGGTACCCGAAAATGACGGGCAAGATGTTCAACGAGACGCTCGGCAAGTGGCATTTCTGGCTGACGTTTTTAGGCACCTA
>CAXMPN010000149.1:0-4398 GCA_964195195.1 Pontiella sp. | reverse complement strand
CGGCACGGGTTGCTTGACCACGCATCCAGGATGGTTTCACCCGGATAATGACGCCGGGCGTCGCCCTAGGTTGACTAACCACCGGACAGCAGGTAGCTTTTCCGGCCTATGGAATTTTCCGGACTCAAACTGAATGAATCCCTCCTGCGCGCGGTCGCGGAGAGTGGATTCACGCATCCCACGCCCATCCAGATCGCGGCCATTCCCGCCATCCTGACCGGGCGTGACCTGATCGGCTGCGCCCGCACCGGAACCGGGAAAACCGCCGCATTCGTCTTGCCGCTTATCCAGCGGCTGGAGGATGCATGGATGGCCAAGCGCGAAATCCGGGTCCGCGCATTGATCCTCTCCCCCACCCGCGAGCTGGCCATCCAACTGTTTGATAGCATCAAAACCTTCGCCGTCCATACCGAACTTACTGCGTTGTTGGTCCATGGAGGCACCGGATACGACGAACAGATAGAAACCCTGCGCGAAGGGGTCGATATCCTCGTCGCCACCCCCGGCCGCATGCTCGACCTGATCGAGCGTAAAGCCCTCAAGCTGGACCAGGTCGAGGTATTCGTGGTCGACGAGGCCGACCGCATGCTCGACATGGGCTTTGCACCCGACATTCGCAAGATCGCCCCCCTGCTGCCCCAAACCCGCCAGGCCCTCTTCTTTTCCGCCACCATGCCCAAGGAAGCGCTACAACTGGCCAACGGCATCCTCCAACAGCCCATGCAGATCTCGAGCGATCCGCTCTCAGCTGCTGCCGAAAATATCGAAAAATCACTCTACTATGTGGAAAAGAATAATAAGTTTGCCCTGCTCGAGTGGCTACTGAAACGGCTCGATTATGAGCGCGTACTCGTTTTCTGCCGTACGCGCCGCGGTGCCGACAAGCTGGCCGAGCGCATGCAGAAAGCAGGATTACCGGTCGCCGGACTGCACGGCGAAAAGGAGCAGAGCCACCGGCAGGAAATTCTCGAAGCTTTCCGCACCGGCGAAACACCCGTCCTGATCGCTACCGATCTGGCGGCCCGTGGAATCGATATTGAAAACCTTTCCCACATCATCAACTTTGATCTGCCCAGCGAAACCGAAACCTACGTCCACCGCATCGGCCGCACCGCCCGCGCCGGGGCCTCCGGTTTCGCGCTGAGCTTCTGCGATCCCACCGAAAAAAGCTATCTGCGCGAAATCCTTGTTCATCTCGGCGAGGACATGGACGTAGTGACCGACCACCCCTTCCACAGCGAACAGATCATGCACTATTCAGGGAACGTCAAATCCAAGCACACACCGGACAAGAAGAAGCATGTCAGCAAGATTCGCGAGCAGACCACCTGGCGCCTTGCCCCCGGCGAAAGCAACAAACTCCACGCCAAAGCCGGTGACCCCAAGAAAAACGCCCGGCGAAACCCAAAGAAAAAGGGCAAGTAGACCGACAGAGGGGTGTCCATTAAACTGGGGTTACTTCAGACCGACCCCTTTCCGAGAGTACGGGACCGCCCCCTTTCCCTGTGTATTTCAAATTGAATCGACTTTCTGCCTAATTCGTCAAGGTAGGAATCGAGATAGGCAGAATCGACCGCATTCAGTTTAAGGCCCTTCAAGCCATAGACAAACTGATACGCACGCGTCACATGCCTCTCCGCACTATGCCCCGAAACCCCGATTTATGGAGCTTTTATGCATACCTGCCCCAGAAATCTATTTCTTTCTGCGATAGTTTTATTCTCATACATTCTTAATTCATGTATTCTGCCTAACACATTGAATATAGCTCGATAAAGGAAGTAGATAGGCAGAAATGAATTCTGCCTAATCAACTGTTGGGAAAACATAAATAAATGAAATATGTGACCATCATCGTAGTTGTGGTTGTAGTCCTGATTTTTTGGATGATGAAACCACAATCAACTTCTCCTGGAAGTCAGGCTGTTCTTTCTGATGTCCCCCGTTACCTTGAAGCTTTATTGAAAAGCGATGATCCTCATGCATTCCTGATCATTACCCATGAATCATCTGGAGATTTTCTACAGTTCACTGCTGGAGAAAACATTGTTCAGATGGACTTCCCTCTCATTACTGAACAACAGAAAAGCAAAGCAGAAAAACTCAAGAGTACATGTTCGAGTTTAGGTTTGGTTTTGGAGGAATATACAGGAAGTGATGGTTCAAAATTTTACGATTGGAACCTAAGTGGGAATCCTGAAGAAATGTTTAAAATTATTGCACCGGTTTTCATTCAAGCCTTTGGCGTAAAATCCGAAGATGTGATCAGTTTTGAATACGATGGATTAACAATATAAAAGAATTCCCAACCAGCGGTTAGAGCCTATCGCTTCGCTCAGGTTCACCCGGAACGTTAGGTTGACCGCTTCGCAGTCAACCTAACGTGCGGCGGATGCTTCGCCATTGCTCTGGTTGGCTCCGCGCTTCGCGCTCCACCTAACCAGGCAAAGGAGCCGACTTCGCGAGCTAGACCTCCGCAGGCAAGCCTGCTACAGTCCATCTCGCTTGCGGCTCATCCGCCGCACGTTAGTGAAAAACGACACATGAGAAAAAATAAACAATGTAAAAATGAATCCGTCCTAGTTATCATTCTTGCCGAAACAAGAGCGCATGAATTCACCTTTACCCCATTTAAAAAGAATCTTCTCGATATAATGAACGCTGATTTGTGTCTTTGTGTGGCTAACAATCATAGAGAGGATACAAATAATCCCTTTTATCGACATGCCAAATATGTATGGAGTTATGATGAGCCTGATGACTGGGGCGACGCTTTTGATTTTATTCAAAATAACAAATGTTTACAAAATGACTGGCGTAAACTTCTCGAAATAAAAGATCAATGGTTAGGCGGTATTAAGGGATGCGGAGAGCATCCCGGATCTGCAGCAATCCTCTTGTTTTTCAGATTATTCTTAAAGGAGTCTCTTATTAAGCATAAACTTGTAGATCAGTATGATCGGTTTATTATCACAAGATCTGATTTTATGCACCTAGTTCCCCATGTACCGTTAAAATTATTAAATGCCGAGTATATTTGGATTCCCAATGGCGAAGATTATGGTGGTTACACAGATCGACATATTATAGCAAATAGTAGTGATATATTGAATGTTTTGTCTATTGCTGACAGAATAATAGAGGAACCACTAATATTATACTCAGAAATGGCCGCTTTTTCTAATTGGAACCTTGAACAATTTATTATGTTTTCCATGGAAAATCTTGGTCTTAAACCAAAAGTCAGACGTTTCCCTTATACTATGTATTCCGTAAGATCTCCCGATGGACATACGCGTTGGAGTAAAGGATATTTTAGCGATAGACATGGGTATTACATTAAATATCCGGATGAATATAAAGGATATCAGATAGCCTCCTTGTTGGTCAATAAACATGAAGATTGGAGTAAATTTAATATTATTATATTTAACATCATAAGTGCTCTGTGGAAATCCAGATACGTGAAGAAAATCAACAAAATTTATCGGAAAATTATAAAATCCTGCTTTTGCAGTAAGTAAATTTATTCATAATGAAGAGGAGATAAAATGAATTTAAAATCGCAAATACCTAGTTACTAGTGGTGCAAGAATGAATTGACTTCTAGGATCAACTCCCGGCCAACAGAAATGATTTCATGGTGGATGGACGTTCTCTTTTACGGATTCCTACATATCAATTTTAAAATCAATCAACTAAATGAAATCAACATCGAACCAGTCAATTGAGCTGACACTGTACAACGCCCGATTTTGAGGGCAACGCACCATCCGTGTCGGCGCCTTTCAAACGTTCTGCCGAGCGACTACCGCAAAGCCGCCAACGTATGATCAAACTTCGCCCCTGGGTTGCTTTTGCCTGAGTGAACAAATCCTAGGCGCGCGGCTTGAGCTGCGGGAAAAGGATGACGTCGCGGATGGCGTCGGAGCCGGTGAGCAGCATGAGCAGGCGGTCGATACCGATGCCCATTCCGCCGGTCGGCGGCATGCCGTATTCGAGTGCGGAGAGGAAGTCCTCATCGATTTTGGAACCATCGCCGGCCGCCTGCTCTTCGAAGCGCTTGCGCTGTTCAATCGGATCGTTTAGCTCGCTGTAGGCCGGCGCGATTTCCTTGCCGCCAATAATCAGCTCGAAGACATCGACCAGTTCGGGATCATCGGCACACGGATTGGCCAGCGGAACGAGTTCGGCCGGCAGACGCGTGATGAAGGTCGGCTGGATGAGCGTGCCCTCGATGGTCTTGTCGTAGATTTCGTGGGTGACCTGCTTGAAGTCGGCGCTCTCTTCGATGTGAACTTCCAACTCCGCGGCCTTGGCCTTGGCTTCGTCGAGGGTCTTTTCGAACCAGTCGTCACCGAGGTGCTCCTTGACGAGGTCGTGGTACGGCACTTCGCG
>CAXMPN010000148.1:4118-4429 GCA_964195195.1 Pontiella sp. | reverse complement strand
ACATCCGTCGCATCCAATTCTTGAATGGATACAGCATGAATAACTTGACCAGATACCTCGGTCTGGTTCTCGTCAGGGCGAGCAGCGCCCGAACCTTCGCAGAACGATTCATTTCCGAACGTATTGCAATCTTAAATAAGCATGCACTTGTATTAAAATGATTATCGATTCGCTGTCTAAAGGTCATGCTCTTGCGCTCCTCCGCCGCAACCGAGCCGTCATGCATTCGGTAAATCTTCAGATCATAAGGGATTGATCCTACCTTCCCCAGAGATGCAATCTGGGCCATGATGGGAATTTCCCAGCCCCAC
>CAXMPN010000148.1:0-4108 GCA_964195195.1 Pontiella sp. | reverse complement strand
ATCCGTCCTGAACAGGCCATAGATTCCATAGAAAATTTGGGACGTCGGATTCTCAAAGAACACCGGTCTCACGCTGTCCCATGAGCTCTTGACGTCATCGACCCGGATATTTTCAATTTCCGACCGGTAAAGCGGCGTCCCGTCACCGTCTATCATCGATGCATCTGACATCACCAGAACGAAACTTTCATCGGCGTCCAACTCAGCAACCAGGGCTTCAATGAAATTCGGCTTGCAGGAATCGTCTGCGGCCGCCCAGATAAAGTATTCGCCGACGGCCAGATCAAGGCAATTCTGAAAGTTCTGCAGCGACCCGAGGTTTTTCTCCTGTCTTACGAACCTTATTCGCCGGTCTTGCCGAGCGCACTCTTTGCAGATCGCTTCCGTACGATCAGAAGACGCGTTGTCTGAGACAATCAACTCAAAGTCGATGAATGTCTGGGCCAGCAGCGAATCGAGAGCCTCCCGGATAAATTTTTCCCCGTTATAGACAGGCATTCCGACGCTGACCCTGGGACGGTGTTTCAGTTTGTTTGCGAGTTGATCCATCTCTTCTTCAGTAGTCTTCCAACCGGGGAAGGCTTAAGCACTCGAAGTACGGGTCAGGACATTTCTGCGCGTGAGTGAGATTCGGAAACACCCAGAGCCTTGACAATAATGCCTTGCCCTGTGGGCAATTCCAAAATGTCGATGCCCATATCTTTCGCAAACCCGTCAAGAGCTTTTCTCTGATGAATATATGGATTGAAGCCGTAGTCATCGAGAATAACCCAGGCCGATGGGCTCAGTTTCTCGTAAAAGAACGCCAGCGCCTCGAGTTCAGGATAGGCACAATTCATGTCTAGGGAGAGATAGCACACGGATTCTGCTCTGCACTGCTGCAGTGTTCCGGGGATCGATCCTCTGATGATCGCGACGTTGGGGAAGTTTTGGAAAGTTTTCTGGACCTGTTCGTATACGTCTCTATCGTAGAAGTGCTTGTTCACCTCCTCAAACCCCAAGGCCCGTTCGCCCGGACTTAGCTGAGAAACGTCCAGTCCCGTGAAAGTATCCAGCAGGTGGAAGTTTCTCGACGGGTGTTTCTCAAACTCAATGTACTGCATGACCGCTCGCGACAAAAATCCGGTATTCACGCCGCACTCTACGAAGTCCCCTTCCAGGCCCAGACCATGTTTAGCAGCCCAGCAACACACGTAGACCCGCTGCATATCGTAACGAAACACGTCGCCTGCATCGCCAAGAGGTTCTATGGTCTTTAGGCCCATCTCGTACGCCTCAAGAAACCCGGGTTTGTCTCCATATGCCCCGCTGTACACTGGTTTGCACAGGGGGTTGGCGCCGATTGGAACCTGTTCGCCCCTGACCAGGCGACGAAGAAACGTTGCAAGCTTCGCCGAAGCGAGTTTCCTCCGCAGTTCAGCCAACATTTTCCGAGTGTCCTTTCACTCTCAATTTCACAAATGATTCGCGCGAGTGGATGCTCGGCGAACGGTAACGCGGCTTTAATCCTTCAGGCACTGAAGATAACCAGCAGGCGCTGCCGTCAACAACAGCCGGTCTTCAAGCTCCTGGTCGATCTTGAAACGATCGTTCTCGCGCAGGAATTCCCGGACAGCCGTTTTTGGATTGTCTCCCACGCTCCACGGTCGGTCGGGGAAACTGTCATCATTCATATCTTCGATGATGGTATCGAGCACCGTGAGGTAGCAGCCGGGTGTCACCATCGGTGAATACAAACGCAGCTCCTCCAGCACATGCTCATGCGTATGACTGGAATCGAGCGTCACCATCACCGATTGCTTGCCATCGATGATCTCCTTCACCTGGTCGATTACCTGGCCATTAACGGAAGAACCCTCAATTAGTGTAATCCGCTTCGATAACGGGTGCTTTTCGATCTCGACCCGATTGTGATCGCGGATATCTACATCGATTCCGACGACCCGGCCGTCTCCGCCCAGCAATTCCAAAATGGACGCGGACAGGATCAGCGAACCACCATGCGCCACTCCCGTTTCAATTATCACGTCGGGCCTGGTCGTCCAAATGATTTCCTGGATGGCAACAATATCCTGCGGTAACTGGATAATCGGAAGCCCCAGCCAGGTGAAGTTATAGGAATACTTGTAGGCGGCAGCCTCATTAATAAGGGCGATCGCTTTGGAGCGGATAGCCGGATCGTTTGCCATTGCATCAATGGCCTCTTTATGGCCCGGGTGCAGTTCTTTGAATCTACTCACTTAGTTAGTCTCATCGATGGCCGGATTCGATAGCCTTCATATCCGGCCGGTCAGGACTCGCCCACAACTTCTACGCCGGGAATCAACACAACCATCTGCCCGCCCCATTCACGCACATGAATTAGTTGTTGCACGATCTCTTCCTTCAAGTTCCACGGCAGAATAACAACGATGTCCGGCCGGGTCTCATTGATCCTGTCCGGGGCATATACCGGTATACGTGTACCGGGCAAAAACTTCCCCTGTTTATCAGGATTAAGATCAACCGTGTAATCGATGAAATCGCGGTCAATGCCGCAATAGTTAAGCATAGTGTTGCCTTTCGCCGGGGCCCCATAAGCAGCGATGGATTTACCCAAACGCTTGGCGTTGACAAAAAACTCCAGTGTTTTCAGCCTGATATCACGTACCTGCTGCGCAAAGCTGTTATAGGTTTCCGCCTTGCTTAGACCCGCTGATTCCTCCAGCTCGATCAGGTCCGCAACAGAACCGGAGAGCGCGTGAACCCCGGAATCCGCGCGTTGCGAAAATACTCGCAAGGAACCGCCATGGGTTTCCAGTTGCTGTACATCGAACACCTGCAGGCCATGCTCCTCAAGCAGGCGATGGGCCGTCAGCAGAGAAAAATAGGAGAAATGCTCATGATAAATCGTATCAAACTGGCCTTGCTCCATTAGTCGCAGCAGGTGAGGAAATTCGAGCGTCAGCACGCCGTTTTCCTTCAGCAGAATTTGCATGCCGGCCACGAAATCGTTCAGCTCCGGCACATGAGCCAGCACGTTATTACCGATGAGCAGATCCGCCTGCCTGCCCTCGTTGACCAGCCGCTGCGCTAGCGCCACACCGAAAAACTCGGATAGCGTTGGAATTCCAGCGGCCTCCGCTGTCTCCGCAACATTGCGGGCTGGCTCAATGCCGAGCACAGGGATACCGGCCTCCAGAAAGTTTTTCAGCATGCAACCGTCGTTACTGGCCACTTCGATGACACAATGATTTGAATCAAGCTTTAGCCTGGCGGTGATTTCGGTCGCATAATTCTTGCAATGCGCGAGCCAGCTCGATGAAAAAGACGAGAAATAGGCGTAGCTGCCGAAGATTTCATCTGGGCCGGCGTACTCCTGGACCTGGACGAGAAAGCAATTGGTACAAACATAGGCGTGCAGCGGATATTGTCGCTCGTCCTGCAAAATTTGGGTCTCATCCAGGAATGCGTTGGAAAGGGGCGACACGCCGAGATCACAGAAAGACTGCGTCAGGGCACTGCCACAAAATCTGCAATTGCCAACCGTCACGCTATAACTGCATGTACCGATTAATCTGATCCCGGGTCACGGATTGCAGGTTGGTACCACCCTGCAGGTAATCCGCATACCATTCCCAGACCCATTCCAAAGCGGTGTCTAATGACAGCTTGGGTGCCCAGCTAATGCGTTGGCGGGCCTTGGCGCAGTCCAGACTCAGGAGCGCCGCCTCCGGCGGACCGTCGGAGCTTCCTGTGTGATAACGGATTGCACCCCCCGACAACTCGGACAGTGTTTCGATCAAGTGCAGCACAGGCACCGTCTCCTGACCTTCAGGACCGAAATTCCAGCCTTCGGAAAATCCTGCGCCGTCCGCCCACAAGTGCTCGATCAGCATTAAATACCCTTGCAACGGGTCAAGGACGTGTTGCCAGGGCCGCATCGCGCCGGGGTTTCTGATTTCAACCGGATTACCCTCGGCTGTCGCCTTGATGACGTCGGGTATCAAGCGGTCGTCTGCCCAGTCCCCACCGCCGATAACATTGCCGGCCCGCGCCGAGGCTACCGCGGTGCTGCCGGACGAGACTGCGTCACTGAAATATGAATTTCGAAAGGCAGACACGATGA
>CAXMPN010000147.1:324-4479 GCA_964195195.1 Pontiella sp. | reverse complement strand
CATAGATCAAATGCACGAATCAATGTTTGGGAAAAACATCAAACCACATTGAATTTTATGGTAAAATTTGTTATCCAAATTTGGTTCGAGGCTTTCGAGGCTTTCGAGGCTTTCGAGGCTAGAGCGACTCAAAAATGATGCCGGAGACAATTTGTGCCTCATAGCCAGCCGAATAAAAATATGTTCTGGTTTGATCCATTTTGGGGACTAGGCGTCTGACCAAAAGGTCCGGGTTTACTAGAGTTAATAAGGGAGAGAAAAATGTCCGAAAAACGAACGCATATCAGTGATCAAAAGTGGGATCAGGTCCTTAAGAGCATGGACCGCCGCGAGTTTATTGCTACATCTGCGGCGGCTGGCGTTTTGACCATGACGCCCAGATTTATCAGCAGCGCCCTCGGCGGCACCCCCTATAAATTGGGCTTGCTGCTACCTGTAACAGGAACCGGCGCCAACTATGCCGATGGCGGGATCAAGGCGGTGTTGAATGCAGTAGCGGATATCAATTCTAGGGGAGGATTGCTCGGTAAGCATCCGATCGAAGTGAGTTACCGCGACACGCACACCAAGCCCGACGTGGCCGCGCGGGAAGCGCGCGACGTTATCTCGCGCGACAATGTGCAGACTGTTGTCGGCACCTACTCCAGTGCGTGCGCGATGGCGATCCAGGAGATCATTCACGAGCGCAAGATTCTGCATCTTGCGGCAACCAGCAACAGCTCTAAAATCGTCAACGAGAACCATACGCCCTATACCTACCAGTTCTGCCCCAACTCGAAAATGCAGTCGGGCTCGGTGGTCGTAGCGGTTGCCGAGATGATCAAGAAGAACGGCTGGAAAACCTATGTCACCATTGGTCAGGACTACGAATGGGGCCGTGACACACAAAAAGGGTTCGTAAATGCCCTTAAGAGGAAATCACCGGAAACGAAGCTAAACAAGGACCTGTGGTTCAAGCTCGGTGAGA
The DNA here is from genome assembly GCA_964195195.1 of Pontiella sp. Lineage (GTDB taxonomy): Bacteria > Verrucomicrobiota > Kiritimatiellia > Kiritimatiellales > Pontiellaceae > Pontiella. The sequence continues at coordinate 3,512 of CAXMPN010000147.1, read as the reverse complement.
CCGAGTTTTCATCTTACATAACGGCTATCATGGCCGCCAAACCGGATTTTGCTTACGGCGCAATCGCCGGCAAGGACAACCGGACCTTCATCCAGCAGGCGCAGGGGATGGGCCTGTTCAAGCGCGTTGCCTATCCTGGTGGACTGATCTCCGTGACCGAGATGCAGCAGCAAAAGAAGAGCCTGCCACGCGGCATGATCGGCCTTGCGCGTTGCCCGTTCTTCGCTCATCTGGATGAGCCCTTGATGCAGCAATACATGAAGATGCATCGCAAAAAGCATGGCGAGGATGCCTATCCGACGGATTGGGCCTGCATGCACTACGATGCCATCTATGGTCTGGAGCAAGGCATCAAGAAGGCTGGCTCAATTGAGACGGAGGCCGTGAAAAAGGCCCTCAAGGGCGCGACCCTGAATACCTGCCGCGGCAAGGCGACGTTCCGGGATTGCAACAATCAGCTAAACATCCCGGCCGGATACGTTGGCGCGGTGTGGGACAGCCCGGACTATCCGTTCCCGATCTACGATCCAAAAACGATGATCATCGTCAAGGCGGAAGAGGTTTGGACGCCGACCTGTGATGATGTCCGCAAGCTCCAGAAGAAGCGGGCGTAACCTCTGAAAGAGCCTACTGGCCACGGACGTCGAGTTTCATCTTGACGCCTGTGGCCGGCTTTTTCCAGAAACCCAGGCCCCTTGGCTTGTTGAGGGATCATTATGCTTACGGACCCCGGAATCCTGTTCGCCACGCTACTCGGCGGCTTGTCGCGAGCAATGATATTGTTTCTGCTGTCGTCGGGCTTGTCGCTGATATTCGGCGTTATGAATATTCTGAATTTTGCCCACGCCACGCTGTGGCTCATTGGCGGCTACATTACTTTCAGCATTTTCTCATTTATCACAGACGGCATGGGATTTGCCGAAAGCGGTCTGATTCTAGCTGTCTCGATCATCTTTGGCACCGGTGTGATGGTGGTAATTGGTTATCTGATCGAGCGACTTCTCATTAGCCGCATGTATGAGCGTGAGCTCCCCGAACAGTTGCTCTTGACCTTTGCCCTGATTCTCATATTCGGCGATGTGATCAAGATAATCTGGGGCGTGGAGGACCGGTCGATATTCCTGCTGAATGAACCGTGGGAGATCTTGGACACCTTCGTAAATCCCTATTATTTCATCATTATTGCTACCGGGTGCGCCGTTGCCGCGGGTCTGTGGTGGTTTCTGCAAAAGACCCGATACGGCAAAATCGTTCGTGCCGCTGTCTACAGCAGAGAGATGGTAGGCGCGTTAGGAATTCGAATTCCCATGATTTACGCGGGAGTATTCGCGCTCGGCGTCGGTATTGCTGGATTTTCGGCTGGCGTATTTTTACCGCTTATGCCGATGGCGCTCGGCGTCGATATAGACCTCATCGTGCAGTGCTTTGCCGTTGTCGTTATCGGCGGATTCGGCAGCATCCTTGGTACATTCGTGGCATCCATTATGGTTGGAATTGTCTATGCGATCTCGATTCTTGTCTGGCCGGATGGTGCACTCGCAGTGATCTTCCTTATTGTCGTGGCGGTCCTGATCTTGCGTCCATGGGGATTATTCGGAACCGAACTTCGGTTCTGAGAACCGGGATCATGAAGGGAAGAAACATGACCGATAAGGGGCAAAACGGTCCTGAAAGCTGGTTACGCAAGCTCGTTGAATGGGGCGGGTTGTCCGGGCCCATTCTCGTTCTGCTTGGTCTTGGTTCTCTGCTGGTTCCGGTCCTGGTGGGCAGGTTCTGGATCGAGGTTGGAACGGAAATTCTGGTTCTTGGCCTGTTCGCGATGAGTTTCAACCTCATCTATGGATATATGGGCCAGATTTCATTCGGCCATGCCGCCTTTTTCGGCCTAGGCGCATATGCGACCGCGATTATGTTTCGCGAGTTTACCGGTGGCACCGAGGAGATCACCATTCTGCAATTTTTCGGGGCTCTGCTCGCAGGCCCGCCGGTTGCGGCAATCGGCGCCCTGGTCGTCGGTTTCTTCTGTATCAGGCTTACCGGCATCTATTTCGCCATATTGACCCTTGCATTCGGCGAGCTGCTGTTCTTTGTGGTGTTCTCCTGGTACACCTTCACGGGTGGCGATGACGGCATTCAAAGACTTCTTCCGCCTCCCGTATTTCGCGACCCCACGGTCTATTACTATTTAACCCTGGCGATAGTTGCCGCCGCCGCGGCCATGATGTGGCGCATTACCAGATCTCCGTTCGGTTATGTGCTGCGCGCGATACGTGAAAATCAGCTTCGCACCCGTTTCATCGGGATCGACGTGCGGCGATATATGCTGGTCAATTTCGTGATTGCCGGAATGTTCGCCGGGGTTGCGGGTGCATTATGGGGACCGTTCACGCGCAGCGTCGGACCGCTTCGACTGGGCTGGCATGAGTCGGGCATTGCCGTCTTCATGACGCTTATCGGCGGTGCGGGATTTTTCGCCGGGCCTGCGGTCGGCTCAATTGTCTATACCTTCCTGCACGCCTATGTCACTGGGTTTACGGTTTACTGGCCCTTGACCATCGGCACCGTCATCCTGCTGATCGTTCTTTTCGCGCCAGGCGGTTTACTGGGCGTCATTGACGCCAAGCTGATCCCTCGCATCCTCAACAGGGGTGGTGGTGAGGAACGCGCTGACAACTCTCCCAAAAAATCTGGCAAAAAAAGGGAGACTTCGTGATGGCAAGGACGATCCTGGAAGTCACCGGCCTCAACAAGCATTTTGGCGGAATTCACGTCACGCAGAATATCAATTTCACGATGCAGGAGGGCGAACAGTCCGCGATCATCGGACCCAACGGTGCCGGCAAGAGTACGTTTTTCAACCTCCTCACGGGCTATCACAAACCCGATGGCGGCAAGGTTGTTTTTGACGGTCGAGACATCACCAACCAGGCCCCCCATGTGATCGCCCGGATCGGGATTTCGCGCGCCTTTCAGATCAGCAATATCTTTCCTCGCCTGACGGTTCTGGAAAACGTCCGATCAGCCGTACATTCCCACGCTCGTGTCACCATGAATATGTTCGCCAGCGCTGATCGTATCGGTGTCTCGGAGACACACGAGGCGCTTTCGCTTTGCGGTTTAGTCGAGAAGGCCAACGATATCGCAGGGATGCTCGCGCAAGGGGACAAGAAAAAACTGGAACTGGCGAT
>CAXMPN010000147.1:0-238 GCA_964195195.1 Pontiella sp. | reverse complement strand
CCCCCGAACAAGTGCGGGACAACGAAACGGCGCAACAAATCTATCTGCGCGAGCATCACATATGAGCTATTTGGAAGTTCACAACGTCAACACGCACTACGGCACGAGCCATATCCTGTTTGACGTTTCGCTTGAGGTGAACGAAGGCGAGGTAGTGTGCCTGCTTGGCCGTAATGGTGCAGGAAAGACGACCACCCTGCGGACCATCATGGGGTTAGCCCGCTCCAAGCAGGGATCT
>CAXMPN010000146.1:0-4513 GCA_964195195.1 Pontiella sp. | reverse complement strand
CACTGCTCCTTGACCTCGCTCAGCTTGGCCTTCCGCGCAGGCGAGCGCACCCCCTTGAGTTCGGCCCGGAAACGCAGATATTCGTCCACCCGCATTTCAGGATAGAGCGGGCAGCTTTCCGGCAGATATCCAATGCGCCGCCGCACCTCCTGCGGATCCTTGGACACATCGTATCCGGCCACCTCGATGGAGCCGGAATTCATCGGAAGATATCCGGTCAGCATGCGCATCGTGGTCGTCTTCCCCGCACCGTTCGGCCCCAGAAAGCCCACGATTTCCCCCCGCGCAACCTCGAAAGAAACCTTGATCATATTTATGGTCCGAAAAATGAACGCTTACTTAAGCGGTAAAATATAGTTGGCTATAATGTGAACAGAGCGAAACAACCAACTATAATTTATCCGTTTGAAGTGCTTGTTATGTTTTTATTTACGCTTCATTTGCTTATTTAGATAAAAAAATGGAACTAACCATACAGCAATAAGCATAATGACCACTGTTTTAGACAGGTCTTTATCTTCAATAAAATATGAAGAAATGATCATTGCCGCCGCAAATAGTACAGAAATTATAATATTTGCTACCTTAACTTTTTTACAATCCATATAATGTAACCCCAGAAACCTTGATCATACGTATTGTCCGAAAAATGAATTGCGCATTATGCCCGAACCGAAGGGCGAGTCAAGCAGGGGCACCCCCTCAGGCGGCGGGCACCCTATTGGTCCTCTCCATTGAGGATTTCCTCGACGGCATCCAGAAAAGTAAACATCTCCGGTGCCGTCCCCATAGTGACCCGCAGATAGTCGCGGGTACGTTCATCGCCAGCGAGATGGCGCACAATGATGTTTTTCTTCCGCAACGCCTTAAAGAGCGATGCCGGGGTCGTCTCCAGTGGTTTGATCCACAGAAAGTTCGTTTGGGAACCGTACACCCCGAATCCGAGTTCCGACAACTTGTCTGCCACCAGTTTACGCGTTTCAATGATGGCCTGCACGTTGGCGCGCATCGTGCCTTGGTCGAGGATCGCAACCCGCCCAATCTCCTGTGTCAGATAGTTGACGTTGTAGGAATCCTTGATCTTGTACATGGCACCGATCAACTCGGCATTCCCCACGCAGTATCCCAAACGGATGCCCGCCAGCGAATACGATTTCGAAAGCGTCCGCGCAACCATCACATGGTCGTGTGCGAGCGCAAGATCCATGCAGTTATGGTCTGCGAAATCGGCATAGGCCTCGTCGATCAGCACCACACCCTTGAAGCCTGCAACGAAAGCATCGATCTTGGATCGATCATGTACGAGACTCGTTGGCGCATTCGGCTGCGCCAGGAAAAAGAGCGAGGCGGAATAGTCTTCCGGCATTTCCCAGCCGAACGCGGTATTGAGCGGTACCGGCCGCTTTTCAACATCCTCGATGTCGGCCAATACCGGATAGAGTGAATACGAAGGATCGAAGTACCCGACCGAACCATCGCGCTCCACAAACGCGCGGATGCAAAGCGCCAGCACCTCGTCCGACCCGTTGCCGACAAATACGTTTTCCACTTCGCACCCGTGCAGCTCGGCAATTACCTTGCGCAGCTCTGTACAAACCGGATCGGGATAGCGCGACAGCGCCGAAATGTCCACCATCGACAGGATATCCTGCACATCCGGCGACGGCAGGTACGGATTCTCGTTCGTGTTCAGTTTAATGATGTCATCGCCCTTGGGCTGTTCGCCCGGAACATAGCCCGACATCGCCTGTACCGATTTTCTGATTATATCACTCATATAGATTCCTGGTCTTCAAAACGGATGCTCGCGGAACGCGCGTGACCGTCAAGAGTTTCGATACGTCCAAAGGCTTCAACGACCGGCAGGGTATCCTGCAGGTCTTCCTTGGTAAACTGGATCAAGCTGATGCGGCGGCGGAAATCCTCCACGGTCAGTCCCGAAAAATAGGCTGCCGTTCCACCGGTCGGCAGCACATGGCTCGGACCGGCCGCGAAGTCGCCCACGGCTTCCGGCGTCCATTCGCCAATAAACAGCGCACCGGCGTTTTCCACCTGATTAACCCACGGGTCGGGATTCTCGACGATCAGCTCCATGTGCTCCGGCGCAAACAGATTGCACAGCTTCATACCGTCGGACACATCCTTCACCACCACCAGCAACATGCCGTTTTCCAGCACCTCGTGGATCGGCTCCGTGCGTGAGAGGGTTTTTGCTTGCTCTAATACTTCCGCCCGTACGGCTTCTGCATGCTCCTGCGATGTCGTCACCAGCAACGATTTTTCCGAACCGGTTCCGTGTTCCGCCTGCGAAAGCAGGTCGGCCGCAACGTGGGCCGCATGGGCGGAGGTATCGCAAAGGACCGCAATTTCACTCGGACCGGCCACCATATCCAGGGCCACATCGCCATAGACCTGGCGCTTCGCCGCTGTAACGTAGGGCCCGCCCGGCCCGACAATCTTGCGCACCTTGGCGATCGACTTCGTCCCGAACGCCATGGCACCGATCGCGTGGACACCGCCCACCTTGTAGATCTCGGTCGCACCGGCCAGATCGAGCGCATAAATAATGTAGGGATTCAGCTTACCGTCAGCATCACCCGGCGAACAGGCGACCAGTTCCTTCACGCCCGCCACCTTGGCCAGCGTAAGCGTCATTAATGCCGTTGAGGCCAACGGGGCCGCACCGCCCGGAATGTAGGCGCCAATACGAGTGTAGGCCACATAGCGTTCGCCCAGCATACCGCCCTTGGGGGTAGCCATTTGCCAATCGTCGCGCAACCCGTTCCGGGAAAAAGCCGTGATGCGTTTATGCGCCTCTTTGGCCGCCGCTTTAAAATCCTCATCCACCAGGCTTTTCGCCTCGTCGATCTCTTCGGGCGTTACACGCATGCGTCGGGTTGAAATGTTCGATCCGTCATAACGGCGGGCGCATTCGATCACGGCCTTGTCGCCGCGCTCTTTGACGTCGGCCAAAATGGTGGCGGCCACCTCCATGGCCTGCTCTTCCACAATCGGCCGCAGAAGGAAATCCTCGACCTTTTTGTACTTCTTGTCGGTACCCCACCGGACGATCGGTGCCAAAATCCTGCTCATGTCTGAATCCTCTATTGTGCAAAGACTGGGAAATCTACTCTTCCATGGGCCATGTTTCAAATTTTCTACGTTTCAATATTTCCGCCTACGCGAAGAGCTACGGCGGACCAGCCGTAGCCTTTGGCGCAGGCTGGCAACTCTTATTTTCCAATGCAGAAGCGTGAGAAAATGTTATCCAGCAACTCCTCATGGTACACCCGGCCGGTAACCTGCCCGAGATACTCCAGTGCCGACCGCAGATGTTCACACGCCAGTACCGCGTTCGCCTCAATGTTTTCTTTCATGAACGCCCGCGCGTTCCTGGCTTCATGGTGGGCTTGGACCAGCAACTGCCGGTGGCGTTCGGAAATAACCGCATGCGGCGGCGCATGAAAGTCTGCGCCCTTTTCCAAGGTATCCGCCATGACTTGCTTTAGCTCGGTGATTCCCGTTTCGGAAAGAAGGCAGGCTTCGACCCCCTCAACGCCCTCGATTTGCTTTCCCTGGTCTATTTTGTTCAGAACCACGATGCTTTTGGTCCGATCAAGTTGGTCCAGGCGCACCCGATCTTCTTCGTGCAACGGCTGCGAGGCGTCGACCAGATAGACGGATACGTGGGCCTCCTGCCCGTGGGCTTCGGCGCGACGGATTCCTTCCGCCTCGATCTCACACTCAGTTTCGCGCAGGCCGGCGGTATCGATGATTCGCAGCGGAATACCATCGAGCACGAATCCCTCTTCTATCGTGTCGCGCGTCGTGCCCGCCGTGCTGGAAACGATGGCCCGATCAAAGCCGAGCAGTGCATTGAGCAAGGTCGACTTGCCCGCATTCGGACGACCGAGAATCACCACCCGCGCGCCTTCGCGTAAAAGCCGCCCTTCATCCCACGTGTCGAGCAACTCATCGAGCGTACGAAAGGTGCGATCGAGCAGTTCGGCAATGCCTGAAAAAACGTCGTCCGGCAATTCATCTTCGACAAAGTCGAGCGTGGTTTCCAGATTTGCAGCCACTTCCAGGAACGCATCGTAGATCGCATTGAACTGCTGGCTGAGCTTGCCCTCCATCTGCTCCATCGCCGCGCTGGCCGCGCGGTCGGAGCGGGCACGGATTAAGTCAAAGATGCCCTCGGCCTGAACCAGATCGATGCGGCCGTTCAGGAATGCGCGTTTGGTAAATTCGCCGGGCTCGGCCATGCGCGCCCCCGCTTCGAGCGCGCGACGCAGGATACGGCGCATGCCGACGGCCCCGCCGTGACCCTGTATTTCCACCACATCCTCCCCGGTGTAGCTCTTCGGCGTGCGCATCACGAGCGCCAGGCCGGTGTCGATCTCCGCCCCATCAACCTCCAGCACCTTGCCGTAGGCGAAGGTACCATGCTCCCGTTGAGAAACCGGTGTTTTGTCAAGCGCGGTAAAGAGTGCATCGGCAATCTGCCAGACGC
>CAXMPN010000145.1:0-4524 GCA_964195195.1 Pontiella sp. | reverse complement strand
ACTACCAGCAACTGAAGAGTGGCCGCTTACCCGACGGTGGCGGTGACGCAATTATCGTCGCGTCTGCTGGAGCAGGCGGCGGTGAAGAAGGAGGTCACTAAATGAGTTCGCTCAAAAAACTGTCTCGGCGAAAATTCTTGACTGCTGGAGGAGTCGCCGTAGCGGGGTCTGCGTTGGCCGCATCCGGATCGCAGGCCGGAAAGATGGACCACAGCAAACACAAAATGGCCGACGCTGCCGCAGGCAAGAGACTGCCTCTTGCGCCTGCCACTGGCTATGCGACCCCGAAAGGCAATGATTGGTATGCTCGGACGGTTGATCCGGATGGGACGTATAACCCCGGTATGCCCGGTAAAGATTACACGCCAGTGCATAAGCCCAATGGCACGACGGTTCCGTGGAAGATCGTCGATGGCGTAAAGGTTTTTCACCTGACAACTTCCGAATTTCTGCATGAGTTTGCGTCAGGCTTCAAAGCTCTAGTCTGGAGCTATAACGGTGAGATGTCTGGTCCGTTGATTGAAGCGGTCGAGGGCGATCGTATCCGTATCTACGTCACCAATAAGTTGGCTGTGGGCACGAGCGTCCATTGGCATGGACTGATCTTGCCGTGCAACATGGATGGCGTCAGCGGTCTCACGCAGGCGCCGATTCCGCCAGGTGCAACTTGGAAGTACGAGTTCCCTTGTGTGCAGCATGGGACGTTCATGTACCATTCTCACAAAGACACCATGACCCAGGAAGGCATGGGCCTCTTCGGGATGTTTGTCATCCATCCGCGCAATCCGAAGCGTCCGCGACCTGATCGCGATTTCTCGTTGATGTTGCATGAGATGGATATTAAGCCGGGTGCCTATCGACCTGATACCAGTGTCTCCTCCGGCTTCAACACACTGACCCTCAACGGCAAGGTGTTCCCGGGGACAGCGCCTCTGGTATGCCAAACGAACGATCGCATTCGCATCCGCGTCGGGAACCTGTCGGCCATGGATCATCACCCGTTCCATATTCATGGTCACTCGTTTCGCATAACCGAAACGGATGGCGGCGAAGTACCGGAGGCAGCACTTTGGCCGGAAACCAGTACGTTGGTTGGCGTTGGTCAGGCACGCAATATTGAGTTTGTCTCCGACAACCCTGGTGACTGGGCCATGCATTGTCACATGACACACCACACCATGAACCAGATGGGCCACGGCCTTGCCAATATGGTCGGCGTTAAGCCGGAAGCTGTCGACAACGCCGTGCAAAGTCTTGTCCCAAGTTACATGACGATGGGGCAGGACGGGATGGGTGAAATGGGCAAAATGGCAAAATATATGGAGCTGCCGGAAAACTCCATTCCAATGGTCGGCGCTAAAGGTCCTCATTCATATATATCGATGGGCGGCATGTTTACGACATTAAAAGTACGCAATCGCGTGATTGGTTTTGCCGATCCCGGTTGGTATCAACCACCAGAGGGAACGATGGTCCGTGCTGCAACTGCTGCCGAACTTCGCCGCGATGGAATAAAAACTTAATCAACTTCCATTCATCAATGATCTGTCAACCTGCGAGTCTACGTCGACTAAAACCAGGAAGGTAATAACCATGAGTTATCTAAAACAAAGTATCGCCTCAGCACTGTTTGTTGCTGGCGCGCTTGCCATGCCAATGACCGCGCTTGCCGACGCAGACGGAGCTATGGTCGATGGGGTTGTTAAAGAAGTTCGATCAAATGGTGATTTAACAATCAAACATGGAAAAATCCCCAATCTCGATATGTCGGCGATGACCATGGTTTTCAAGCTGAGCGACCCGAAACTCGGCAAAGGCGTAAAAACTGGAGATAAGATTAAGATCCATGTCGAAGATGTTGGCGGCAAACTGACAGTGACGAAGCTCGAAAAGTAGCATGAATTTGCACTTTCTGATCTGTTAGTCGCAGTGACTTTAGCTTTACTGCGGCTAACGAACCATCATCGCTATCGGAGGGGGGCGCTGTGATACAAAAGGGAATTGTGACTCTGACCGCAGTCGTTGGCATCGGCGTTAGTATTGCCGCAGTTTCTTCACCGTCTGGCCATGAACATTCACAACACGGCGTCGAGCTGGTTGTTCGTCCAGCGGAAACAGAAAAAGGTGCAGATCTTTATAGAGAAAACTGTTCAAGCTGCCATGGCGCGACAGCAATGGGCACAGACAGAGGACCACCCTTCATTCACAAAATTTATGAGCCGAGCCATCATGGTGACGCATCATTTCAAACGGCTGCTAAGAACGGCGTGCGCGCGCATCACTGGCCCTTCGGGAATATGCCGCCGGTGCCGAATGTGACCGACGCCGATGCTGCGCTGATCGTTCGATACATACGTGAGCTTCAACGCGCCAACGGGATTAGGTAAATGCATCACGCATGGACATTCTCTTTGCTTGTTGGCGGGGTATCGACTGTCCTGGTCTTGGCTGTGCCCGGAGGCTTGGCATTCGATCAAAATAAGCCGAACACAGAAGTCCCCGATTATTTCGTTTTGGATGTTCAGGAACCGCGAATACTGACTCCTAAAGCCAGACAGGGAAAAAAATTCTATCAGGCCAATTGCCTTTCTTGTCACGGGACATCTTCGCGAGGCTCTGCAAAAGGCCCACCGCTGATTATCTATGAAAGATCTAACCACAGCGACGAGAAATTCCGCGATGCGGTTCGGAACGGCGTCCATCAGCATCACTGGAAGTATGGAGATATGCCCCCCATAAAGAATGCCAGTGATCAAGATATCGCGAAACTCATCTGGTATGTGCGAGAGCTGCAAGAGTTTCAAGAAGAGCAAGACGAAGAGCAATAGTCGAAACTGTTGCTCGACATTCCTCGCAACCAACTAGCCACCGTAGAAAGCAATGGAGAACTGATATGAAGACAGTTTCGAAGGTCGTGACGACAGCATCGGTCGTGTGCCTCGCAGCGGCGCTTGTAGCCTCGGGACCTGCCTTGGCCGGAAAAGGTGCCAAAGGGCACTCGCATGGTCACGATGATGAAACAGCCTATGGCATGCCGGGCAATCCAAAGAAAAAATCACGGATCGTGGAAATCTCGATGAAAGAAGGTGACGGCTCAATGTCGTTTGCACCGAACATCGTCAACGTAAAGAAGGGCGAACAGATCCGCTTCAAAATCAAAAATGTCGGCGAATTGGATCATGAGATTGTGATTGCAACGCTCGCTGAGAACCTGAAGCACGCAAAAGAGATGGAACGCTTTCCGGGTATGGAGCATGTCGATCCGAATGCCAAGCGTTTGAAGCCTAAGGCATCAGGTGAAATGCTGTGGCGCTTTACGAAAGCCGGCGAATTCGACATGTCATGCTTGATCCCCGGTCACCGCGAAGCAGGCATGACTGGAAAAGTCATCGTCAAGTAAGACGGCTGAATATGTTTTTGCCATCTGCAGCCAAGTTGCTTGCAGATGGCATTCAACAATGGGAGGGCTTCCGAGAAAATGGACCGAGTATCAACCAAGCCGACAAAGACGATGCTCACGCTCGTCGCGGCGGTTCTGGCATTTACTGGATCATCCGCTCATGCGCAGGACGCAGATAAAGGCCAGCAGGTTTTTAAGAAATGCCGCGTTTGCCACATGGTCGGGGAGAAAGCGAAAAACCGTGTCGGCCCACCCCTCAATAATATCATAGGTCGCGATGCGGCTTCTGCTGAGAAGTTCAAATACTCGCCTGCCATGAAAGCTGCGGCAACGGCGGGGCTGATTTGGACCGAAGAAGCTCTCGATGAATATCTGGCCAACCCGCGTAAGATGGTTCCTCGAACCAGAATGGCTTTTCCTGGAATTCCGAAACCAGAAGATCGGAAAAATCTCATTGCATATCTGAAGGCAGCATCGCCGGCGAAGTAAACTGTTCGACGAGAGGTGGCAAGACATGCTGAAATGTGCGGAGAGGCTTGTGCTGCGTCGAGGTTGGGCTTTGCTCGTCGTGGTCTTCTTCGCAATCGCATCGAGCAGCTTTGCTGCTGAGTTCGATATTGAGGTTGGTCATTGGGTCGGCAAGTCAGAGTGGTCGTCAGGTGGCCACTTCGAGAGTTGCATGGTGTCGGAGCATAACGATAAGAACGAGATTTTCATCCTCAAACTTGATCGAAAACAAGTGCTGACAATCGGCCTTTTCGAGAAGCAGTGGGAGTCAGTCCCGCAAATACCTCTAGAACTGATTGTGATGATCGACCACACGGTGCTTCACTCGGGCAAGGGCTGGTTGCAAGCTAAGGATGCACTTTTTATCCGGCTCAAGTCAGTGAAGGCGTCTCTGTCAAAGTTTGAGTCGGGAAAATTTCTGCAAATCTCGGCTGGTGATCAATCGATTGTGTTCAATCTCAAGGATTCCGGCAAAGCCGTGGCATTTCTGAGAAGCTGCTTGCGGCAAGGCCTGCGGTCGCACAAAAATATATAGTGGCGAATACGAACTGAGTGAGAGCCGCCTCTCATTTGCTCTGTCCTTTCGACGAGGAAATTGTTGCACTGTCAACCACGTC
>CAXMPN010000144.1:4237-4525 GCA_964195195.1 Pontiella sp. | reverse complement strand
AAGGAAGCCGGATTTAAAAATGTGACCAACCTGACAGGGGGCATCGATGCCTGGTCGCAGTTGGTGGACCCTTCCATCCGCAGGTATCGCGCGCCCTTTTGATGATCGGATCGGGCAGATTGCAATGTATATGATCAATAAGCTAGGAATCGGGGTGATGGACTCTCCCCGCGCGGTCCGAGACGAGCTGTTGCAGGGTACCGGGGCGGTGATGGCGGAGGGGGGTTCCATTTTCGTGGAATCCAGCAACGTGAAAGATAAAGAGATCGTGGTGTTCCGGTCACCTGG
>CAXMPN010000144.1:0-4142 GCA_964195195.1 Pontiella sp. | reverse complement strand
AATTTTTCTTCCACCACCTGGCGCAGAAGGTCGATAGGGGCGGCTTTACCGGTCCACAATGCGAACTGGCCCGCCGCTTGATAGACGAACAACCCCACGCCGGAGACGGTGGCGCACCCGGCTGCCTCGGCATCTTTGAGGAGGCGGGTTTCCATCGGGTTGTACACGGAATCGAACACCACCATGCCGGGTTTCAGCAGGCGCGCGGGGAAGGGGGTGTCATTGATATTCGGAGCCATGCCGACCGGCGAGCAGTTGATAACGATGTCCACCGCCGCCTGATCCACATCGCGGATGCTGATGAGGTTGCATTTCAATTGATCCGCCAGCTTCTGTGCTTTTTCTTTGTTGCGATTGTAGGTGAGGGTGAGGATCGCGCCCTGGTCCACCACGCCCTGTCCGATCGCTTTCGCGGTACCGCCTGCGCCGATGATCAAAACATTTTTATCCTTGAGTGGCCCGTGTGGGTCCAATGCTTTCAGCGCGCCCGAGCAATCCGTATTATAACCGGCCCATCCGTTGCCGTCCGGCACTACGGTGTTGACGGCGCCGATGCGCCCGGCGGCGGGGTCGATTCGGCTGAGGGATTTCATGATGGCTTCCTTGTGTGGCATGGTTACGCTCAACCCGCCCAGATACGGTTCAAATGCGCTGAAGAATCGCGTCACATTCTGCACCAGAAGCGGTACGTACACATGCGGCAGTCCGGCGGCTTGAAACGCTTTGTTGTGGAGTAGATAACCCATGCTCTTCGACACCGGATCACCGATGACGCCGTACACTTTGGATTCCGGTTTCAGATCGTTGATGCGGTAAATATGTTTTAAAGTTTTTGCGGTAATTTGTCCCGGTGCGCTTTCCTTGCCCGTTTCCAGCGACCCGAACGTGAGCCATCCGCCCTGCTGAACTGTCAGGATGCGGCTGATCTCTCCCTTTTCGCCCATGCAGAAGGCGATCATTTGTTTTTCATTCTTTTTGGCGCGCGCCAGCAAACGAAACAGGACCAGATTGTCGTTGATGTCGGTGGCGTAAGTGACGATCTTCAAAATATCAGCCGGTAATTGGCTCATCAGGTCGTACAGGGGATTGAGATCGTCTGGTGTGCGCGTGAAGTCGTGGTGCGAGAGAATAACCTTTACCGGTCCCTTGTTCTCGAGGATGGATTTGAGAAGCGGTCCCGGCGTGGAGGTTTCGATGTCGATATAATCCACTCCCAAATCGATCGCCTTGCGTAATACGTCGACGCGCTCCTCTTCCGTGCCTACGAACTGGCCGCCGTCCATCTTGCACCGATTGGTAACGATACAGGACTTCCCTGCCTCCTTAAGTAACAGCGGCAGGTCGAAGTCCTCGATCAGGTCCAGGCGCAGTTCGATGATGTCTGCCAGCTTTTGGCAGGTGTCGAGGTCTTTGCGGGCTTGGTCCATGGTCGGACAGACAATAGGAACACAGATCATGAATTTGATTGAGACGGGTTGTTAAAGTGCGTTTTCAATTGGCAAGGATTATGCCTCATGCGGGAAGGAAAATCTACCGTAGGGAAAGGCGGAGTGCCTCCGCCGGTAATATGGAAAACATGGGAATGCGCTCAAGGATTAATGTTGGCAGTGAATGCTTCAGCCATTTGGGTCCAGCATCACGCTGGGCCTTGCACGGCTGGTTAGCCTTCCTGCGAGAACCGGGAGGATTTGCCGCCGGACACCCCATAGCCCTTTAAACCTTTTTTACGTTCCTGGAATACTTTCATTTGCTCAAGGGTGTCCTCTTTTTTATCCTTGAGGATTTTTGCGCAGGCATCTTCTATCGCGATCAATTGTTCCAGTGCCTGCACCGCTTCATCCTTCAGCGCCTTGCCTTTTTGGGTCATCAGCTTTCGCTCCGAGTCGGACATGTTTTTAAGGACAGGTCGCATTTCTTCATCCAGTTCCTGCAGGGTTTGCAGGAGTGGGTTTTTATCCTGCACGGCTTTCAAGAGGTCCGGGTCGTTTTTCTCGTCAATCGCTTTTTGCTGCCGCCGCGCCACTTTCAGCAGTTGGACGAAACAATCCTTCTGCTTTTTTAAGCATTCAATCATACGGTTGATCATGGGCGGGGTTTGCGGCATCAGGCTATGGCGATGAGGTTGCGTGCGATTGTTTCCAGCAACAGTTTTTCAAACGCGCGTTGAAAGGATTTTTCCGTTCCGGTGTCCAGTTCCGACAAGGCTTCGAGGCGCGCCGATTTTAAATCGAGGCGGCCCACATCCTCTTTCAAGAGAGATTCCAACTGAGTTTCAAGGAGTGGCAGAATTCCGGTTTCGGCATCGTTGAACAATTCAAGCACGTCGTCCGGTTGCGATTCCAGCGCCAGGGTCAACGCCGGAACATTCACGCTAATTGTATCATCGCTTTCGGTTTTAATCCCTATCGAAGACAGTTTTTTGAACAATTCACTGCCGCGATTGGCAAACAGCGCTCCCAGTCCGTCGCGGATGGCCTGTACGGTTCGAGTGATTCCCAGTTCCGTAGTCGAAAATTTTTCAATATTCACGCTGTTGAGTCCCAGTGACGGTGGCAGATTGTTGGTGGGATCGACCGTTTCCCGGCTGGCATCGCGGCTTTCGTTGGTGCGGATGCCCGTTTGCGAATTTTCCGTTAGTTCCTCGCGAACCGATTGCAATTCGAAATCGCCCGCGAAGGTTTTAGCGAACGCCAGGGAATCGTTGAGGGCGCTGATCGCGTCGTTGAGCCGCAGAAATAGCGATTGAATCTGATTGACCGCGGCGCTGGCGTCGGTTTCCACAGTGACACGAATGGTTTCGCCTGCGCCACTACGGACCTCCAGTGTGATTCCCTCAAATATATCTGAGAAGATATTGGTGGCGCTGGTAAAGGTTTCGCCGTCGATGATGATTTCCGCATCGCTCCCGCTGACCACCAGGTTGGTGCCGGAGGCGTTCAACTGCACTTCTTTTTTGACCAACTCCCCGTTACCGTCCAGTTCGAAAAACCCCAGGTTGAACAAGACGCTGTCGGGATCGCTCAAGGTGATGGCGGAATTGTCGCCGGTCTGGCTGGTCAACAACAGACGGTTGTCCTGGATGGTGGCGGTCACCTGATGGTCCTGAGTGCCGCCGTCCAGGCGTTGGTTGCCGTTGACATCCTCCGCCGGGTCCAGCACGCCATTGCCATTCTGGTCTTCGATGATGAAGATACCGGCTCCGTGCTGACTGCCGCTTACCTGAATGGTTTCAATGATACCGTTGCCGTTGACGTCCTCTGCCTCGTCGAGCACGCCGTTGCCGTTGACATCTTCGCCCCGGTTGATCTTGTCCTTGATGTCCGCCAGGGTGTCGGTGGCGACGACGGTGATTGCCACGCCGTTGATACGGAAATTGCCGGTCAATCCCAGCGCCCCGGTGCCCTGCGCGTCCGATGCCAGAACACTGCGCGAGGCGACGGCGTCAATGGTGACTTCGAAACTTGCTTCCTTGGCAGTACTGTCTGCCGAAACGCGGAGTGCGCTGGAGTCGGACGATTTGGCGGTCAACAAATTAAACGCGTTACCGAGTCGCAATTCTTCTACCTTGTCCAACAGCGCCTGCAGGCGGATCTGCAGGTTGCCGATGTCGTCGGTGCGCCGTTCGGTGATGCGCGAAGCACCGACTTCGTCAATGATCGGGAAATGGCTGAACTGAAACCGGTCGGTCACAAACCGCCCGGCAGCGTTGACGCGGAATCCCGAGAGCGGGCCTCTCAGGTCGTTCACCTGCGGTACGCGGTTGGAGACGAACACGAAGGAATCGAACAGCAAATCCGAGGGCGTTGGTCGGTCCGCTCCGAACTGATTGATCTGCGCGCGGAAATCGTTCAGCGTGATGCCCTCCGTCCGGTCGGACTTCGGAAACAGCGGCGGAATGAGATTGCTTGAGATGCCAAACGTCGTCATGCGGGTCTCCAGGTTTTTATTAGATGAACCGGTCGATGTTTTGGCCGCGTTCGGTCAGTACGGATTCCGGAGTGCGCGGTTCCGGCGGCGCGGTGCGTTCTTCTTCGGGGCGTGTCACTCCTTCCCGCGCTTGCTGTTCTCTCAGATCGTTGAGCAGTTCCGCGCTGAGGGCTTCCAGATTTTCAAATACGGCTGGGGGGGGCGGTGCGTTGGTT
>CAXMPN010000143.1:0-4579 GCA_964195195.1 Pontiella sp. | reverse complement strand
ATCCATCAGGGCCTTTATTTCAGGCATTACCTCTTAGTGCCCCAGTCCGAATGCCTACCTATTTATTCCGCCAATATCCTTCCACGCCATGGAAGAGCCAGTCGGCTTCGGGCATGCCCCATTCGCCGGGCGGGTAGGTGAAGGGCTTGAGATGTGCCACGTGGTCGAGCACGGGCTGAACGACTCGCCATTCGGCTTCGACCTCGTCGGAACGGGTGAACAGGGTCGAGTCACCGTGCAGCGTATCGAGCAACAGCCTTTCGTAGGCCTCGGGAAGCGACTTGTTCCAGGTTCCGGAATAGGAGAAGTCCATCTTCACATCCTCGACCACAAAGCGCATTCCGGGGCGCTTGGTACCGATCTTCAGGGAGATGCCCTCGTTGGGCTGGATCTGGAAGATGAGCGTATTGGGCTTGATGTGAGTGATATCGCAAACATCGTCCGCGCATTCAACCTGCTGGAACAACTGGAGCGGCGGAACCTTGAACTGCACGGCCACTTCCGTCGTCTTTTTTGCCATCCGCTTGCCGGTACGCAACAGGATCGGCACGCCGGCCCATCGCCAGTTATTGATGCGCAGCCGGATAGCGGCGAAGGTTTCCGTGTCCGAGTGCGGATCGATGCGGTCCTCCTCGAGATATCCCTTGATCTTCTTCCCCTGTTCATCGACTCCACTTCCATACTGGCCGCGACAGGCGGCATCGGAGATCTCCTGTCGGATATCCAGCTGCATGGCATTGAGCACTTTGACCTTCTCGTTGCGGATCGACTCGGCCGACAGATCGCCCGGCGCCTCCATCGTCACGAAGCAGAGGAGTTGGAGCAAATGGTTGGTCATCATGTCGCGCAAGGCACCGTATTCATCATAGTAGCCACCGCGCGCCATCTCCATGCCGACGGTCTCGGAGGCCGTGATCTGGATATGGTCGATATAGCTGCGATTGAAAACCGGCTCGAAGATGGCGTTCGCGAAGCGGAAAGATAGTATGTTTTGAACCGTCTCCTTGCCCAGGTAATGGTCAATGCGGTAGATCTGCGATTCGTCGAGGTGGTGGAGCAGTTCCGCATTGAGTCTTTTGGCGCTTTCCAGATCCTTTCCGAACGGCTTTTCAATCACCACGCGCGTCCAGGGCTCGGCTCCCGGCGGGGCGATCAGGTCGGACTGCTTGAGATGCTGCACCACGGTCTCGAACATCGATGGAATAATGGACAGATAGTACAGATGGTTTTCCGGATAGGTTTCTGTGTCCTGAAACCGCTCCTTCAGATCGGCATAGGTTTCCGGAACGGAGATGTCGCCCTTGTGGTAGTAGATATGTTCAACAAAGCGGTCAACGGTTTCTTGATCGACCGACAGGCGGGAAAACTCCTTGATCGAGTCGGCCATCATTCCACGGAAGGATGCATCGTTGTAATCTCGGCGGGCGGATCCGACAATGGTAAATCGATCGGGCAACAGGCCCTGAGCATAAGCAACGTAGAGTGCGGGCATAAGCTTGCGATGCGTCAGGTCGCCCGAAGCGCCGAAGATAACGATGGTCACGGCATCCTGCACACGGCTCTCGCCAATCGTTCCGGTTCCAGACATATTAATGCTCCTTGTTGATTGTCGGGAACTCTACAGGCCGCCTGACCGTTTTTCAACGCTTGCCGTGGTTCCGATTTGCCGCTACCGTACTGCGCAACTTTGATATGAAAATACTTGTCCGACACCTGTTTAACAACCTGCTGCAGCCGCTGGTCTACCTGCTGCTGGCTTTCACGCTGCTGTTTATCATCGCCGACCTGATGGATAACGGATCCGGCCTGATACGTTCCGGAGCCACGCCCGGCATGATGGTCCATTACTACAGCCTGCAGCTGCCCGCACTGGTCATCTTCATCGTGCCTATCTGCCTGTTGCTGGCCACGCTCTACAGCCTCTCCATGCTAACGCGGCACAGTGAAATCGTAGCCATGCGCGCGAGCGGTGTCAGTATCTACCGCGTTATACGGCCCTATATGCTCATGGGTTTCTGCTGCTTTATCTTCACCGCGATCGTCAATGAGTATACCGGCCCCAAATATGCCTACCGCGCCGAGCAGCTGATGGAAAGCCAAACGCAGGCCTCCGAGGATACCTACTTCGAACAGATTCCCTTCGAGAATCCGACGGCCGGGCACAGCTGGTATATTGAAAGTTTCGACACCCGCACCTTTACCATGCAGGGCATCACCCTTCGGCAATACCGCGAGGACGGCTCCGACCAGGCCAAAATCACGGCCCGCAAGGGCCGCTGGCTCGATCATCGCTGGTGGTTCGAAGACGGCGCCGTGCAGCGATACGATGAGGACAACAAGCTCGACGGCCCCGCAGAAACGTTCCAGACCCGCGAAATGCGCGACCTCACCGAAATCCCGGAAGACTTCCTCGGCGAAGCGAAGCCTGCGGAATACCAGTCCTCCCTTGAATTGCGGAAATATATCCGAACCCACCAGTTCCTCTCCTCCGAAACCCTCACCAAGTACGAAGTCGACTTCCACCACAAGCTCACGATGCCGTTCATCTGCATCATCGCCACCCTCATCGGCATTCCCGTGGGAGCACATACGGGACGCATGGGCGCGCTTTCGGGTATCATGCTCTCCATCGGCCTGTTCTTCGGTTTCTACGGTCTCCAGTTCACCATGGAATATCTCGCCAAACAGATGATCATTGCCCCGTGGATCGGGGCATGGACCGCCATCATCGTCTTTGCCGGCATTGGCAGTATTGAAATCCACAAAATGCGCTAGGACGGTAGGGTGACCGCACGCGCACTTCCACGTGCTTTGCTGGCCATGAAGGGGGATGACGTTGCATGCGAGGCCGGCATGGCCCAACCCTTATTCCTTCTGAGATCCGCCAGTGGATCATTCACCCAATAAAAAAGGTTTCCCAACGCGCGGAAGAAATCCACGCATCGGAAAACCTGGGGGAGGATGAAATATATTGAGCCTACAGCACGCCCTGCAGCGCTTCTACCGCTTTTGCGATGGCGTCCTTGGCTTCTACGGCGTCCTTGGCACTCGTGATGATCTTTTCATAGTCTGCAATGGGCATCTGCACTGCGACGGCATTGCCGTTTCCATCGTAGAATATCTGTATGTTTTCGTTATCCATGGCTTACTCCTTTATTTCTACTATTCTTATTTCAGTTTGTTCAAAAGATCCAAATGGCCGCTGAGCCAGTCGGCGGATTCGGCGTTTTTCGTCGGCGCTGGTTCGGGTTGCTCTATTTCGGCTATCGACGCCTTTTCCGGCTGTTCAGTAACGGCCTCCTGCTCATCGACATTCAACGACAGAGAAACCATGGGCTCTCCCACCAGGACGCCGCCATGATCGTCTTCAACCGCGCCGGATGCATAGAGATTTGCATCGACGGCCGTTAAGGAATAGGGGTCCGCGTCCAGGGCATCCAGCTCGGCAACCATTTCGACCACACTGTGGGGGTTTTCCTCCGGAAGGACGAAATCGTTGTCCTTGTCGATTTCGAGCGGAAAGAATTCCTCTTCCTTCGCGACCAGGGGTGTGACCGATTCCTCGACCGGGGATTCGATAGGTGCGGAAAGCTCGACTTCCTCCATAACGGCAGCAACCGCATCGACGTCCTCTTCTTCCATGGCATCGACCGGTATCTGGATCTTCAATGCATTGGATTCCTCATACTCTTCGACCTCTTCCACGGCGTCGGGATGCTCGGTGGAAATCGCGCCGTTCGTCAAGTCGACCCTGTGGCCTATGCCATAGCGATTCAGCACAGACCAGACCAGTCCGATAATCACGCCGGAGAGCACAAACGGAAATACCACGGCATTGAGCATGACGCTCCCATCAGCGCTGGATATTTCGCTGTTCAATACGGCGTCAAACACCAGCAGTGCGGCGATGATAAAAATGAATGGAACCTGCCCTTTCTTGAAAAAGGCGAGCCGTACCTTGGCCGTGGAGTTACCAACGACCAGCGCACCGAATGCGCCGTATGTGGCTCCTGCGGTGGTGATCTCCGCCACATTGATCCCGCTCATACCCTCAACGCCCTTGAACGCCAGGAAGCCACCGGCCACATAGGAGATGGCCACAACCAGTGGCTGCAGCCCCAGCAGGCTGATGGCCCAGACGAGCGATACGACGTTCAGCGCAACGAAAGCCGTCCAGAGTAAATGGTTTCCGATAGGAGCAATCGCTCCATGCTCTGCAGCCAGCCAAACGGCCAGATTGACGGCTACAAGGATTGCGGCCGAAACCACAATCATAGTCAGGTTTTTTTGTTTTTCATGTTTCATGGTGTTCACTCCCTAGCTCGTTGTTTTGCCAACCCCTTCAAACGCCTTAACCAGGACATTGAGCATGGTGGTATTCAAGTCACCCACCTGGACACACACCAGGTTGCGGCGGGTGGAAAGCAAACGCGGAACTTCGCAAATACTCAGGGCGGACAGTGCGTCGGTATAGCGAGGGTCGACGGCAAAACGCAGGTTTCCTTCGAGACTATCCACGAATGCAAACTCTTCCCATTCATCGTAGTTCCACAGACTGCAGAACCCATCCTTCATGGTG
>CAXMPN010000142.1:269-4638 GCA_964195195.1 Pontiella sp. | reverse complement strand
TCGCTCGGTGGGGTCAAAATTTTATAGGCAATGAATACGACGAAGAGGGTGAAGGCGATTTGTCCTGCCTTTTTGGGGTCGAACAGCGACTTTTTCTTATAGACCCTCTTCATGTAGCCATCCGCTAGTGCGCCGGTTCCGTTACCTGTTCCACCGGTGCTTTTGTAAAGAAGCGGCTGATGTTCCAGTTGCGGTCGACATCGCGCCAGGACAGAAACAGCATGGCGGAAATCAACAGGATCGCAAACGTGTTGACGAGTGTGACCACCACTTTGGGATGGACCTTGCGGCGGGTAATGATTTCCCAAAGCGCAAAGCAGATATGGCCGCCATCCAACACGGGAAGCGGAAGCAGGTTGAGCACGGCGAGGTTGATATTGATGAAACGGATCAGCCCGATCGCATACGGCAATCCCAGCTTAAGCGAGAACCAGATCATGGTGAAGATGGCCACCGGTCCACCCAGTCCGCCGGCGGCCTGCTTGGCTTCGCCTTTGGTGGTCAAGGCCTTTAGCAGCCGGAAGATTTTGACGGCATCGCTCTTAATCTGGGCGATGGGTTTCCCCGACATGGCCCAGGGAAGCGCATTCGGGTCGCCGGGCGATACGCCGATCATTACCTTTTCATATTCTTCGCTGTATAACGGTGTAACTGAAAGGCTCAGGCTTTCCCCCTTGCGGAGGACGACGACCGGGATTTCGGTGTCGGCATACTGTTGAATCTGGCCGGATAATTCATGCCAGTAGTAAATGTCCTGGCCGTTGATCTGTGTGACCAGGTCGCCGGTTTTGAGTCCGGCCATACCGGCTGGCTGGCCCGAACGAATGTCTGCCAGCAGGGGTCGCAGGGCCTGGGCAACGCCATCGAGGCCGATGGCTTTCGCATCGAGCTCGCTGGAGGGCAGTTCAATCCGGTTGGTCTGGCCGTCGGAGAGATAGGAGACACTGATTTCCGGGGCATCGTTGGCCAGCATTTTTTCCACGGCGATATCGTACCAACTGCCGACTTCATGATCGTTGATCGCAACAATCGTGTCGCTGGAGCGCAGTCCCTCCGCATAGAACACGCTGTTGGTGGCCACGTAGCCCACCACGGTGTTGTCGGGGGCTTTTTCGGTCATGGAAACGAGCAATGCCAGCGGTATGGCAAAGAGAATATTGCAGAGCGGACCGGCCACGGCGACGGCAATCTTTTTTACGGGGGAGACGTCGGGAAGCTCCTTGCGATCGTTTTCATTTTCGCCTTGCACCTTTTCCATGCCTTCTGGGTCGAGCTGGGGCAGGGAAACATAGCCGCCAATGGGAAACGCGCCTATCTTGTAGACGATGCCGTCTATTTCCTTTTTCCAGAGGGCGGGTCCCATGCCGATGGAAAAAGTTTCAATGACCAGCCCACATTTTTTGGCCACGATGAAGTGACCCCATTCATGGACGAAGATGGTGATACCGAACAGGAACAGCATCATGGCAATAATATAGATAATTTCGAGCATAGGGAGGTCCTTGAGGTGTTATTTGAGAAAGAATTCAATGTAGATGTAAAGCATGGGTGCGGCAAAGAGAATGCTGTCTATCATGTCAAGGATGCCACCCAGACCATAGACCATGGTGTTGGAGTCCTTGACGTCTACCGCGCGTTTAAACAGGGATTCAACGAGATCGCCCAGCGTGCCGACGATTGGAAAGAGGAAGCTGAGCACCAGGGCGTGCCCGAATGAAAACGAAATGGCGCTGTTTATCCGGCCTTGGAAAACGATGAGCCAGATGATGTTCACGACCGCGCAGAACACCACGCCGCCCAGCAGCCCTTCCCAGCTCTTTTTCGGCGAGATGACCGGGGCCATCTTGTGCTTGCCAAAGCGGGTTCCAAAGAAGTACCCGCCGGAGTCGGCCATCTTCATGCAAAGAATGACGTAGAATGCCGCCCAGCCGGGATCATTCAGGTTGCCGATGAGAAAGAGTCGGACCACAAAGCTCCACAGCAAGGGCACGTAGATAATTCCCAGAATGGTGCCCATGCAGCTGTCCAGTCCTTTGCGCAGGTTGGGATAGGCAAGGATCCGGAAAAAGTTCGAGGTCACCACGAGCAGCAGGATGCACCACAATGCGGTGTCCGATATGCTGAAGCCCCGGTAGCTGCCATGTTTTCCGAGCATGTTGAACCAGGTGGCCGCAACCAGAATCAATCCGCTGGCGGTGCCCCATTTCCTGGAAACGGAAATACCGCCTGCAATGAGCAGTCCGTAGAACTCCCACGTGCCGAATCCCGCGAAAAGCAGCAGGCCGAGCAGGCCGATCGGCCAGCGGCAGGGTACCAGGCAGAAGGCAGGAATAAGAACCGCTGCAATGCTCAGTGCTATGATGATACGTTTTTTGTCCATGGGCATGACTATTTTTTCACTTCGCCATATCGCCGGTCCCGATCGTTGAAATCCACCAGGGCTTCATAAAACTGATCTTCGCGGAAGTCCGGCCAGTAGGTATCGGTAATGTAGAACTCTGAGTAGGAAAGTTGCCACAATAAAAAGTTACTGAGTCGCAGCTCGCCGCTGGTGCGGATCATCAGTTCCGGATCGGGAACGTCCGGCAGGTAGAGGTGATCGGCAATGGTTTGTTCGTCGATTTCCTTGGTCTTCAGGTCGCCCGCGTGCACTTTTTCGGCGATCCGTTTTGCGGCATCGGCGATTTCGGTCCGCGAACCGTAGCTCAGGGCGATGATAAAGGTATGGTCGGTATAGTCCTTCGTGGCATCGATCGTCTTTTGCAGGCGCATCCGCACAGGCAGGGGCAACCGCTCGAACTGGCCCATGATGCGCAAGCGGATCCGATTGTCGTGCAACTCCTGCTCATAGGCATTGAGCGAGCTGACGAGCAGTTTCATTAGTCCGTCGATCTCCAGCGGGGGACGCCTCCAGTTTTCGGTGCTGAAGGCATAGACGGTAATAAATTCGACGCCGGCTTTGGCAGCGGCGCGCAATACAGCGCGTACTGACTGCGCGCCCTCGGTATGCCCCTCGATCCGTGAGAGTCCACGCTCCTGCGCCCAGCGTCCGTTGCCGTCCATAATGAGGGCCACGTGGCGCGGAATCTTATCCAGGCTCTGGAGATCGATGCTCATAGCGGATGAATCAGCGGTCGAGCAATAACGTGCTGGAGCGCTTAGGGCCGACGGAAAGAATTGAAACCTTCACGCCGGTCAGTTCTTCGAGATAGGCGACATATTTCTTCGCTTGTTCGGGCAGCTCATCCCAGTGGGTGCATTCAGTGGTGGGGCTGTTCCAGCCCTTGAACTCTTCGTAGACCGGTTTGCAACGCTCCAGCCTGCGGATGCTGGCCGGTACGTTGGTGATTCGCTCGCCGTCGACTTCATAGGCAACGCAGACCTTGATGGTTTCCACGGCGTCGAGTACGTCGAGCTTCATCAGCGACCATTCATTGATGCCCCCGACCATGGCGGAATAGCGAGCGATGACGGCGTCGAACCAGCCGCAACGTCGCGGCCGGCCGGTGGTGGCACCTAATTCATGGCCGACCTTGGCGATATGCGCGCCCATGTCATCCTTTAACTCGGTGGGGAAGGGGCCTTCTCCGACGCGGGTGGTGTAGGCCTTGACGATGCCGATAACGCGGTCGATTGCGTTCGGCGGGACGCCGGAGCCGGCCGGTGCGCCGCCGGCACCCGTGCTGGAGGAGGTGACAAAGGGGTAGGTGCCGAAATCGACGTCGAGCATTACGCCCTGCGCGCCTTCGAAGAGGATTTCGTCGTCGTTCTGTACCGCTTCGTGCAGTAGCGGGATGGTGTCGCAGATGAACGGGCGGAGGTAGTCCGCCGCTTCCTGAACCTGCGGCAGGTACGCGTCAATGTCCAGCGGCTCAGCGCCTATACGGACGAGGATTTCATTCTTTATTTCGGCCTGCTTCCGGACCAGGTCGAGAAAGTCGGATTCGAGGATGTCGCCCAAGCGCAGGCCGATGCGGTCGGCCTTATCCATATAGGCCGGGCCAATGCCGCGTTGGGTCGTGCCGATCTTTTTGCCTTCGCCGGCTTTGCCTTCCTTGGCGCCGTCCACCAGCTTGTGGTATTGCAGAACAATGTGGGCGCGGTCGGAGATAAAGAGGCGGTTTTCGAATTTGATGCCGCGCTCGACCAGCTCCTGTAGCTCGCCCATCAGGCCGATGATGTCGACCACGAGGCCGTTTCCGATCACGCACTTGCATTCTTCGCGCAGGATGCCGGACGGGGTGAGGTGGAGAACGTATTTCTGGTCGGGGATGACTTCAACGATGGAACGCTGACCGTTGATCTTGCCTCGGATACCAGCGGGGCAGCGATTGTTTACGAGGACGGCGGCTTTGGCGAAGCGGTCATT
>CAXMPN010000142.1:0-259 GCA_964195195.1 Pontiella sp. | reverse complement strand
GCGGACCACCCAGTCCGCGTTAGCGGTCAGTACGTCAATAATCTTGCCCTTGCCCTCGTCGCCCCACTGCGATCCGATCAATACGGTCTTCGACATGCTCATCTCCGGTTTTCCCGATGCGGAAGCTTTAGCCACTAATGGACACTGAATTGCAGGGGTTTTAACCCGTGTTCTTCCGTGGCTGTTATTTCTTATCAGGTTTGGTTATCGCCTGTGGGTTATCGGAAGATCCGCATCTGTCCGCCTTTTTTCAGATAAC
>CAXMPN010000141.1:0-4661 GCA_964195195.1 Pontiella sp. | reverse complement strand
TCTTCACCGAGGCTTCCGCGAGTGGCGCTTCGTCTTCCTGCCGTTTCTCGACAATTACGCGGAACCCGATAAACTCGAAATGCTGTTCCCGCTCACCCAGCGCGTCGCGCATCAGCAGTTCAAACGAGGCTTCGGCGCCTTCGTACTGGTAGCCGAGTCTTTCCGATTCCTTCAACTGGTCCAGCACTTCCTGGATTTTGGGATCCTTCGAGTCGATGTCTATGCCAAACTCCTTAGCTTTCTGGAGGATATTACTTTTACCCGACAGGTCGGACACCAGGATGCGCGTCTGGTTGCCCACCTGGGAAGGGTCGATGTGCTCATAGGTGTCGCGGTTTTTCTGCATGGCGCTGACGTGGATGCCGCCCTTGTGCGCGAAGGCGCTTTTCCCAACATAGGGTTGATGGTTCCAGTGCGCCTTGTTGGCCAGCTCATCCACGAACGCGGATAAATCTTTCAACCCTTTCATTTGCTCGTTGGAGATGCAGTCCATGGCCATTTTCAATTTCAGATTGGGGATAACCGACACCAAATTACAGTTACCGCACCGTTCGCCGTAACCGTTGATGGTGCCCTGCACCTGTCCGGCGCCGGCTTCGACTGCGGTCAAAGCGTTGGCAACGCCCATTTCGGAATCGTTGTGAGTGTGGATGCCGAGCGGGGTTTTGCATGCTTTGCTCACTTCCTCAAAGATAGATTTGATTTCCCAGGGCATCGTACCGCCGTTGGTGTCGCACAACACCAGCCAGTCGGCTCCTGCCGATTCGGCTTCCTTCAGCACTTTGAGTGCGTATTCCGGATTCTTTTTATAACCGTCGAAAAAATGCTCGGCGTCGAACATCACTTCCTTGACGTATTTTTTCAGGAAGGACAGGCTGTCGGACACCATACGCAGATTTTCGTCGAGATTGGTGGACAGGGCCTCTTTGACGTGCATGTCCCAGCTTTTGCCGAAGATGGTGACCACCGGGGTTTCCGCTTCCAGCAGGCGTTTCAGGTTGGGATCGCTTTCCGCCTTGTGCTTGGGCGAACGGGTACTGCCAAACGCTACCAGCTTCGCTTGCTGAAAGGAGTCCTTTTTGATCTTCTCGAAAAATTCAATGTCCTTGGGATTCGATCCCGGCCAGCCACCCTCAATGTAGTGGATACCGCACTCGTCCAGCTTATGGGCGATACGCAGCTTGTCCTCCACGGTGAAGGCGATTTCTTCCGCCTGGGAACCGTCTCGTAAGGTTGTGTCGTATATTTTAATCGTCTTCATATTGATTACGCGTTACTGCTTATGCTGTGGGCGAAGCGCCGGTGGCCGGTTGCGACACCTGCTCCGGTTCCTCGTCCAGTTTGAATTCGTCATGCAATGCGCGCACTGCCTGTTCGGTGCTTTTTGTATCGATGATACAGGACACGCGAATTTCCGACGTGCTGATCATCATCATGTTGATGCCTTCCTTGGACAGCGTGCTGAAAATCCGCGCTGCCACGCCGGAATGACTGCGCATGCCCGCACCCACCACGGAGATTTTTGAAATATTCGAATCCGATGAAACGCTTTCGGCCTGTACCTCCTTGCCCTTCTTCTGCATGATCGGCATGGCCTCATTCAGATTCGTGGTGGCCAGCGTAAAGGAGATATCGGTGTGGCCCTCGGCGCTCACGTTCTGGATAATCATGTCCACCGAAATGGAAGCCTCCGCCAGTGCATTAAAAATTTTGGCGGCGATGCCCGGTTGATCCGGCACACCCTTGATCGTGATTTTCGATTGATCCTTGTCGTACATCACTCCGGATACGACTGGCTGTTCCATATCGGGATTCTCCTGACACACCCGGGTCCCCTCATCCGCCTCGTCGAAGGTGGAGCGGACCACAAGCGGTATATTAAAATTATGGGCAAACTCGACACAGCGTATCTGCAGGACCTTAGCGCCCAGGCTGGCCATTTCCAGCATCTCTTCAAAGGATACCATATTCAGTTTGCGGGCGTTGGGCACCATGCGCGGGTCGGCGGTATAGACCCCTTTGACGTCCGTATAAATTTCGCACAAATCGGCCTTTAAAGCCACCGCCAAAGCCACAGCAGAGGTGTCGGACCCCCCCCGACCGAGGGTGGTTACATCCCCCATATCGTTGACGCCCTGGAATCCGGCGCATACTACAACGTGGTTTTTCTTGAGGGTGTCGATCGCACGGCCCGCATTGATTTCCTTGATCCGGGCGCGGGTGTGGGTGCTGTCGGTGACCAGGCCCATTTGCCGTCCTGTCAGCGCCACCGCCGGACAGCCCATGCCGTGCAGGGCGATGGACAACAGGGCGCTGGAGATGCGTTCGCCCGAGGACAACAGGAGGTCGATCTCCCGCCGTTCCGGAAGATCGGACAACTCATGCGCCATGGCCAACAGCTTGTCGGTTTCCCCCGCCATGGCGGAGACCACCACCAGCACATCCTTGCCGGCATCGCGGCTTTTCTTGATCCGCTTCGCCACACTCCGAATTTTCTCCAGCGAGCCCAGCGAGGTGCCGCCGTATTTTTGTACGATCAGGTTGCTACTCATAATTTTCCTTGCAGGTACGCTTCGATCAAAGCGGGACCCGATTTGAAATGCTCCGATCCGCTCAGCACCATCTCTTCGTTGAACCGCTCTACCCGATCGGCTCCCTGAGTCGAGGGATACACCACAAAGGGAACCGGGCTTTTTGTATAGCGCATCAGGTTCACCGAGCTCATGTGGTTTTCCACCAACAGCAGGGTAACGTCTTTCCGTTGATCCACCGCATCCATCAGCGGGGCGACGATTTCGCGGTCGACATCTTCAATCGTTAAAATTTTGTCGTCAATATTGCCAAGCAATGAAGGCGTCTCCGCGGCGGCGACATGCAGAACCACCACGTCGTTGTTCTCCAGTTCGTTCAAGGCGGCGGATACTTTGGCCGGGTAATCCGTATCAGGGAAACCGGTCGCGCCCTTTACTTCCGGGGTGCGCATCCCGGCGATTTTGGCGATCCCTTTCATCAACAGGGAAGCGGTGATGACCGCCGCCTGTTTCCCGAACCGGCCGGAAAATGCAGGTGGCAGATCGTGCGTGCCATTGCCGTTGCCCCAGAACCAGACGCTGTTGATCACGTCCTCGCCGTTTTTGGCGCGCGCCTGGTTGAATGGATGATTGTGCAGAATAATCTGCGCCTGGTTCATCAGATAGACCAGTTCCCGGGACGCCTCCCCTTGCGGCATGTGCTTGCGGATGCCCTCGCCCACCAACTCGTGCGGCGGCATGAGGCGGTCTGACAAAGCTGTCTTTTTTATTACCATCAGGTTGTGATAGCCGGAACCGGGATGAAATGTCACTTCGTCCGGAATCTGTTCCTGCAGGGCGCCCAACAGCAGTCGGGCATTATCCGTGGACAACTGTCCGGCAGTAAAATCCTTCAGGATCATATCGTTGTGACTGGATTGCAGCATAATGAAATCACAGCACAACGGCAGTTCATCGTCTTTCAGCTCCACCCCCAGAGCCTGGGCCTCGAAACGCGCCGGGCCGAGGTTGTATTGCGCCGGGTCGTAACCCAGAAGGGAAAGGTACGAAGTCCCGTTCTCCGCCGTCAGATCCTCCGGTATCGTCTGGACCGATCCGGAGCGGCCCTTGGCCGTCAATCGGTCCAGGTTCGGTGTGTCCGCCAACTGCAGGGGAGTCTGATTGTCTTTTTCGGCAATCGGCTGATCGGTCAGCCCATTGCACATAAATACTATATATTTCATAGCCTTAGGAGCGGTTCAGGTTTGTGAACGGGGTGCTTATGGAATTATAGCGTAATTTGGATGGAATTCCATGACCAAAGGCTTGGAAAGCTTCATATTTTTAGCGAGAAGTAGAGAAGCGGCGGGGTATAGTCTCCCCCTTTTACGAGTACACCCGGTAATCGATGCGGGGGAAGAGGTTGTCCTTCGATTCGATATCGGCCAGCCATGCTTTATCGATTTTACCTTTGCGAATAGTTTTGTACAGGCGGGTGAAGCGGATGAGGTGATCCTGGGTGCGTTTCACGGCGTAGCCGACCATCGTTCCGGCGTGCATGATGAACGCCCAGTCGCTCGACTGCGCCAGCAAAAGTTCCCGCGCCGCCTGGTTGAGGGCGCGCTTCTCCATTCCGGAGGCCTGTGGATACTTTTGTGCCAGTTCCACCATCCGCTCTGCCGCTTTATACAGATGGCGGTAGATCCAGTCGTTCTTGTCGCTCAACCAGTGTTCGTGATACCCGTTGTTGCCCCAGCTGGAAACGGCGGGGGTGGCGCAGGGATTCTTCGGATGCCGTTTCAGATATTCGGCGGGTGTGATCAAAGCGACCACCTCCTGATCCAAAGCGACCTTGCGTAACAGAAAGTTGAGCCAGTCCGGTCCCTCGTACCACCAGTGGCCGAACAGTTCGGCATCGTACGGGGCCACCACAATGGGTGGGCGGTCCATCGATTCCGCCAGAATATTGATCTGCCTCTGGCGGTTGAACAGGAAATCGCCGGCATGGGCCGCCGCTTTACTCCGCGCGTGTTGCGGTTGATACAGTTCCTTGTGGTCGGTGGTTCCGGTGATGCGGTGGTACTTGAAGCCGGTCATTTTGCGTTCGCCGGTGGCGGCGATGTAGGGCCGGATGTAATCGTGGTCGAGGTC
>CAXMPN010000140.1:0-4662 GCA_964195195.1 Pontiella sp. | reverse complement strand
GACCGTAATCGCCTGCGGCGCAAAAGCCTCTTCGATTTCGCCGTCGGGGCCGTAAATCGCCTTGATTTTTGATTCCTGGCGCGAAGGCAGACTGGCGACCGTATCGCCCTTGCGAATGACACCGGAAGCCAGCGTTCCACTGAACCCACGGAAATCCAGATTCGGACGCAGGACATACTGCACCGGCAGGCGCATGTCGATCAGGTTGCGGTCGGTTGAAATATTCAGGCTCTCGAGGGGATGCAAAAGCGTCGGGCCGTCATACCAGGAAAGGTTCACACTATTCTGCACGACGTTGTCGCCCCTGAGCGCAGACATCGGAATAAAGTGGATGTCGGAAAAATTCAGGCGGGAAACGAACCCGTTGTAGTCCTCCTTGATCTTGTCGTAGATCTCTTCGGACCAGTCGACCAGATCCATCTTGTTGACGGCCACGACCACGTGCTTAATCCCCAGTAGCGAGCAGATGAAACTATGCCGCTTGGTCTGGGTAATCACGCCGTAGCGGGCATCGATCAGAATGACCGCCAGGTTGCAGGTAGAGGCACCGGTAGCCATGTTGCGGGTGTACTGTTCGTGACCGGGACAGTCGGCGATGATGAACTTGCGCTTGTCGGTGTTGAAATAGCGGTAGGCAACATCGATGGTGATGCCCTGTTCGCGTTCCGCTTGCAGTCCATCCGTCAAAAGGGCCGGGTCAAAATCCTCTCCGGTGGTGCCGTACACCTTGGAATCCTTGGTGATTTTTTCCAGCTGATCCTCATAGATCATATGGGTGTCATACAGCAATCGACCGATCAGCGTCGATTTTCCGTCGTCCACGGAACCACAGGTAAGCAGACGCAGCAGATCCTTGGTTTCGTGCCGCTTGAGATATTCGCTGATATCCGAACGGATCAGCTCTTCTTCTTGAATTTCATACTTGGAGTCAGCCATTAGAAATACCCATCTTTTTTCTTATCTTCCATCGAGGAATTGTCGCCGTCGATCACGCGGCCCTGACGTTCAGAGGTGGTGGTGAGCAACATTTCCTGCACGATTTCCTCGACGGTTTCGGCGTTGGATTCCACCGCGCCGGTCAGCGGATAGCATCCCAAGGTGCGGAACCGGACCTTCTTCTGCATGAGGGTTTCCCCCTCCTTGAGTTTCATGCGGTCGTCGTCGAGCATGATCAACACGCCATCGCGCTCGACCACCGGACGCTCCGCGGCATAGTAAAGGGGAACAATCGGAATATCCTCGCGCAACAGATAGAGCCAGATGTCGAGCTCTGTCCAGTTGGACAAGGGGAAGACGCGAATGGATTCACCCTTGTTGATCTTGGCGTTGTAGAGATTCCAAAGCTCGGGGCGCTGGTTTTTAGGGTCCCATTGGTGGTATTCATTGCGGAAGCTATAGACCCGCTCCTTGGCGCGGCTCTTTTCCTCGTCGCGCCGGGCACCACCGAAGGCGGCATCGAACTTATAGTGATCCAACGCCTGCTTGAGCCCATCGGTTTTCATGATCTGGGTATGCTTTTCCGATCCGTGCGAAAACGGACCCACGTGATCCTTACCGTCAGGATTGATCCATACCTTGATATCCACTTCGTACTTGTCTGCCATCAATGAACGAAACTTGTACATTTCCCGGAACTTCCACTGCGTGTCGACATGCATCAGTGGAAAAGGAATCTTGCCCGGCGCAAAAGCCTTATGCGCAAGATGCAGCATGACCGACGAGTCTTTTCCGACGGAATAGAGCATGACAGGATTATCGAATTCCGCCGCCACCTCCCGGATAATGTGGATGCTTTCCGCCTCCAGCTGCTTCAAATGTGATAAATTATAACCGCTCATGTGTTCCTCCAAATTCGGTACATCTCGTTAAAGGTGAGCATTCCTATAATACCCTGGGCATATTGTCTATAATATATACTCAATTTATTCATGCAATCCACTTACTATAAAGTAAGGGTTTAATAAATTTTCCTTGTTATAGCGCAATGAGCAGGGTTTAGCGCGCATGGAATCTGTGACCGAATAGGATGCAACTGAAAGAAATTCATCGTATTGAAATACCGCACCTCCCGCAGCCGCCACGACGGCATGCGCAGCAGCCGTATCCCATTCCATCGTGGGCGCGATACGCGGGTAGATATCCGCGCTCCCCTCCGCTACCATGCAGAGTTTCAGCGAACTTCCGCTCGAAACCAGCTCCACCGCTCCATGGTCCTTTTCGAGCTCAGCGATAAACTGGCGTGTTTCATCATTACAGTGCGACTTTGAAGCCACGATCTTCAGCGGCTTTCCGGGTTGGCCGGAGACACTGCATGCATTTGCTGCGGCCAGGATCTCCTCAATGGATTTACCAGAACAACTTTCCACTTTCCACGCACCCTGCTCTATCCCCAGCCCCTTCCTCACTGCACCTACATAGAGCGTATGGACTACCGGAACATAAACAATACCGAGCACCGGAACGCCCTCTTCGATCAAGGCAATGTTGACCGTAAATTCCCCGTTTTTCTTGATGAACTCCTTCGTGCCGTCCAGTGGATCAACCAGCCAGTATGTATTCCAATCCTTGCGGTCATCGTACGCGACTTTCGCGCTTTCCTCGGAGAGCACCGGATAGGGCGTCGTTTCGAGCGCATGCACGATAATGTTGTGCGCGGCCTTATCGGCCGCCGTCAAGGGCGATGCATCGCTCTTTATTTCCACCTCGAAATCCCGCTCATAAATATCGAGTATGGCCGCTCCCGCATCCAGTGCGGCTTGAATGGCTAGTGGTATCATTGTCATGCTTCCTTCCTAAAAGAGAGTCGTCCCATCCAACCGGCAGGTAGGTGAGGCCACCGACCGAATTAGCTGATCGTCGCGAAGAGGAACTACTCGACCGTAACGGACTTGGCGAGATTGCGGGGTTGGTCGATTTCGCAACCCCGGGTGGCGGCTATATGGTAAGCCAACAATTGCAGAGCAACGGCGGTTGGAACCGGAGTAATGCACGGAGGACATTCTGGAATCACGATGACATCGTCGAATCCGTCGGCAATCTCTTCATCCCCTTCGCTTACGACGGCAATCACCGGGGCATTGCGCGCCTTGCACTCCTCGGCATTGCTAAGGGTCTTGTCCTTGCCGGGAACATTGTTCAGCAACGCTATGACCGGCGTATTCTCCTGCAACAAGGCAATGGGACCATGCTTCAGTTCGGCGGCGTGGTATCCCTCCGCATGAATATAGCTGATTTCCTTGAGCTTCAACGCCCCTTCCAGTGCCACGGGATAGAGGTAGCCACGTCCGATAAAGAACGCGTTCTCGTTGTCGGCATACTTCTGCGCGATGGCCTTTATCTGATCGTTTTGAGTCAGCACCTTTTCAACGAGTTCTGGAAGACGTTCAATCCACTTGCACATCTGCTCGCCTTCATTGAGCGGCATGCGGCGGGTACGCGCGATCTTAAGCGCCATCATCAACATCACCGAAACCTGGCAGGTGAAGGCCTTGGTGGATGCCACACCGATTTCCGGTCCGGCATGCAGATAGACGCCCCGGCCGGTTTCGCGCGCAATCGTCGAGCCCACCACGTTGCAGATGGCAGCGACAACGGCCCCCTTGTTCTTGGCCTCACGCACGGCCGCCAAAGTATCGGCCGTCTCGCCCGACTGGCTAATGGCCACCACGAGGTCGGACGGCGTGATAATCGGGTTGCGGTAGCGGAATTCTGCGGCCTGTTCCACTTCGGCCAGGATCCCGGCCATCTCCTCGATCGCGTATTCGCCGACCATTCCGGCGTGCATGGATGTGCCGCAACCCACCACGAGAACCCGGTTGATCATGGCGGCGTCGCGCGGCGAAAAATCGAGACCGGAAAGGATGGCCGTACCCATTCCAAAGTCCAGCCGGCCGCGGATCGCATTCCGGATCGCATCCGGCTGTTCGAACATTTCCTTAAGCATGAAGTGGGAATATTCGCCCTTTTCAGCGGCACCCGCATCCCAGTCCATAGCGGTTACTTCGCGATTGACGGGCGCGCGCTGCAGATCAAACATCTGCATACCGGACTCCGTGACCACCGCCATATCGAAATCCTCAAGATAGACCGCATCGCGCGTATGGGGAATGATGGCCGAGGCATCGCTGGCTACAAGCGTTTCATCCTTGCCGAGACCCAGGACGATCGGGCTGCCGCACCGTGCGGCAATAAGCTTACCCGGCTCATGATCGGAGATGACCACGATGCCATAGGTGCCTTTGACCTGCTTCAGTGCTTCGCTCACCGCGTCTTCCAGGTTCCCCTTGTAGCAATAGGCAATCAACTGGATCAGCACTTCGGAATCGGTTTCCGAGCGAAACTGGTGTCCGCGTTCAAGAAGGGTCTCTTTCAGACTTTGGAAATTCTCGATGATGCCGTTGTGGATCACGAAGATTCTTTCCCTGCAATCCGCATGGGGGTGGGCATTGGCTTCTGTCGGCTTTCCATGGGTGGCCCAACGGGTGTGAGCGATGCCGCTGCTGCCTTTCCATTGCACCCCGGCCAGACTATTTTCCAGGGCTTGAATCTTACCTACCGCCCTTTGGCAAAACACTTCCCCGTCCCCAGCCAGGGCCAGACCGCTGGAATCATACCCGCGATACTCCAACTTTCTGAGTCCCTCCAACAGAATAGGGAGGGCCG
>CAXMPN010000139.1:0-4717 GCA_964195195.1 Pontiella sp. | reverse complement strand
CCAAATCGCCGAATTTGGCTCGGCGACACGTAAATATCATCGGGGCCGGGCAAATAATTCGCCTCGGGCGCCCGCAAGAAGCCAAAGCCGTCCTGCAGGATCTGGTGCGCGCGGTGATAGAGCTGTAAGCCTCGAAGTGTGGAGATGGATCGACCGCGATATTCCAATATTAGTGAATTGTGCGCCTTTAGCTTCCAATCAGAGCCGAAACTAGTATCTTCTGCTAATTCATATTTTTAATCAATGGAGGACGAATTATGACCACCACACATAGCCTGATCAATCAGCTGATCCAGCTTCAGGAATTGATTGTAGCGAATATGCAGAAACGGGCCTCCATGCCAACCGCACGACTTGAAGTGCTGGAAAAATCGATTGCCGCACTTGGAGCGGATATACCGCAGCAGGTGAGGTCGCATTTCAATCGGTTATTGCAAAAAAACCCGGAAGCCATTGTGCCTGTGTCGAGCGGGCTGTGTGCCGGTTGTGGAATGGCCCTGACGAAGAGTCTGGTCAATAGCGTACACAAGGCGGACGGCATGCACCGCTGTCCAAACTGTGCCCGGTTCCTGTACTATCCGGAACAGCTGGTGGCGCGTGAGCGCGTTAGCCGCGCCTATGGCGAAGCCCGCAAGACCGGCATATCCCGCTTTACGTCCCCAGAGCTGATGATGGTGTCCCTCAAGGGAGCCACCCCCGAAGAAGTGCTTGGCGAGATGTGTACGCATATGGCGGCGGAGGGCTTTGTGGAGGATGGAGATCACCTGCTTGACCAGGCTTTGCAGCGCGAGGCGATTATAAGCACGGCGGTCGAGAACGGATTGGCGTTTCCGCATGTACGCGGGGTCGAAGGCGGCGGTCTTTCCATGGTGGTGGGCATTCATAAGAAGGGGGTCAGGTTCGGCGGTCCGGGCCGCACACTGACGCGAATCTTCTTCTTTGTGGTGATTCCGACCGCGACCAGCGCCTTCTACCTAAAATTGATTTCAGGGCTCTCGCGGACCTTCCGCGAGAAAGAAGCCAGCGAAGCGTTGCTGGGTGTCGGTACCGAAGCCGAGCTATGGAAGGCGCTGATCAAGGCGACCAAGAAAAACTTCAAGTAAGCCCCGTTCTTTTCGGCGTAAAAAGGTCGGCGTTGCCGGCCTTTTTTATTATATAAAGCAGTCATGACCACCATCTACGATACATCGGAAATCGAAACGTTGCGCAGCCGAAATGCCGTGCAGCCGCACCGGGTGAAGCTGTTCCGGAATGCGCTTTTCAAGAACGCCCGGGGTTGGGACGAGGCGCTGGCCGTACTCCCCGAAAACGCACGCGATGACTTTTCCAAAAACGTAGTGTTCGAGCAGCTGGTGCTCGAGGAGCGGCACGATTCTGCCATCGATGGTGCCAGCAAACTGATCTTCCGCACGGCGGACGGCAATCTGATTGAGAGTGTGGTGCTGCGTCCCCAAACCGGGCGCACCTCAATCTGCATCTCGTCCCAGGTGGGTTGCGCCTGCTATTGCAGTTTCTGCGCAACCGGAAAAATGGGGTTTACCCGGAACCTGACCATCGCTGAGATGCTGGATCAGGTCTCTCAGGCCAACCGCATGGTGAAGCCGGAAGGGCGATCGATCCGCAACGTGGTCTTTATGGGCATGGGCGAGCCGCTGCTGAATCTTGAAAATGTTTTCAGCGCAGTGGAGTGCCTGAAGGCGGCACCTTTTTTTAATTTGTCCGGTGCGCGAATTACGGTTTCCACGGTGGGTATTCCGCACGCGATGGAGCAGTTTGCGCAGCGCTTCCCGGACGTGCAGCTGGCGCTCAGTCTGCACACTGCCAGACAGGAGACCCGGGAACGGCTCATGCCCCAGGCGCGGACCTATCCGCTGGATATGCTTCGCGAGGCTCTGGTGCAGGTGTCGCGCTCGGGCAGGGTGATGATCGAATATCTGATGCTGGAGGGCGTGAACGACAGCGATGAGGATCTGCATGCGCTGGAGGCGTATCTGGAGGGCATCCCGGTACACATCAATATCATTCCGTTTAATGAGTATGCGGGAAGCAATCTGCGCGGTACGCCTCCGTCCGGGCGTAAACATTTTGCGGACTATTTGAAGGCCGCCGGATTCGATACCACTTTACGCTATTCACTCGGATCCGATATTGCGGCTGCGTGCGGGCAGCTGGTACAGCATAAAACAGGTACGTACAATGGGCTTGGATAACATAGTTCTCGAATTGGCGGTGATATTCGCCGGTGCAGCAGCACTGGGCACGCTCTTCTTGTACCTCCGGCAACCCATCATCCTGGCTTATATAGTTCTCGGCGGGCTGATCGGGCCTTGGGGTTTCCGGGTGCTTGGGGATGCGGGACACATCGAACAGCTATCGCATATCGGCATCATCCTGCTGCTGTTTCTTCTCGGGCTGAATCTGCATCCGGTAAAACTGCTCCAGCTGTTCAGGAAAACCTCCATCGTTACACTGAGCACCAGCTTCCTCTTTATGGTGCTAGCAGCTGGGGTGTCTTTTCTGATGGGCTTCGGAGGACGCGACAGCCTGATTATCGGAGCCGCCTTGATGTTTTCCAGTACCATCGTGAGCCTGAAGCTTATCCCCACCACGACCCTGCATCAGCGGCACACCGGGGAAATGATGATCAGTGTGCTGCTGTTTCAGGATATTCTTGCCATTGTGCTCATCGTCTTCCTGGGGGGTGGTGCGGAGGGGGATGGGATTCTGAGAACGGTTCTGGTGGTGCTTAAGCTGGCTGGACTCGGTGCGTTTTCCTTTGCCACGGTTAAGTTTGTGATTATTCCCCTGTTCCGGCGTTTCGATTCGATCAAAGAATACATCTTTCTCGCTTCGCTGGGATGGTGCCTGTTTATGGCCGAGATGGCCCATCTGTTGGGTTTATCCTATGAAATGGGGGCGTTTATTGCGGGCGTTTCCATTGCGGCCTTCCCCGTCGCACTCATCATTTCCGAGAATCTGAAGCCGTTGCGCGAGTTTTTCCTGATTCTGTTCTTTTTTTCAATCGGTGCGCGATTCGACCTGTTTGTCACAAAGAATGTGGTCTTGCCCGGTCTGGTTCTGGCCGCCGTACTCATAGCGGCGAAGCCTTTGCTGTTTCGCGCCGCATTCACCCTGATTAAGGAGGAGAGAAGGATTTCACGTGAACTCGGCGTGCGGTTGGGCCAGGCCAGCGAATTTTCCCTTCTGCTAGCGTATAGTGCTGAAAAATCGGGTCAGATCGCCGTTTCGTCATCTTATTTAATACAAACGGTCGTCATTATCACATTTATTGCGTCCACCTATTGGGTTGTTGCAAAGTATCCAACCCCGATCGCAGCAAAAACAGGATTGAGGATGGATTAGCTTAAATAAACGCCCAAAATCTTGTAAATATTAAAACTACAGACCGCTTATTTAACGAAAAAACACCTCAAAATTCGCTCGCTGGAGTTATACTGCTGAAATTACACCATCATTCAGTAGCATATTTAGATGTAAAATATGGCTGTATTAAATAATTGACAATATGAGCGCATAAAAATAGGTTACGCGCAGATTTGGAGGTAAATTATGGCTAATCAGACCATGGAAGGTGGGCAGGCAATTGTACGTTGCCTGGAAAACGAAGGGGTCGAATATATATTCGGCTACTCCGGCGGCGCGGCAATTCCGATTTTCGATGCGCTTGTTACCACAGGAACCAAGATTAACTTTGTATTGACCCGTCATGAACAGGGCGCGACTCACATGGCCGATGGATATGCGCGGGCAACCGGCCGGCCGGCGGTGGTTCTGGTCACGAGCGGACCCGGCGCAACAAATACATTGACGGGCATCATGACGGCCCACATGGACTCGGTTCCCATGATTGTCCTGACCGGACAATCGGTCTCCTGGATGCTGGGCAAGGACGCCTTCCAGGAAGCAGATATTTTCGGGATCACAATGCCCGTTGTAAAACACTCCTATCTGGTCAAGGCAGCGAACGATATTCCAAGAATCGTTCGCGAGGCCTTCCATATTGCGACGACGGGACGGCCCGGGCCGGTACTGATCGATATTCCAAAGGATATCAGCGCGGGTCCGTGTACCGCCGATCTGCATGCGGAAATGGATATTCCCGGCTATACACTGAACACCACCGTCGACAATGACACTATTCTTGAAATCGCCGAAGCACTGGCAAAATCCAAGCGCCCGTTGATTCTGGCGGGCCATGGCGCCATGATTTCCGGTGCTGACGATACGCTACGGGCATTTGCGGAGAAGGCGAAGATTCCCGTTACCAACACATTATTGGGGAAAGGCGTCTTTCCCGAAACCCATGCGCTGGCGCTGGGTATGCTGGGGATGCACGGGACGGCTTACGCCAACCTGGCCGTTACCCATTGTGACTTGATCATGGCGATCGGCGCCCGTTGGGATGACCGCATCACCGGGAAACTCGACGAGTTTTGTCCCGATGATCAAGCATGTTCCCGTTCTGGAAACCAAGGAGTGGCGCAAGCATCTCGATGGTTACAAGACGAAATATCCGCTCAAGTTCAAGCGGCAGGGCGGCTTGAAGATGCAGCATATCATCGATGAATTCTACAAGCTCTCCGATGGTAAGGCGTGCGTCGCCACCGACGTCGGGCAGCACCAGATGTGGGCCGCTCAGTTTTATAAAAACGACAGCCGCTATAACTGGCTCAGTTCCGGCGGCGCCGGCACCATG
>CAXMPN010000138.1:4520-4774 GCA_964195195.1 Pontiella sp. | reverse complement strand
GGATTCCTCCTGTGCAGAGCAGCCGGATGTCAGCAAAGTAGAACACAAAAAACCACAAAGGCAGAAGAGCCGGACTTTTCGTGCCGTTTTGTGTTCTTTGTGGCCAATTCGCCTATTGGTTTTGCTTGGCCACCACGCTGTCGACTTTGTCTTCAAGCGACTGCTCCCGGTCGGTTCGGGTTCCGAGTTTAATAGTGGTGTGGATCCGTGGCGCCGCCCTACCGTGCACCATCTCGTGGCACGCCTTGATCGCG
>CAXMPN010000138.1:0-4455 GCA_964195195.1 Pontiella sp. | reverse complement strand
TTCGAAAGCAGCCAAATATTTCGAAAGCGACACCCCCACACCGATGGGAACCACGGTTAAATCAACGATGACTTTCATGCTTTCCCCTCCTCTTCGGCCCACACCGCCTTATGCCATTTTCGGACGGAATTAACCAGAAAAACCTCTTCTGCGGAGCGGAGGTCTTCCACGGTAACAATCCCCTCCTCGATTTCACCGCTTTTCAGCAAATGCTCGCGAAACGTTCCCGCCAGCAGGCCGCATTCGATCGGCGGGGTGATGAGCTTCCCCTCCTTGCGGATGACCACGTTAGCGATGCATCCTTCCGTCACTTCGCCGCGCTCATTCCAGAGAATCACCTCGTCAACCGGCTTATCCACCGTAGCCTCGTCGAAGGCGGATTCGTATACAGCCCGGTGGGTCGTCTTATGGAACAAAAAGAGGTCCTGCGAATCCACGGGTTCCTTCGCCATGCAAATCGTGAACACATCGCCCTCCCCGCTTGTCATCGGAAAACGCTGCACTTCAAACGCTCCATCGCGCGAAACCAGCAAACGGATTCGATGCGGCGTTGCATCGAATTCAGCAACCATCCGGTCCAGCTCATGGTGAATGGCATACACATCCAGCGGCACATCAAAATAGGCCGCCGATTTTCCAAGGCGCTGCATATGTTCGTTGAGCAGAAAGATTCCGGCATCCGGCTCCCACAGCATGGTTTCGAGCAACTGGAAATTAGGCCTGGGTTGGGTCAGCACCCGCGCCTTCGTCAACGTCTCCTCGTATTCGGCCTCGGCATCCGAATCCCATACAATGCCCCCGCCGACCCCATATTCGAGCGTTCCGCTGGCCCG
Organism: Pontiella sp.; assembly: GCA_964195195.1. GTDB lineage: Bacteria > Verrucomicrobiota > Kiritimatiellia > Kiritimatiellales > Pontiellaceae > Pontiella. The sequence continues at coordinate 3,622 of CAXMPN010000138.1, read as the reverse complement.
GTCAATCAGTGCGGTGCGGATGGCTACGTTGAAGCAGGCCTCGCCCTGCGGCGTAACGAAGCCGATGCTGCCGGTATAAATTTTCCGCGGCGTGGTTTCCAATCCGCGAATAATCTCCATCGTCTTCGCTTTGGGCGCACCGGTGATAGACGCGCACGGGAACAACGACTCCAAGACCCCGGCAATCAAGCCATCGGCATTCGTTGCGCCTTCGCGTCTTTGCGCGAGAACACCCTGTACCGTCGAGGTCATCTGCCAGACGGTCGGATATTTTTCCACCTCGAAGCGGCTGACCGTCTCCACACTGCCCGGGGCGGCAATGCGGCCGATATCGTTGCGAACCATGTCGACGATCATGATGTTTTCGGCGCGGTCCTTTTCCGAGTTGCGCAATGCCTCGGCCTGCTGCCAATCCTCGGAAAACGTACGCCCGCGCCGCGCGGTTCCTTTCATGGGCCGGGAAACAATATGATTATCGTTAACGCTGAAAAAAAGTTCCGGCGAGGCCGAGCAAATAGCAAAGTCATCCGTATCGACGAAGGCCGCGTATTCCGTCTTCTGGCCCTTCACCAGTTCATAAAAAAAGGCCCAGGCATCGCCGGAGAACTTGGCATTGAGCCGATAGGTATAGTTGACTTGGTAGGTCGCGCCTTCGGCGATCCGCTCCTTGATTTCGCCGATGGCCTGAGCGAATTCCGCCTTGGTCACCGATGGAACGAGCTCTCCCACTTCGAACAAGGCGGTCGGGGCCTCTTCGATCTCCTCCCACACCTCCGGAGCAGGAAACAGCCCGAGACAGAGCAGCGGGAAGCCGTCGGCGGAGCCGGTTGTCAGGGCCGCATCAAAGGCCGGTGCGGCCTCATAGGAAACAAAGCCGGCGACGTATAAGTTCGACGCCGACGCCTCGCGCAGCATCGGCAATACCTCCTCGATCCGCTCCGCACGAAGCACTTTTTCCGGCTGGCTGAAATGGAGCCATTTGCCCGCGTGTTTTAGAACAATTTTCATCAGAGACGAGGGGCCTATTTCCGGGTGATGTAGGGAGCCTGCTCCTCGGCCACCTTGGCCTGCCCATGCAGTTCCAGATAGGCGGCGTTGGCTTCGTCCAGCCACGATAGGCGTTGATCCGGCGTCATGCGAGCAAACTCGGTATGCCCGTCATAATCCGAAGGCGTAGTCCTTTCAATAATTTGTCTGGTTTCCTCGTCCATAAACCATTGCGCTCTCTGCGTTCCTTAGCGGCCAATCAACATCTGCCGTTCATGCGCAACGCGGCTGGAAGCGCGCGTCTACTTTCAAACTACCACACCCCTGCGGAATGGAACAACTCAGCCGGAAAGGATAATTAAAAGCACGCCGACCAAAATTCCCAGCAGCACCCAGGCCTTCTTGCGCTTGTTGACCTCCTTGAACAGGAAGGCACCCGCAAAGAATGAGACCAGCACACTGCACCGCCGCAGGATGGAGAGAATGACAATCAGCGCGTCCGGATTGGACAGCGCGATGAAATAGACAAAATCGGCAAGGAACAGCAAAATACCGATCAGTGGAATGGTCCAACGCCAGACAAAGGGCGTGCTGCGTTTTCGCTGCGGCCACCAGAGTACCGCAAAGTAAAAGGTGAAAATGGCCGTGATGTAGAGCACATACCAGACCTGCACCTGCACCGGGGAATAGCCAAGGCGCTGGATCAGCCATTTGTCGTAGAGCGTACTGGTGGTGCCGATCAGCGTGGCAAGGAATATGAACCAAATCCATTTGCTGCGATGGAAGTGAATGTTTTCCTCGCGACCCAGCACGGAGAATGCGAAATAGGAGGTAAAGATCACCGCCATGCCGGCCCATTGCAACCCCGACGGTGATTCATGGAACAGGACGATCGCACCGATCAGCGTCCACACCGGCCCGGACGCGCGGATCGGCGAAACAATGGTGATCGGCAGGTGCTTCATCGCGAAATAGGCCAGCACCCACGACGTGCTCACGATGATCGATTTAAGGAAGAGCAGCCCGTGGCCCATCAACGGAACCGGTTCCACCAGAAGTCCCATTGAGTCCATGGCGCCGGGAAACAAAGCCGATCCCAGCAGCAGCGGCCACGCCAGCTGCACACTGGCCAGACTGGAAAGCAACAGCACGGGCAAAACCGCATTCTCCCGCAGTGCATGCTTCTTGCAGACGTCGTAGACGCCCAGAAAAAACATTGAAACCAACCCCAGCCAAATCCACATACACCAACCTCTTAACGCTGCAATATCATGCACGCGCCGCGCACAATAGCTACTTGCGTTTACTTTGCAAATTAAATACTGTCCGCCCCTTTGGAGAGAGGAACTTATGAAATTCGGACTTATTGGATGGCGCGGTATGGTCGGCTCGGTGCTGATGGAACGCATGCGTGCAGAAAACGATTTTGAACACGTCGAACCCGTCTTCTTTACAACCTCGCAGGCCGGACAACCCGCTCCGGACGTTGGACAGGCCGCATCGGTTCTGCTCGACGCCTACAATCTTGATGCACTGATGGAACTGGATGTAATCATCACCTGCCAGGGAGGCGACTATACCAACAAGGTACATCCCGAACTGCGCGCTAACGGCTGGAACGGCTACTGGATCGACGCGGCGTCCGCGCTACGCATGGTCCCCGACGCCACCATCATTCTCGACCCCGTCAACCGGCCTGTCATTGATCAGGCACTGGCCGACGGCAAAAAGGACTTTATCGGCGGCAACTGCACCGTCAGCCTGATGCTGATGGGAATCGGCGGCCTCTTCAAAGCGGGCCTGGTGGAATGGATCTCTTCCATGACTTATCAGTCTGCTTCCGGAGCGGGCGCACAGAACATGCGCGAGCTGCTCAGGCAGAAGGGTCACCTGTTCGAAGCCGCGGCCGAAGATTTGGCCAACCCGGCCTCTGCGATTCTGGAGATCGACCGTAAGGTCAGCGAAGCCCTGCGTAGCGACCACTTCCCGATCGAACAGTTCGGGGCCCCGCTGGCCGGATCGCTGATCCCGTGGATCGACAAGGCGGTGGACGACGGGCAGACCCGTGAGGAATGGAAGGGTGTTGCCGAAACCAACAAGATTCTGCAGAGCGAACGCGAGATCCCGGTGGATGGTATCTGCGTCCGCGTAGGTGCTATGCGCTGTCACAGTCAGGCCTTGACCATCAAGCTCACCCGCGATGTTCCCATCGAGGAGATCGAAGAGATCCTGCGGAACGACAACGAGTGGGTTGAAGTGGTAGGCAACAACAAAGCCGATACCCTCGCGCGTTTGACGCCTGCGGCCGTTTCCGGGACGCTTGCTGTGCCGGTTGGGCGATTGCGTAAGATGAAGATGGGGCCGGAATACCTGTCCGCCTTCACCGTCGGCGACCAGCTCCTCTGGGGCGCCGCCGAGCCGCTGCGCCGGATGCTCCGCATCCTGCTGGAGAGGTAGGGCTCGACCGCCGGGCGCGCCGCACGGTGGAATGGTCATATTAGATGGGCTATTCTGGAGTGCAGTTCGCATGGAAGGACCGTTCGGCGAATGGTCCCTACCCAACATCCCTTAACTGAGTGCCATTCCGGCCCTTCTCCTTCATTCCGATTGCAAAAAGGTCTCGAGCTCTTTATTC
>CAXMPN010000137.1:0-4777 GCA_964195195.1 Pontiella sp. | reverse complement strand
CTGGCGCATTTCAAATTGGAATCATCCGATCTGCTGCGGCTGGCGAAATCCGATCCCCGCAAGCTTCTGATCGCTGGATTACTTCGCTACCACTATCCGGTAAAGGTTCAATGGGTGAGTGAGCAATTGGCCATGGGGCATTTCACAACAGTTAGTCGCGCCATGCGTTTCTATGATGAAGCGAAGGGCGCTTGGGCAAAGGAGAGGGAGCGGATTCTAAAATTCATCGGCTGACCCCTTTTGGGAGCGGATTCTAAAATTCATCGGCTGACCCCTTTTTCTTTTCTTTTTGACTCTCCCTTTTCTTATTTCCTATTGGAAATTATGCTTCGCGCGGCAGCCTCGCTGCCCGTCTCATCTTCCTGCTCATTTCGGTTTTATTCATGAAGCCTACGGGGCGGGGGCTACGCATGAATCCACGTTCCTTTTCCGAGCTTCCTTATTGGATAGATCGAGGGCTGATATTTTTCCTGCATTTTTCCTTCGCATGTTTTTCCAGAACAGGTTAGATACACAGCACATTAAACAAAGGAAGAAATATGAATACAGGAACAGTAAAATGGTTTAGCTCCGAAAAAGGTTTCGGATTTATCACTCCCGACGATGGAGGCACAGACCTCTTCGTACATCATTCGGAAATCCAGGTTTCCGGTTATGCCGCTCTAGATGAAGGTCAGAAAGTGACTTACGAAGTGGGACAAGGCCAAAAAGGCCCTTGCGCTACTAACGTAACACCTGCTTAAGGCATTACGCTTTTAGAGTTTGAAAAGACGCTCATTTGAGCGTCTTTTTTTGTGCCCACGCTCCATGATCGCGGCAGCAGTTGCGCGTACAAAGGGGGCAGCACGCTTTTCGATGGTTCCACACGTTAAAAAATAAAGCGCCCGTTCGGGGCGCTTTGCTTGTTTGTGGATTGCGGCCATCAAGGCGAGCAGGGTTGAAAGATCGATGGTTTAGAAGCCCGCTCCAATCCCTATACTGAAGAAAGGTTCCCAGTCATCGTAAGGTGATTTATCGTCTTGCAGCACATCAAACAGGATCTCGAAGTTGAGCCAGGTGCGTTCGCTCAAGGGTTGTATGATGCCGCCGCCCATGAATAAAAAAGGCACCCAGTCACGTTCAGAGCTGCCATTGAGGAAGAAAAATTCATAGTTATCTGAGGCGGCCTCTACGTGTGCATAGTATTTTGGAGTGAGCAGGTAACGGCCGAACAGACTGCCGCCATACGTACTGGTGGTGTACGACTTGGCAGATCGGTCGTCCTCAATGTAATTATACCGAATCTTGGCACCGGTGGATAGTTTGGGTGTCAGCTTGTAGCCCACCATGGGCTCGATGCCTATCACCATATAACTACCAAAGGACAGGTTGATCGCGCCGCCATAGAAGAGGTTAGATCGGATGTTTTTCTTGGGTTTTGAAGCAGACGTTTTTTTATTAGGACTCGTTGTTTCTTCCGCCAGGGGCGGATGGCTGACTTCATCACCCTTCTCCGCAGCAGCAGGGACGCTTTCGGCGATAGCTTGAAATCCTCCAGCACTAAAAAGAATCAAGAGTGAGCTTATAATCGTTTTCATACTACGTATCCTCCAGTTTATCTGCGGAACAACAACTACCACATTTAAGCAGTACGACAAAGGGGTCGGAACGCTTTTCTTATCATGAAGCCGAGCGGTTATTTGAATGTCTTTTGCAACATCATGGGTCTGCCGGCGCTGCCCCAAGGGCCTGTCGCGAGGCTCGGTCGGCGAGCGTGAACCGTCGATTGATCGGACATCTCTGATGCGAACGACGAGGACCCTTCACGCTGACCAAGGTGCCTTCCAGCGGATTCGGTCCTTCCTGCTACCTTTGCTACAGAATCAGGTCTCCTGTTCGAAATTGGACACGACCCGGATCCGACTTGGCCTGGCAGCCACCAACCTTGACGATATTATCTTTTTACAATATATGTAAAAAGAACGTGTAGATCGAAATGATACGGTTCACAGCATCATTATTCGAAATCAAATAATTTATTATTTTGAGTCATTCTTATTTTAAGGAGAGAGGCATTGAAGTTTTTCACAAAAACCGCAATTGATGCTGCCATATTGGCTGGGGAGCATCTATTGAGCAACTATAAGCGCCATCATATAGAAATATACGGCTCCGATATCTTGTCCGTATCCACCCGGGGATTGACGAAAGAGGTTACTTCTTCTCTCGACCATGAAGCCGACCAACTAATCATTGAACTTATTAAAAAGCAAAACCCTGAGCATAATTTGCTGACGGAAGAAACCGGGCTTATTGACAACGGGAGCGATTATACCTGGGTGGTCGACCCCTTGGACGGCAGTTCTAATTATGTGAACCATAACCCTTTTTTTTCGGTATCGATTTGCCTGGCGCATAAAAACATACCGATCACGGGAGTCATATTTGCTCCATTTATAGAAGAGATTGCCGTAGCAAGAAAAGGGCATGGGTGCACCATCAACGGAAGACCGGTTCTGGTTTCTGAAATAAATCGTTTGGCAAAGGCTTACGCGGTGGGTTGTCCCGGAGGGGATCCGGATACCCGCCGCTTCGCTCTGATGAGTTGTTCGTTGAATGAAACCGCAAAAGACTTTAGAAAAATGGGATCCGCCGCGATTGAGGCCTACACGGTTGCATCCGGCAGGGTCGATGCGTTTGTGACGTTAAACATATCCCCATGGGATATCGCAGCAGGGGCTCTCTGTGTCGAAGAAGCGGGCGGCGTCGTAACCGATTTCAATGGTGCCCCTTGGGCGTTAAATAAAAGTGATGTTTGTATGTCCAATGGAATCATTCATCAGGATGTTTTGGATACGGTGCGATTAATTAACCCCGGCTCACCACACTATATAGAATCGGGGAGTTTGAGTGACCTCCTTCAAGGAACCGCGATATGACCTATCAGGTACTCAATAAAACCTCAATTATCGACTATGTTGAGAGACAGCCCGATATTATTAAAGTACTCGGCCCCGTTAGCCATACCTGCGTGGTGGAGGAGATCGGTGATGGCAATCTCAACTATGTGTACAAACTAACGAATCCTGATAGATCCGATACATCCGTCATACTGAAGCAGGCCGTGCCGTATCTTCGCATGGCAGGCGAAGACTGGCCATTGAGCAGGGATCGAATGACCTATGAGATTCGATCGCTTCAAACATACAATCAATTAGTGCCCGATTTTGTACCTTCTTGTTATCATTCGGACGTAGCAATGAGTGTCATCGTCATGGAATTCCTTAACGAGCACACCGTACTGCGATACGAAATGATCAAAGGAGTTATCTTTCCGGAAGCAGGTAGAAAAATCGGCCGATTTTTGGCCGATACGTTGTTTCAAACCAGTGCGTACGGCATGGAGAGCATAAAGCGCCGGGAATTAATGGGAGACTTCGTCCAAAACGCAGAGCTCTGTAAGCTGACGGAAGAGTTCATATTCACATTCCCATTTATGGAGCACGATTCGAATTACAAGAACCCGCGGACGAATCAGTTCGCAAGCGAACATATATACACGGATTCTGATTACCAGCTGAAGGTTTTGCACTTCAAAGAGCTTTTCCTGACCAAATCGGATGCATTGCTCCATGGCGATTTGCATACAGGCTCCATCATGGCAAACAAAGATGATTTGCGCATCATTGACGGTGAATTTGCCTTTTTCGGGCCTTTTGGATTCGACATAGGGAAGATCATCGCAAACTTTTTATTAAACTGTACGGCTCATTTTTTCTTAACCGATGATGTGACTAAACGAACCGAATACCAAAATTGGCTGCTCGCTGAAGCCATGGATATTTGGGTCGTTTTTCAGGAGCAGTTTACAGCCCGTTGGGATGAACAAAACGAATCTGCGATGTTCGAAAAAAATACGCTGATGTCCGATCCGATTGAGAAATTTAAAGCGCAGACCATGGGGGGAATATTTCAGGATGCCATTGGGTTTTGTGCCTGCTCATTGGCAAGGCGTACCCTGGGTATTGCCGGAGTCGCTGACATCCGCGATATAACAGATCTGGATGCGCGCTCCACCCTGGAAATTTTCAACTTAAACCTGTCAAAACTGCTTATGCGCGAACAGAACAAGCTGCAAACAATCGATCAACTGGATTCGTTGTTGAGAGCGTATTATTCAGAATTTTCGTTCGAATAAATAAAGGGAACTGCACGTGAAATCGAATATGATTGGCATTATACCGGCGGCGGGCAGTGGGGTTAGAGCTCGGCCCTATACGTATGAAATACATAAGGGTCTGTTCTTAATCGATGGGCATTCGAATATTGCGCGTTTGATTAACACGATGCGCGATGTGTTCTTTATTGAAGAGATTGTCATTACCCTGGGATACATGGGCAGTTCGATAAAACAGACCTTCGGTGATGGGTCAGCGCTGGGCGTCAGAATCTCTTATGTGGAAAACCAACACATCGACAAGGGGTGGGCGTGGTCCGTATTATTAGCTAAACCCTATTTGGCGGGGCGGCACGCATGCGTGATGCTGAGCGATGAATTCTACTTGGATATGAATTTAGATCAGTTAATCAGTACTGATTATTCTGATCACATGGCGACGGTCGCTGTTAAAAGAGTCGAAGACCGGGAATTGATAAAGAAAAACTTTTCAGTCGAATGCAACAAAACGAAAGCCCTCCGACTCGTCGAAAACCCGCGTAATATCACCAATGACATCTTAGGTATGGCCAGTTTCATTCTTTCTCCAGATGTGTTTAAATTACTGGACGAAGCATACGA
>CAXMPN010000136.1:0-4868 GCA_964195195.1 Pontiella sp. | reverse complement strand
TGTTCAACGCAGTCTCTCGACGACGACGCAAATCCAACTCGGCAACGGCCGGTTTTCCGTCACGGTCGAGTCGGCCGAATCCGGCCGAAACGTCAATCTGCTTACGCGTGATCAGTGGCTGGACATCTTCGAAATGGCCAATGTGCCGTCTACAGAATGGGACACCATGATTGACTGCCTCGTAGACTGGATCGACGAAAACGACCTTCACGGACTCAATGGCGCTGAATCAGACGACCCGTTCTATCAGGAACGGGGCTATCCGGTGAAGGACGGGCCACTGGACAGTATCGAGGAACTCCTGCTGGTTAAAGGATGGGGATCCGAGATTCTCTATGAAGAAAGCGACGAAATTTTCGGCATCGCCGACATTTTGACGGTTTGGGGCGATGGAAAAGTGAACCTCAATACGGCGAATACCAACCTCCTGCTCAGCTTTGCTGAATACGAGGATTGGGAGCTTGCCAGTGTATTCGAGGCGCGCATGGGACCTGACGGCGAGGATGGCACGCTGGACGATGGCATCGTGAGTCTTGACGAAATTGGAGCCGACGCCGCCAAATTTAAATTGCAAAGTGATTTTGTGAAGGTAACTTCTGTTGGAGAAGTGTTCGGCAACCAATACCAGGTCGAATGTATTTTTCTACTGAAGAATAAAAACTCTGCAGTAGTCTATTGGAATGAAGGGCCGGTCAAGAAGAATGCGTATACGCGATAAAATAACAACGGCAGCCAGCCTCGCCCGCGATGCTATGGGTGTGCGTATGCGCGATAAAATCATAGCGGCAGCCGGCCTCGCCCGCGATGCCATGGGCCTGCGTATACGCGATAAAATCATAACGGCCGGGTGTCTGACCCGGAATGGAATCGAATGGACATCCCTGAACATCAAGCAGGAGGAGCCCGAACTCGTCGGGCAGGGCTCCCTGCCGATGGAACTCCCTGAAGAGGGTAACATCGCTGAAACCGCCGTGACCGCAGCCCAACTCCCGGATGAAATTCTGGAACAGCTGACCGGTGACCTTACCGTCTCGATTCGCACCTCCGAACTGCTGATGCGCACCATGGAATTCCCGACGGCCGATCCCGCAGAAATTGCCAGCATGGTGGGCTTCCAGATTGATAAGGTATCTCCCTTCCCGCTCGACCAGCTGGCCGTATCGCATGAGATCCTCAAGCAGGCGGAGGACAGCGCCCTGGTCCTGATGGTGGCAGTCAAGCGTGACTGCATCGATGACATCGGTGACATTTTTCAACAGAAAGGCCTCTATATCCACAGCATGGATGCCCGGGTACTGGGCTGGCTCCATCTCCTTGAGAACGAAGGCCATATTGACGGAACCGGGTGCGAAATACTGATCATCGACGATGAAGTCGACTTTGCGCTCGTGTTCCTTTCGGAGGGTCTGCCGGTATCATTCCGATCGCTGCATGCAAAAATAAGCGACGAAGGCATCGTCGATGAACTCGCTCACGAGATCGGATATACCCTCACCACCCTGGATACCGAACACGACCTGCCCACCCCGTCCGCTATCGCCATCTGGAGTCTGTATAACCTCCCTCCCGACGTCCGCGATCATCTGAAGGAGAAATCCGGATTGACCATTCAGTGCAACGATCTGGCAACCCTCCCCACGCTTTCCAGCGGCATTATTGCAAGAGCACTCCATACCGACAACCGCATCGAACTGATCCCGCGCGAATGGATCGAATATAAGAAGAACGAGCGTCTGAAAAAAAAATTCACGCTTATTTCAGCGGCCATAGTGGCCGTATGGCTGCTATTCGTGCTGGTTTTCACCGTCACCTACCAGACACGGAGCATCAAACTCAAGCGAATCCAGAAGCGCGCCGATGCCATCGCACCCGCCGCAGCCAAGGCCTTCGAAAACCGGGAAAAACTAAAAGCCATCAAGATCTACACCGACCGGTCCAACTCCGCACTTGAATGCCTTCGGGAAGTCACCAACCTGCTTCCGCCGGGCGACATCGAGTTCGCATCGTTCAACTACAACCAAGGCAAAGGCGTGTCGTTTCGCGGTTCGGCCGAATCCGATGACGCCGTCTACGACTTTTTCAATTCGCTCACTGACTCCCCGCTTTATGCGCATTTGAAGGATCAATCGGTCAACACCAGAAACACCCGCGGGGTCCAGCGTTCCGTCTTTTCCGCATCGCTCACGCTGCCATCCGGGGAGGACGATCAATGAAAATTACCCAACGCGAAATGATGCTTGGAGTTGTTACGCTGGCGTGTGTGCTGGCAGGGACGACATGGTATGTGGTCGACAGTAAGACGGAGAAGTGGAAGTCGAAGAAAACACAGATCGAAAATCTCCGGCAGCAGATAAGCCTGCACCAAAACGCCATTAAGATGCAGGACAACTGGATGGGCGAACTCGAGGTTCTCCAGCAGGACTTGCGCGTCTTCGACGATGACCAGCGTTCCGTGTCGCCCCAAATCATGAAGACCATCAAGGAAATCTCCAATAATCACGGCCTGAAAATCACAAGAAGCCAGCCCTACGGTGAGAAACCGACCGGCAACCTTTTTGAACTCGGAATCAATTGCACATGGCAGGCCACACTGGATGCTTTGGTTGGCTTTCTGACCGACCTCCAGCAGCAAGGAGTCCGCTACGATGTCCGCACCTTGAACATCCAGCCAGTCGGAAATAACAGCGGGCAGTTAAAGGGCAACATGGTCATAAACTGTGCGTACACGCGTCAGGCACTGCCCGCTGGTGAATAGCCGATGACACTCACAGCAATTCCCACCGGCCCCTTCAGGAAAACTGCTACATCGTCTGGAACGAAACCCGGCAAGCGTTGGTCTTTGATCCCGGTCATGACGAAGGGCTGATTCTTCAGTCGTTGGAGGAACACGAACTGGAGGTTGCAGCGTATGTCTGCACCCATGGCCATGCCGATCACATCAGCGCGCTTGCCACGATGCATACCTTGCGTCCCGCTCCCATCGCCATGCACAGCATCGACTGGGAATGGGCATTTAGTTCCCTCAATCAGATGGAGCCCCACTATTCCGTACCAAAAAAGCCGGATACTGACAGCTTCCTACCACTGGAAAGCACCCAAGACTGGCACTTGGGCAACCTGTATTTCCGGCGCATGGATACGCCGGGGCACACGCCCGGCTCCTGCTGCCTGCTCTTTCCGGAGAGCAATATTCTCATTGCCGGCGACACGCTTTTCAAAGGATCGTGCGGACGGACCTGCCGGGAGGAAACCCCCGCCAACTCAAGGAATCGCTTAACAAGCTAAAGCAGTTGCCTAACGAGATACGCGTTTTTCCAGGACACGGCCCGATACAACGATCGGAATCGAACGCGCTACCAACGTTTATATGCGGTAGGAGCCTGCGCTACCGCGGCAGCTTGATGTCGCGCCGGATATAGGTGGGGACATCGAGGTCCTGATTGTTCAGAATCGTCGGATCGACGTATGCAAACGCTCCCTTGCCCACTGTTTCGAGTGGAAGTTCGCCTTGTTCCTGCCCGAACCGGGCATTGAAACGGAAGCCCATTTGCCGCCCTGCGCTGTCGACCAACGGTTCCTTCCACTGTTCGGCCGCCAATACGATCGCCGACAGGCGGCCTTCGAATTCCGGATCGACCACCACGCCGAAGTTCATCCATATATCCTCAGGCAGGTGCTCCTGGATGCGCTTCATGACCGATTCGATCTCACTCAGCTTAAGGTCATGCCCCCCCGTCAACCCCACAACAACGCCTGCCGCACTCTCCAATAGCTTGCCCTTCCCTAACAGTGGATGATTGAGCAGCGCATCCACCACTTTCTCGGAACGGCTCTTGCCGGAACCTTCAACCACAGCACAATGGCAAAATCCATCGCAGTTGCGAAGCATGGTATGGATACAGGCGAAATCCAGACCGCAGAGCCCGTTCTGTGAAAGCAGCCGCCATAAGGAAAAAATTCCATCCATCATCACCTGATGGCTGCGTGCGAAGGCCTGCTCCACGGGAAGATCGGCGTCGGCGCGATCAATCAGACGCTCATTCGGTATGCGGATGATGGCATCGGCGTGGGTGCGAATGCGCTTCAGCGACTCCTCCGCAACCGTAGCGATCTTCTTGCCCTCGAATGCAAAAGGCATGGCCACCATGGCGAGCACCAGCGATCCGGCTTCGCGCGCGATACGCGTGATTACGGGCACCGCCCCCGATCCGGTTCCCCCACCCAGCCCAACCACCAGCACCAGCAGATCAACATGCCGAAGCTGCTTGCGAATACCGGACGAATCCTTCTCGATCGACTGGCGACCCAGTTCCACATCCCCACCCGCGCTTAAGCTGCGAGTTACGGATGCACCCACGTGGATAATGCGCTCCATGTCGAGCGCCTCGAGCACTTTGGTGTCGGTGTCGACGGCCACGGCCTCAATATTGGAATTCAGGCGACACATGCCTTCCACGGCACGCACACCGCTACCTCCCACCCCCATGACCAGTATCCGGGGAGCAGACACGACAGGCGGTTCTATCGTCGAATTACTCATTGGAACCTCCCCAAAGGGCTTTCACCAGCCGATGCCTGAACGAGGGTTTTTCCTCCACCTTGCGCAAAGACGCGGCATACCGGATGGCACCGACGTGACAGGCATAGAGCGGCGCCTCCTTGGCCGTGGACAGGCCTTGGACGCCGAAGGGCTTGCCATGTACGCAAGGTACGTTGAAAACCTTCTGGCCCAAATCGCGAGCGCCATTGAGAAACGAACCTCCGCCCGCCAGCACGACGCCGGCACTGAGCGGAACATTGGGACATTGCCGGTCGATCCGCTCCTTCACCAGTGTAAATATCTCGTCCATGCGCGCGTTGATGATGGT
>CAXMPN010000135.1:0-4908 GCA_964195195.1 Pontiella sp. | reverse complement strand
AAAGCGAACGTCTTCTTTTCGCCAAAGACGCGAACGACCGGATTAGCGGTTTCGTCCTTGCCGACCGGCGTGGTAGCGGAAGGCATGTTGGGAAGGAAGAGAAGCTGGTTCCGCAGTTGTGCATCGGTGTCGCGCAGCTCGTCGTCAAACGCGGAGATTTGGTCGCCCATTTCGCGTACCTGCGCCTTGATCGCCTCCGGATCCTTCCCTTCCTTGATCATCTGGCCGATGCTCTTGGAGATGCGGTTACGCTCGGCCTTCAATTCCTCGGCCTCGGCAACGATGGCCCGGCGGCGGCTATCGAGCGCCAGCAAGGCATCGAGGTCGATTTCGGCATTGCGGTTGGCCATGGCGGCCTTCACGGCGTCAGCATTTTCGCGAATAAAACGGATATCCAGCATAGCTCATTCCCCTTGGTTTATAAAACGGGCCGTATTATTCGCCTAATCTTTCGATGTTTGGAAATGAAAAAGGCGGGGAAATTCCCCGCCCGGTTCAAATTGTCATGCCGACAGATGCTAATCGAGACCTATTAAATAGGATAGCATGCGCTTCTGATCGAGGGTGAGAACATCCTTGGATTCAATGAAGAAGTCGACCCGGTTATCGATCGCACCGGCGGCAAGATCTGCAAGTTTCATTACTTGCTTATCGACCTTTGCAGGATCGATGGTATCAGCCGTGAAAATGGCTTCGAGATCCAGCAATACCAACTCGATATCGCGCTCCAGCTTGACTTCATTGATGATCAAATCGGCCTCAAGGCGAATCAGTTTCCGGCGTTGGTCCAGGCTCAGGTTGATCGGCAGGTCGAAGATTTCGGGCTGAAGGAATTCAATCTCCTCATAGTTCATTAACGTTTCGGGTTCGAACTGCTGCAGCAAAATTAGCATTTTGGTTTGGCTTCGCACTTCTGCCTTCTTCATGCTGCGAATTTCCTCAGTATTATGGGTTTCAGCCAGCGCTGTCAGCAAATAATACGGAACAATCCCTTCCCCTCGATCCGTCAATCTCCTATGCTCCTGTTCTTGAAGGGAGATGACCATGAATGACGATGCCGTGATTCAAAACGGGTGCACCATAAAGCACTTCGATCCCAACCATAAAATGACCAAGAAGACGCGTGAAAAACTGCTCTCCACGGCGTTACTCTCTTTGAAATCATTTAAGATCAAGAACTGGCACTTTGTCGTGGTGGATGACCCGGAACAGCGCAAATGGATCCGCGAGGCGTCTTGGGGCCAGAAACAGGTTACCGATGCATCGATGCTCATCATTCTTTGTACCGACCTCAAAGCATGGGAAGAAGATCCCCCGCATTGCTGGCACCCCCCCCCTGAATCCCCTCGGGAGTTCATGGTGCCCGCCATGCGATCTTGTTTCAGTGGCCTCGACCGGATGCAGCGCGACGAAGTCATGCGCTCCTGCGGCATCGCCGCCCAAACCCTCGTGCTCGTGGCCCAGTCCATGGGTTACGACGCCTGTCCTCTGGACGGATTTGACGACGACGCCGTCGGCGACCTCATCAACCTTCCCGAAGATCATGCCGTCTGCATGTTCGTCACCATCGGGAAAGGCGTCGGAGAAGTCCACACCAGCGAAGACACATTCCCCATAGGAGAGGTCGTCATCACGGACAGCTTTTAGGGATTACCGATTTTCGGAAATCTAAAATCGGCAGCCGGCGCTCCGTTCTGCTACATTGCGCCGAATGCAAAATAAACCCGTCATCCAGCTGCTGCCCGACCAGGTAATCAACAAGATTGCCGCCGGTGAGGTGGTTGAACGGCCGGCCTCGGTGATGAAGGAACTCTTCGAGAACGCACTCGATGCAGGAGCGCTCCAGGTGGAGGTGGAGGTGGTTCGCGGCGGCCGGCAACTGATCGCCGTCACAGACAGTGGATGCGGAATGGATCGCGACCAGGCACTGCTCAGCATCGAACGACACGCCACCAGCAAGATCCGTACGGAGGCCGATATCGAAAATATTCATACCCTTGGCTTCCGCGGCGAAGCATTGGCGGCCATTTCGTCGGTGGCCCGATTCACGCTGATTACCCGCCCTGCAGAGGCCCTGGCCGGAACGGAGATCCAGATCGCGGGCGGCAAGATGCTCAGTGTCGAAGATATAGGCTGTCCGATCGGTACACGCATCGAAATCCGTAACCTGTTCTTCAATGTGCCGGCCCGACGCAAGTTCCTGCGGGCCGAGCAAACCGAACTTTCGCACATCCGGCAGCTTTTCCTCGTCCATGCCCTCGCACACCCTTCCATCGGCATGAGCCTGAAGGTGGATGAACGCATGATTTATAACCTGCCGAGGTCGGGAACGATGGAGGACCGTGTATCCGAGTTATACGGCCACGGATTCTTCGAACAGCTACTGCCGATCGACCATACGGAATCCGACTATACGATCACGGGATACGCCGGTCTGCCGCAGACCGGACGAAAGGACCGGCAGGACCAGTATATTTTTGTCAACGGTCGGCCCGCCGCCGCACCGGTGGTATACCACGCGCTCAACGAGGCCTACCACGCCATGATCGCAAAAGGGCGCTACCCTGCCGTATTTCTTTTTATCGAACTGGACGCTTCGCTGGTTGACGTTAATGTGCACCCGACCAAGAAAGAGGTGCGCTTCCGGCAGCCCAACGCACTGCGCGATGCCATCGTGGCCGCCATGAGCAAGGCGCTGGCCATACCGAAGGAAAGTGGACAGGTGCAGTTTCAAGACACCGAGCCGATCGTGCTACCGACCCCGAAACCGGTGCGACCCGCCTTCGAAACCCAAAAGCAGATGGAAGAACTGCTGGTGCGGCCCGCGTTGGTTGAACAGCGGATATCCAATCCCGGGCAGGGGATGCCTGCAGCGAACACTCCCACCGTCCAAAGCCCGGAGCCTAAAACCTCGGCGACTGCAACGCAGTCGCCTTGGGGCTGGTGCAGGATCATCGGGCAGATAGGGGAAAACTATGTCGTGTTGGAAACCGAAGATGGCTACGTACTGATGGAACCGCGGGCGGCGCACGAACGCGTCCTCTTTGAAAAGTTCATGCGGGCAGCGCGGGCCCATACCATGCAGAAGCAGGGCCTGCTCGCTCCTGAAACCATTGATTTGCTTCCGGCGGATGCCATGATCGTTCGTGGCCATCTCGAGATTCTGCAGGAGCTGGGCTTTGGCGTTTCGGAGTTTGGCGGCGACACATTTATTATCGACGCACTGCCGGTCTATGTGCAGGACGGGCCTGCCGAATCACTGCTCGTTGAAATCGCCCGTGAACTCGAGAAAGCGGGAAAGCAACGCGGGTCCAGGGAGCTGGTGCAGGAACGGATCGCGCAGGCGGCCTGCCAGACCGCGGTTCGTACCAAGGATCAGCTGTCGGAAACGGCTATTCAAAAGTTGGTTTCCGATCTAGCCAAAACGGACATGCCCTATACCTCCCCGCGGGGACGGCCGACTCTGATCTATACAAGTTTCAACGAACTCGACCGCAAGTTTAGCCGGGATTGATGGTGGCATCCGCCGCCGGAGGGGCCCGGTCAAAAAACTGCATGAATTTCCGGACACGTGAAGCGCCCTTGCGGAAGTACCCCTGCTCTTCGAGTTGCTCGAAATGTCCCCGTGCCTTGTCATACCGAAGAGTCTCTTCTTCGGAGAACGAGGCTCGGTTCTCGGCCTTGAGGTTTGTAAAGGGCTCTTCGGCCAACCGCAGGGTATTCTGCATGGAGCGGACAATGTCGCTGGCCCGGCGCTGATATTCCTCAGCCTGGAGACCTGCCGACGCCTCGTTGACTCCGAGGAAGCTGAATGAAGATCCCTTGGTGCTTTCCACCATCCCCTTGAGATTGATCATGGAGAGTACGGCCTTGATGTTGCCGGCCAACAGATTGACAAAAAGACTGAACTGTTCGTCATGGCTGTTTCTGCCGGCATTCCGGATAGCAAAGCAGGCGTGCTGTCGGGCGGTTCGCAGCAGAAACAGGACTTCCTCGTAGTTGTCTACATCCAGTACTCCGCCGAAGGCGGGTTGCTGGCTCGATATCAACGCAACCGCTTTCTCGAATGAGCTATCGCGCCGTGCAAGGTGAACCGGGCGGTTCAGCTCAAAATGATTGATAGGATTCACGGGACTAAAATAGCAATCAGGTCAAATGTTACCAGCTTTTTCACCGGCACAGGTTCCTCCATGATATAGTGGCACGCAAAGGCATCAACGGCACCCATCGGGGCGAAGTTGAAGTATGGCTTAATCTCACGTCCTCGGATCCGTCAATATTGCCTGAGCACTGCGCACAGATCTTCCCTGCCAACCGGCTTTGAAAGATAGCCGTCCATCCCCTGCTCCAGAAAATGTTCGCGATCACCTTTCATGGCGTGCGCGGTGATGGCAATGATCGGCACATGGGTCTCTTCGCCTTCCTGTGCCCGGATCATGGAGGTCGCCCGCAGCCCGTCGAGCACCGGCATTTGGATATCCATGAAAACAATATCGTACCGCGGCCGCTCCTCAGTCGGACGGGTTAATTTCATCTGGGAGAGTGCATCGCGGCCGTTATCGGCCACGTCCACCTGGCAACCCATTTTTTCGAGCATTTTGACCAGCACCCGTTGGTTGAGCTTGTTGTCCTCTACCACAAGGATGTAATGGTCGAAATCTTCCTGCTGCCTCTCCGCCTGATCGCCTCGTTGCGGATCCCGTCCACCATCCTCCATGTTTACGGTCAGCCTGAAGCTGAATTCAGCCCCTTTGTCCGGCTCGCTCGAAACACAGAGTCGGCCGCCCATCTGTTCCACCATTTTCTTGGAAATAGCCAGCCCAAGGCCCGTTCCTCCATATTCCCGTGTATGCGATCCGTCGGCTTGGGTAAATTCGTTGAATATGATCTCCTGCACTTCCTTGGAGA
>CAXMPN010000134.1:0-4975 GCA_964195195.1 Pontiella sp. | reverse complement strand
GAGGAATCATCACCCCTCCACAACGCCTTCAGCGTTGGGCTCAAGAATCAATCTATATCCCCAGGTAGCCTTCTGTGCAGGCAACCTGGGGCTGAGCTGCGGAAGCCCATCGGGCTAGCGAGTCACTCAAAAACGAAAAAGCCCCGGAGGCACTTGCCAATCGGAGCTGTAAATTTTATCGCAGATTTAGACTCACGATAATGTTTATCGTGTCGTATTAGTCATGCTCTGATCAATTGTTTAATCGCCCCAGCTTGATGGAGTTTTTTACGGGACATATCTAGATCAAAGTCACCGTAGTGTTCGATCGGGTTGCCGTAGGCATTAAGTAGGGTGGTGTACCAATTGCCGATGGTTTTGTGACCTTCGGTGGCATGGTACGGCAGGCGGATGTAGCGCCCCATCATATCGAGTTTGCAATTGTCTCCAGCCATCACAACAAATGGGGACTCGGTGCCGTGGCTGTGATGTCCTTCACCGTTTTCGGGGAAGTACATGATCACGGTGTTATCAAACATGCTGCCATTGCCCTCGGGCACTTCTTTGAGGCGTTCGACGATGCGAGCCACTTGCTTAATGTGGCCGACACGGACTTTCTCCCTGATCTTTTCAGCAGAAACTCCGCTATAGCCGCCGTTGTGTCCCAGTTCGTGAAGCGAAATGTGATCGCCCTCGTTACCGGGCATTCCCTTGATCGGTGTGGATAGTTCATCGATGGTGTAGGTCACGACGTTTGTGAGACCGGTAACCAGCGCAGAGATGAGGATCTCGGTCATGGCTTCCTGCTTCTCAGGAGTGCTGGCATTCGGCCCACCATCAGCATGGATTAGGTCAATTTTTGGAAGGTACTTGGAGATCGAGCCCGACATTTTTTCCAGTTTTTTGTTACGTGCCTGGATTGATTCAATCGAGCTGATGTGGTTGCTGAGTTTGAGTTTTTCATAACCTTGAAGCACACTGGATTTGACGGTTTCTTCTCTTTGCAAGAACTTCAACATCGCATTGTCAGAGTCGACAGCGTCGGGGTTAGTGACGGATTTGAACAATTCGTTGTAGGCTGTTTGCGGGTCTGCGTAGCAGTAGTTCCTCTGGTGCGGCGCAGGGGCCGAGAAGCCGGATACAATACCGCTTCTGAAAGTGCTGTAGTTTCCTGTTAGTGAAAGCTCGACGTGTCCGAATGGCGACGGGGTCAGCTTGGCGAGTTCAAAATCAATGGTCGCGCGCTTGATGCCACTGAGTGAATTTCTGCCTGATTTGTAGGCTCCCATCACTGAGGAATAGGACCAGTGGCCGTTTTCGCTCATTTTACAGGAAAGCCCCTGAAGAATGCTCAAGTTTGCCTTATGGCCTTCTAGAGCTTGCATCCAGGAAGGTAGCTCGTGTTTGTCCAGATCCAGCTCCAATGGTTGTTTTTTGTCATCCAGTGCCTTTTCCTCGGCAGAGAATGTCGGTAGTGCCAGCTCGTTTGGGCGAATGCCGTTTGATTTTCTAATAAAGATAAAACGTCGCGGGCCGTCACTGTTACCTGATGCCGCAAAGAGATTGTTGAATGATGGCGTGAGAGCCATGGCTCCAGCACCCATAGCCGAGGTTTTGAAAAAATGTCTTCTTGTAGTCATAACTTATTTTATTGGGCTTTGCGGTAGATGAATGAATCGGAAGTGAGGAGTGAGACGATGACTGCATCAAAGCTGCCACCACTCTCTACGTACGCTTGGTCGGCGTCAATGAGGGTTTTTGAGTCGGATAGGACTTCATTGCGGCCCATATAGTAACGGAAGGCATAACGAATGACGGACTGGCGCACTCGCTCTGACTTCGCCAGACGACCGACCAAATCGATGGCATCCTTGACGTCGCCGTCCAGTCTTTTGTCACCGGTTCCGGAGAGGTGGCCTTTGGGATTCACCGGCAGGGTTTTATAGGTGTCTCTTAAATCGACGTGTGCTGCGGCTTTCTCCGGCCCCTTCTTAGTTAGGTTATCCGGATGTTCCAGCGACTCATTTTCCCGGTAGCGTCCGAAATCGTCATACATTTCAAAGGCGTAGCCTAGTGGGTTCATCCGTTCGTGGCACTTCCAGCATTCCTGCTTTTCGGTCACGTCGACGAGGCGCATCCGCAAAGTTTTGTGATGGTCTTCAGGAATCACGGCATCGACGGTGATCGGCACGTCCGGCACGGTGCCTGCGAGCAGTTTCTCGCGTATCCACTTGCCGCGAATCACCGGATCGGTCTCCGTGTTCTGAGAATGGGCAATGAGCCAGGCGGGGTGTGTCAGCATGCCTTTGCGGTGGGCCACCTTAGCGGGCTGCACCGCCGGGTAGTCCCAGTCGTCCAAGCGGATATTGAAGAACTTGGTAACTTCTTCTGCCCGGAACTTTAGTCCCGTCCGGGTGGAGGCATTATGCACACCGTGGGAAGAAAAAGCGGCGTATGGTGCTGCAGCTTTTTGCCCTTTATCAAACCTCAGCGTGAAGCTTGTCATATGGCGTTTAAAAATCTGGATACGGTCACGTTTTTTATGAACTGGGGCATCAAGCTCAACCATTTTGAGTTTGACCTCATCAAGAAATTTCTTGTGCTTCATCAGGTCTTCCATTTCAAAATCCTGCCAATCTTTGTCTTTGAAATAGTCGTAGATCTTGCGGAGGCGTTTAGTGGCAACCGTCATCGCCTCGTTATCTCCAGTGTGATAAACGTAGAAGTCCTCAGTGTTTAAGAGTGTCTCAATGACGTTCTTGTCATTCTCTAGTATATGATCCACAAGGCGATCCGCCTCGCCGACTAAGCGACCTTTTGAGTTATCATAATTACCACCAAAGCGCTTATTGTCCTTAAAGATGGGAAGCATCTTTTGATAGCCGAAAAATTCTCTGAAGAACCTTAGTGTCCTGATAGGCAGCTTGGTGATACTCGCTGTGTCTTGGAGACGTTGCACAGACTCATCAATCACATAATACTGATCCCTATTTTTGAGTAAGCGCGAGACCTCACGTTTGTAATCTTCCCGGGTGTTGAGCTTGCCATTCTTGGCGGCTTCGGCGAGCTCTTTGTCCGGGCTGCTGTCGGTGAGAGCATAGGCGAGTGCGTAGCTGGCATCTCGCGGGGAAAGCATCTTTCTGCCATTGGCATCCGCCTGCCCTTGGCCGAACTCGGAGCGGTAGACGAACTCGGAGCGTAGGATCAGCGTCTGGATGAGTTTGTTGATGGCTGGCAGGTTGCCGAGGTTGTCCATGTAGGTTTGGGTCAGCTTGGTGTATTCCCCACTCTCCTTGGTTGTCGGTTCGCGTTCGAGGATTTTGAGGAACAGATCCTTGACGAGGTTGGTGACGGCTTGGGGGCCGGCGAGTCCGGCTTGTTCGCGTTCTTGCTTGAATTCCTTTTCCCAGGCGGCGACGCATTTATCGATGATCAGGTCATAGGTGTCACCTTTTTGACGTTGTTTGAGAATGGTCGAATTGATTTTTTCCATCTCGCTGTCGGAAGCCGGTTTATAGACAAAAGGTTTGTGCTTTTTTTCGTAATTGTGCTGATTGTATTGGTTGCGCAGTTCCTCCATGTAGCCGTTCAGGAAAGTGATACGGGCTTTGATTTTTCGTTCGTTGTGTCCAAATTTAAACCATTCTTGCTCACACTTGCGGATGAGTTGCTGGTCGCTGTCTCCCGATTTTTTATGACGGCGCATGGAGCGGAAGATGGTCACAAGCTCCGCATTCCCGGGTTGGGCTGCGTGGAAGGGCGATTTTTTGATCGGCTTGCCATCGACTGGTTGTTTTTTTGGCTCGATCTTCACTGCCACGAATTTCGGCAATAGGGAGCTGTGTTTGCCTTTCGTATAGATGTCGCCGAGTATGGGTTCGATATATTTTTTGAGTAAATCCTGACGTGAGGCGACAACCTTCTCGTGTTGCCACTCTTGCTTCATGATGTCAGTGAGAGTTCGTAGATAGCCAGCGTCTCGACGGGTCAGGTAAACCATGTAAGTTGCCGCATTTTTAGCATTGGTGAGCATCGTCAGCAGGTGCCCGCCATTCAGCGTTGTGGTATCGTAATAACGTACGCCCGTGTTTGTCGGTAAAAGAAAGGGATTGGTCAGGTTGACGCGCCTGTTGTTATCTCCGATGACTGATTGCCTCTTTCCATCGATTGACTTGTTAGGTCGATGGTTCAGTAGATTATTGAATTTGGCGTCGAAAATAAACTCGCTAATCAGCCAGCGTCTGTCTGGCGTGAATCCTTTGAGACCTTTGTTTTTACCGGAGAACAATTTGTCATGATCGACGTAGTTGCCGTAGGATGGCATTCTGAGTTTGTCCTCCAGCTTGGACGCCGTGTGCTTTTTTAACTCACCGGAAATCCAGTCGGCCATTTGCTTGCGCTCGACCGAGGTCGGCTGGGACTTTTTCTTCTTCGGCGGCATTTCCTCGAAAAAGATTTGCTCCTGCATTTTGTTGAGAAGATCGAGTCGGGCGTCCTGGCTGAGGTTTCCGAGTTGGTCGAGTCGGATGTCCCCTTTCTGCTTGTCTTCATCGTGGCAGGAATAACAATACACATCGAGCAGGACATCCATCTTGGGGTGGACCACAAACGGGCTTTCATTGGATCTTTCAAGGGCTGGCGCGGGATCAGGGATTGGGGCTGGATCGGCCTTTTTACTGACAACTTTGGCGGCCTCGGACGTGATCTTCTGCACCCATTGCTGGTCGGCTTTGCTGAGTGACTTGAGTTGAAAGGGAAGCACTTTGCCGTTTTTCATTCCCAGGCTGACTTTGCCTTCCTTGATTCCCTCGAACGTCGCAATGACTTTGCGCCCTTTCTCATCCGTCCACTCCCTGGCTGCCGCGGCTCGGAGGCCCTGGTGGGTCACAAGCGAAACTAAAGTGACGAGACCTAGCCATTTCACACCGCTTGCAAGGTTGGCGCGAAGCGAGCGCGAATGCTTGGAAACGATTACTTTTTTGCTAAATGCTCTATT
>CAXMPN010000133.1:0-5045 GCA_964195195.1 Pontiella sp. | reverse complement strand
AATGATCTTCGCGCTGGCCCCGGGAAACTTTTCGGTCAGGTTTTTATTCAGGAATAACCGGTCTATATTTTTTTCGATGAAGTTCAATACATGCATACGCAGCTGCCGACCCTTGCGAGCGGGTGGAGCGGTCTGGCCTGCCGCATGGGGTTCTTTCAGGAACAGCGGGTCTTCGGAATCGGTGATCTCGGGGTCCAGCGGCTCGGAAAAGGAAACGTCGGCCCAGTAGACCATTTTGAACGGGATATTTTCACGGGGCTTTCCAATCCGTTCCAACCCTTCATGCATGGCATTCAGCCACCAGTCCTGGAGCAACGTTGCATCGGGTTTGTTCCCCAATCCATGAATGCCTATAATCACCTTTTTCATTCCGGAAAATCCAGTTGTTCGCGCATCCAGCCGGGGCGGTTGGTCGCGATCCCGTTGATTCCGTCTTTGAACAGTTGGGCCGCACGATCTGACTCATCCACAGTCCAGCAATAGCAGTTCAGGCCGTGATTACGGCAGGATTGAAGAGCCTCGGTATTTAGCTGCGGAATATTCTGAATGTTGACTCCGTCGAAACCATGGCGTTGCGCGATATCCAGATTGTTTTTAAGGGCGCGTCTTCTTTTCCATGGCGGACTCAGCAAAGGGAAATCGTTCAGCCACAGCACCTCGAGATCGGGGAAGGCGCTTCTCAACGCGATCACCGTGTCCAAATCAAACTCCATGACTACAACCTGCGACAGGGGAAGAGTGGATGCCGCTAAAACCTTCTTTAATGGAGGGAGGGCGGTCAGGCCGACCTTGATCTCGATGAAAATCCGGCGGTCAGCCGGCGTTAAATCCATAACATCCGCCAGCGCGGGAATCCGCGCGCCTCGCCAGCTAGGCGATTTCCAACGCCCGACGTCGAGCGCGTTGAGTTCAGCCCGCGACATTTCCGCGACGGTGCCCTTCACCTGGGCCACGCGCTGAAGTGTGGGGTCATGGATAGCGACCAACTCGCCATCACGGGAAACCCGCACATCGCACTCAATGGCATCGGCTCCCTGATCCAGCCCCAGCTGAAAGGACTCCAGCGTATTCTCCGGTGCATCGTCCGATGCACCTCGATGGGCGATAATCTCAGCAGAGCTACTTTTCATTAATTCTTAACCCGTCCCGATATATATCAAAATTTATTGCCGAATTCGTCGGTCTGGTTGCCGCATTCAAAACAACGCCGGTTGGAGTCTTCGGGGGATTCCTGGTCTTCCGGCCGCACGTTGCGCAACGAGCGGTGGTGTCATTTTGGGCACCGCTGTACATAGCCTTCTTTCGCGTTTTACAACGCAGTATGTTCGCTAGGGTACTACTTCATCCGTATTTGGCACGCACTTTTTCAAAGGTATACGAATGGTTTTCGTAGGGGTCTTTTTCTGAGTAAGTGAGCCCGCCTGCTATCAAGTCAGGGGTTGTGCCTCTTCCGTTCCCAGCTAAACAGCATGTTGACATGATCCGGATCGCGGCGGATGCGCCACGGGTTCCATTCAACGACATAGTCCTTCAGCCAGAAACCAAGCAATAGCACGGCGGCAATTGTGATCGGCCAGAGTGTGCAAGGCAAAATGATGGGTCGGCTCAGGCCGCTCCATAGAAGCGAGCCGGCCGCGATGACGGGAATGAACCCGATGGCCGATTCGAGGCAGATGCATTGGGCGGAGGGCAGAATGGCCCTAGGTATTCGTCGGAGTGCAGTCAATAAGACGATGTCGCGAACGAGGGTTTGGAACAGGAACAGCAACCCGAGCGCGAGAATGAAATATCCCGATTGGATCTGCTGGGGAAAACGGCCACGAAACAACGCGGCACCACAGGTTGCCGCGAGGACCAGCCCTAGTTCCAGTTTATGGCCCCTTTTCATACTGCCATAGAAACAGAAACAGCAGGATTAGCCAGCACCGATAAGCTGGATCAGGATCTTGGAAATCACGATCATGATGATGAGGGCGACCGGATAGGCCGAAACATAGCTGACCACCGGGATGGTGGAATCTGTTTTGGCGGTGATGGCACCGAGGGCTGGCGTGGAGGTCATACCTCCGCAAATACCGCCGAGGGCCTGGAGTGCATTCATTTTGAAGAACTTGGTGGCAATGGGCCATGCCACGATCAAAGGCAGGGCGGAAACGCAAATACCCATTCCGAAGAGGGCGAAGCCATGTTCCTGCAGGGTTGCGACGAGCATGCCCCCGCCGCGCACCCCGGCATTGGCCAGAAAGAAGACGAGGCCGAGTTCCTGCAGCAGCAGGCGGGTCGGGCGGGGGATGAAGCCGACGATGGGTCCGACTTTACCGAAGTGCCCGAGGATCAAAGCAACCAGCAAGGGGCCGCCGGCAAGACCGAGGGTTACCGGGGTGGCGCCGGGCAGGCCGATCGGCAGAAGCCCGACAATGATACCGAGCGTGAGGCCGGCCGAGAGGGATAACAGATCCGTTGCATCTACGGCGCTGCTGCGGTGTCCGATCGCGCTGGAAAACATTTTGATGTCTTCGAGGCGCGCAACGCAAGTGAGCTTATCGCGGTATTCGATAATGGTGTCGGCGTTGGGCACAAAAGTCAGGCCCAGCCGGTTGATTCGTGTAACCACGACGCCGTGGTTTCTGAGTGGGGCGATGTCGCCAAGTGTACGCCCGGCCATGGCCGAAGAGGTTACCATCAGTTCCTGCCGTTCGTTGTCTGTATCGCGCACGACATTGCGGTCGCTGCGTTTTCCGATGAGATCGACTGCGATATTCATTTCGGAGGTGCGGCCCACGAGCAACAGAATCTGTCCCGTTGCAAAAACATCGTCGTATTTAAGCGGTACCAGCCGGTCGTCTTCGAAAATACGGGAGATCTGGCAGGCGTTGAAGCGGGTGACTCCGGATTCGGATATCTGTTTACCAAACAGATTGGGGTTGGTTACTTCGACGAGTACATTTTCCACGCGGTCGTCCGTACCCTTAGCCGCATGTTCTGCATCGATGGATTCCAGGTCCAGTTTGAGGATACGGGGAAGGACCTGTACAAAAAGAACCACGCCGATTACGCCGAAGGGGTAGGCAATTCCGTAGCCGATACTGACGGCCTCGGATCCGCCCGAAGCAATCAGACCTTCTGTTGCGGCGGCGAGTGCGGGTGTACTGGTGAGGGCTCCTGCAAAAATACCGGTGGCCAAACCAGGAGGAAGGCCGAGCAGCTTTGCCGCTCCGAAGGTTACTACTCCGCCAAGTCCCACAATCAGAACGGCCAGTTTTGCGAGGTTGGCCCCTTCACGGGCAAAGGAAGCAAAGAAGCGGTGACCCGCGCCGATCCCCACACAATAGACGAAGAGCACGAGGCCCAATGTTCCCACGCCGGCAGGAATTTTATAACCCAGGTGGCCTGCAAGCAAAGCGGTAAACAAAACCCCGGAACTCCCGAGATTCAAACCTTTTATTTTGACGTTGCCTAAAAGAAGACCCGTAGCTATGACGGCAAACAGGGCAATGAGAGGCTGATCAATGAGGAGATGATGAAATGCTTCCATGTGCGTACACCCTTATAAAGGGTTTTGTCGTTTAAAAAAGCCATGCCCTCAGCCGGGCATGGCTGAATTCAGAAACTACGCCGAAAAGTTGGTTTCAACCCACGCGGTAAGTTCTTTAACGGCATCAATGGAAACATCAAATGCGGCTTTTTCGATTTCATCGAGTTCAACTTCGATGATCTTTTCTACACCGCCTGCTCCAATCACAACCGGAACACCGGCATAGAGACCGTTCACACCGTATTCACCATCCAGCAATGCGGCACAGGTCAGGATGCTCTTCTTATCCTTAATATAGGCTTCGGCCATTTTAATGGCTGAGATGCCGGGGCTATAGTACGCAGAACCGGTTTTCAGCAGACCAACAATTTCTCCGCCGGCTTTAGCGGTGCGAGCCGCGATCGCGTTGAGGGTGTCCATGTCCAGCAGCTGGGTAACCGGAACGCCGCCTGCCGTTGCATAGCGGATCAGTGGAACCATCGTGTCGCCGTGTCCGCCCATCACCATGGCCGTAACGTCTTCGGCGGAAACGCCGAGCTCAAGGGCAATCAGCGAGGAGAAGCGGGAGCTGTCGAGGACGCCGGCCATGCCGCAAACGCGCTCCGCGGGGAAGCCGGTTACTTTCTGCATACAATACACCATGGCGTCGAGCGGGTTGGTAACCACGATGACGAAAGCGTTAGGGGCCTGCTTCTTGATGTTTTCACCAACGCTTTTGACAATACCGCAGTTAACTTCAAGCAGATCATCGCGGCTCATGCCGGGTTTACGGGGAAGGCCGGCGGTAACGATGACCACATCAGCATCTTTCATGGCGGCATAGTCGTTGGAGCCGGTCAGATTGCTGGAAGAGGGGATAATGCTTGCGCCGTGGGTAATGTCCAGGCTCTTGCCTTGCGGGACACCTTCTGCAATATCAATGGTAACTACATCGCCCAGTTCCTTTTGGGCTGCGAGCAAGGCCATGGTTCCACCAATTTGTCCGGCACCAACCAACGCGATTTTTTTTCTAGCCATTTTTTCCTCCTGAATGAGCGTTAAGTAATTTCCAATCGCGAGGAAAGGTAGCACCGAGGTTTGAACCCTGCAATGAATATGGGTAGTAAAATATCCATAAGAAAACACCAATGTATTTTAGAGGGTTTTATGCACAGATTTGTATTTCACTGATGCAGGTTTTTGGTTTTACTCAGCGGCTTATCTTTCTGAGTAGAGCTCATAGAGTGGGAGTATTCCCTTTATAGTGGGATAGGAATGTTTTGAGTCAGGGGTTTGTAGCTCGTTAATTATGAGGAAGTAATACGCATGAGCACGAAACGCACGATATTATCTTCGATCGGCCAGAAGTTGCTGTTGGCGACTTCCGGGTTGGTTATGTTTTTACTGTTTCTTATTCCCCACATGGGTGGAAATGTGCTGTTCCTGTTCGGGGAGGAGCTTTTCAATTCCTATGCCATGCATCTACATGATCTTGTGCCGATCGTTATCGGAATTGAAGTCATCATGCTCC
>CAXMPN010000132.1:0-5113 GCA_964195195.1 Pontiella sp. | reverse complement strand
TCCCATGCGGGATAGATAAAATAGATCAGCAACAATCCCGGCAGGAAAATCCCGATACCACCTGCCATGGCTCCCAGCACCTGAACCGCCGCCGATCCGCCTCGGGCGGCCATGCCACCGGCGTAGGCCGCAAAACTGAACATCGGCCCGGGCAGACCCTGCACCAGCCCATAACCGGTCAGGAACTCCGCATCCGTCATATACTGCCTGAGTTCAACCAGTTCGCTATACATCACCGGCACCACCACCTGACCGCCGCCGAACACCAGATAGCCATACCGATAGAAGCTCTCAAACAGCGTAACAAGCTTATAGTCCGCACTTAGCACGATACCTGCTGATCCCAGGGCGATGAGGACAAAAACGATGAGATAACGCCATGGCGGGTTAATCCGGGTCCGGGTCCAGATGTCGGTTTCCCGGGAGGCTGCAATACTGACCGATCCGCCGATCAGCAGCACCAGCGGGAAAATCCACGGAGACCGCACAAAATACGTCGTCACGGCCCCGGCGATCATCAATGCGGCCGTCAATTTATCGTTAACCACCTTCCGCCCGATTCGATAGGCGGCAAGAATAATGAAACCGACGGCCATCGGCCCGATAAACCGGAGAAAATCGGATGAAATCTGGTGCGCGGATAACACCCCGTAAAGAAACGACAGCAACGTCATGACCAACAGAACCGGTGCCGCCCAAACCAGCATGGTGAACCAGGCCAGTAAGGGTCCCCCGGCTTTATATCCGATCGCCACAATCGTCTGGGTGCTGGTTGGTCCCGGCAGGATGCTGCAGAGTGCCAGTAGCTCAACCAGTTCCTCCTCGGATAAATAGCCGCGCTTGACCACCATCTGATCGATAAAAACCCCCATATGCGCCTCGGGCCCACCGTAGGCTCCCAGAGAACAGATCAGAACATCCTTAAGAAACGTCGACTGCCTGATCGGCCGGGGCACCTCCTGCGACTGAGTTACTTCTTTATTCACGGCATTTTCGCTATTCATAAGCCATCTACACGTTCATCCATCAAATAGACCCATATGTCGCCTCACATCCAGCAACGTATCAAGAACAGGAACGTTGCATGTCTCCAATCTCGGGCGGCTGTTATGGCCGCCGGATACGAGAACGCAATGCACCTCCATCGCCTGTGCCACCTCAAAGTCATGGACCGTGTCGCCGATAAAAAGGACATCGGAAGATGCAAGATCGAGGCCGGCGATATATTGCTTCCCGTTTTCAACCTTACCGGCCGCATAGATGTCGTCCAGTCCGATGATATCGTTGAAGAACGGCGTCAGGCCAAAGTAGTCTACGGCCTCCAGCAGAGTGTCATGCTGGTAGGCGGACAATACCGCCTGCGGAATCTCCCGCTCATGCAGCGTTTCGATCAGCTCGCGGGCTCCCTCCTGAAGGGCGCATTCGAACCGGCGATGCTCGTATTCCTCGATGAATTCTTCCGCCAGCCGGTCGTAGGGATCGTTTTCGTAGTTGAATCCGAGCTGGCAATAGTAGTCCAAAACCGGAAAGCAGAGCGTATCCCGATAGGTATCGACGGAAATTTCAGGCAGGCCCCGGCGTTGGAGCATGTGGTTGTTGATTTCCACGCACAGCCACGTGTCGTCCCACAACGTTCCGTTCCAATCCCAGATTATATGACGGTATTTTTCCATGCCGATAAGGGAATCTATACTGCCGGGAATGCCGCTCCTGCGACATAAAAAAAACCCGCGCAAGGCACGGGTTTCAAATAAAGCAGGTTAACGCCTAGTAGCGATCACGGCCACCGCCACCACCGCCGCCACGGCCACCGCCGCCACCGCCGTATCCGCCACCGCCACCGCCGCCGCCGCCATATCCGCCTTCTTGACGGGGGGGGCGCTCTTCACGGGGACGAGCGATATTCACGCGCAGGTTGCGTCCATCCAGATCCTGGTCGTTGAACATTTCAACGGCCTTTTCCGCTTCTTCGTGGGTGCCCATTTCAACAAAGGCAAATCCGCGGGAGCGACTGGTGAACTTATCGAGCATCAGCTCGCACTTGACCACGGTTCCGGCTTGCGCGAACAGCGTTTCAAGCGAATCTTCGGTGCTACTGTAGGAAAGGTTTCCCACATACAGTCTTTTTTCCATTCTACTATCTCTCAATGCCACCCACCGCTCCATGCCTGTCCCGACTCATTCGGCTTGCAGGGCATCCCTTGACGCCCGCGACGATCCATAGAATCCTATTTGAGTGACTCGTGAGCGACCATATAGAGCGGCTTTCAAAAAGCAATTAAAAATCCGCGCCTATATATAACTCTAACATGGCCTAGGCGTTGGACTTCTGTCGACCGGCACGCTTGCGCTCATTTTCCGTGAGCATTTTTTTCCGCATGCGAATATTTTGCGGCGTGATCTCGACCAACTCGTCTTGGGCAATGTATTCCAGCGCCTCTTCAAGACTCTTCACCTGCGCCGGTGCAATCTTCATGGCGCGATCGGTACCGGAGGCGCGGACGTTGGTAAGTTGTTTGGCCTTCTGCATGTTTACCACCAGATCCTTGTCGAGGCAGTGCTCGGCAACCACCATGCCTTCGTAGCATTCCTCGCCGGGATTGACGAAAAAGATGCCGCGTTGCTGCAGGCCGTCGATGGCAAATGCAACCGCCGCCCCTTTGCCCTGCGAAATCAATACCCCGTTGAGGCGCTGCTGGATGGCACCCTTGAAGGGTTCATAGTGCAGGAAGCGGTGCGTCACAATGGCTTCGCCGGCGGAGGAGGTGAGCATCTTCGAGCGGAGCCCGATCAGGCCGCGCGTGGGAATCTGGAACCGGATGGTTTTACGCAGGCCGTGCTGCTCCATATCGACCATCTCGCCCTTGCGGGTTCCTGCCACCTCGATAATTTTACCGGCATATTCATTGGGCACATCGACATGGAGAATTTCGATCGGTTCCTCTTTCTTGCCGTGCTTTTCCTTAAAGATCACCTGAGGCTGGGCCACGGACATTTCGAAGCCTTCGCGGCGCATGGTTTCGATCAGGATGGAAAGGTGCAGTACCCCGCGCCCACTGACGCGGAACGCATCGCCGCTGGTTTCCTCGACGCGCAACGCCACGTCGCGTTCGGTTTCCTTCAGCAGGCGTTCGCGCAGGTGGCGACTGGTCACAAACTGGCCGTCCTGCCCATAGAAGGGGGAGTCGTTGACGCTGAAGGTCATGGAGAGTGTCGGTTCATCGATGCTGATCGGCGGCAGCAGTTCCGGTGTTTCAAAATCGGTGATGCAGTCGCCGATGTCGATATCGGGAATGCCGACAATGGCGCAGAGATCGCCGCACGGGATTTCTTCCACTTCACTACGACCCAGTCCCTCGAAGGTGAACAGTTGCTTGATGCGCGCCTGTTCCTTATCGCCATTGCGGCGAATGTGCATCAGCGGTTGCTTGGTATTGAGCGTACCGCGGTAGACGCGGCCCACGCCGATACGGCCGACATAATCATTGTAGTCGATCGAGGTCACCTGCATCTGGACGGGGCCTTCGTTGATCTTCGGCCCCGGAATATGTTCCAGCACAGCATCCATCAGCGGCAGCATCGAATCGCGCGGGCCATCGAGGACGGTGTCCGCCCAGCCCTCCTTGCCGGAGCAGTAGAGCATCGGGAAATCGAGCTGATCGTCGTTGGCTTCCAGCTCAACAAAGAGGTCGAACACGAGATCGTGAACTACATCAGGACGCGCATCCGGCTTATCGATCTTATTGATGATCACCAGCGGCTTCAGATTCAGTTCGAGCGCCTTATCGAGTACGAAGCGAGTCTGGGGCATTGGACCTTCGGCGGCATCGACCAGCAGCAGTACGCCGTCGGCCAGGTTCAATACGCGTTCCACCTGCCCACCAAAATCGCTATGGCCGGGGGTATCGATCACATTGATCTTCACGCCCTTGTAGTTGACGCTGATGTTTTTCGATAGAATTGTAATGCCCCGTTCGCGCTCGAGGTCGTTGCTATCGAGCAGGCATACCTGCATATCCTCGTTATCGCGAAAAAGATGCGCCTGCTTGATGATCTCGTCCACCAGCGTGGTCTTGCCGTGGTCGACGTGCGCGATGATCGCGATATTCCTGATTTCCTGGGCCATGGGGTTCTCCAAATACAAAATGAGGCGCGAACATATAGCTTTCCGCCTAAAAAGCAATCCCAACCTCTTCGAATGATTGGCGTTCCCGTATAAGAGTGTTTATCCACAGATGGGCCGCTTTGCTGCCGCCCCTTTGGGGCAGCCTCACTTCGTGTGTCACGGATTACCGCAGATTTTTCCCCTGTTGTGAGGACACAGAGGTTACTGAGCAAATATCTCTGTGTTCCTCTGTGGTGAATATTTAGTGGGGGCCATCCCGTGAAATATAAAAAGGGCTGTAAATCCTCCCCCGCTTCGGGCAACATGCTCCACCATGATTACATTCCTCGAAGGAAAACTGGACGAAAAGCAGCTCGGTCGCGTTGTGATGAACATCGGCGGCCTCGGCTACGAGGTGTCCATTCCGCTCAGCAGCTACGACCGCCTCCCCCCGGAGGGCGAAACCTGCCGCATCCTGACCCACCACCATATTACCGAGGCCGACCAGCGCCTTTTCGGATTCTGTACCGAAGACGAACGCGAAATGTTCAGTCGCCTGCTGACCATCAGCGGGATCGGCCCGAAACTGGCCATCAGCGTGCTCAGCGGCCTGCCGGTTCGCGAACTCACGAGCGCGCTGATCAACGGCGATATCAAGCGCATCTCCTCCATTTCCGGGATCGGCAAAAAGACTGCCGAGCGCATTGTGGTCGAATTGCGCGACAAGTTCAGCCAGGGCGAGCAGCTCGACGCCTTTGCCGCCGACGAAGGCCTGCCCGGCGACCACCGCCTGCGCGATGCCGCCCTCGCCCTCGGTGCCCTTGGCCACAAACCCGACGATGCAGCAAAAATGGTTAAGTCCGTTGCCAAACAGCTCAAGCCCGAAACTACTGTGGAAGACCTCATACGAATGGCGCTGACAAAATGAACAACGAAATCATTATACCGGACAAGGAATTCGAGCAGAAGCTACGACCCTCGCGCTTTGCCGATTTTACGGGTCAAGAT
>CAXMPN010000131.1:0-5135 GCA_964195195.1 Pontiella sp. | reverse complement strand
ATGTCGTAGACGCCTTCTTCGAGGTGGATCTCACGGATAGAAGCCTCGGCGGGGAAGAAGCGAGAAATTCTCAGATCCGCATTTTCCGTCTGATCCACCATCAGGTCGGTCAGGAGGCGTGAAAAGAACGCCGTACCTTCCCCCATATCCTTTGTCATTTTTTCTTTTGAATGCTCGGATGCCAGTCCTTTGGTGACAGCTCTGGTGACAGTCTTCAGATAAATCATCGGCTTCTTGATGCCGAAGGACTCAACGGCGGCATTTTCGAGGCTTTCGAGTGGCTGGAGGTTCTGTTGGGGGCCATTGGAAACCGCCACCGCAATCCGGGTGACGTTGGATGGGCGCCTGTGCATCGAAGGCAGCTGGAGCTTGAAGTGGTAGCCCGCCTCGATATCCGGCCAGGCCAGTACGTTCAGACCATCGAGGCGCTGCTTGCCGAGATAGTTTTCGGAAGTACCCGCGAGGACGATCAGGTTTTCCTCGGTGTGGATGTAGAAGGTGGAAGCCTGCTTGTCGGGAGAAAGTCCGCTGAAGGCGATCACATTCAGCCGGGCCTTCGGGGCGGTGATGCGCTCCCTTTCCGAAGAAAAATCGGGTTGGGCAAAGGGGTAGATATCAGGCTGGAGTTTCCAGCCCCGATCTATTTTATCGAGATCGATACGGACATCGTCCCACCGGTAATCGTTGCGGTAGAGGAGCAGACTGAGATAGCGGCCCAGTGCCGATTCCTGAAAATAGCTTTTACCGGGCTGGAAAGGCTGCTGCGCTTCCTCCGCCTCGCTCAGCTTGCGGGCCACCTTGTCATATTTGCTAGAGAGCTGCGTGAGTTTGTTGTTGATGCGGCGCACCTCCACGAAGGCGGCGTCGCTTTGTCCCAGGGCCAGATAGTTGAGCGCCTTGAAGGCATTCAGGTAGATGTCCTCGTAATCCTCGCCGGCGTATTCAAGGACATTGTCGTTCAGGATCAGGGAGGAGGCGGAGCGGGTGAGGCTCTTGGCAAAGTTGTCTTCAATGGCGCGTTCGGCCTTCGCGAGGTATTCATTGCTCTTCTCGTATTCCCCGTTCCAGTGGTAGAGCATGCCAATGTCGAGGTAGAAAACCGCCCGATCCTTCCCTGTGTACGCTTTGTTTCTTGCGGATTCAATGCGGGCAATGGCGGCTGGATAGTCTGCCTGTGCGAGCATGACGTCCGTTCCCGCGTAATGCGACTTGTCCGTTCGCAATATGGCGCAACCCGACAGGAGCAGGGCGAGGGCGATCAGAGGGAATGGGAAGCGCTTGGGCATGTTGTATCCAGGGGCTCGAGTCCGGTAGGTCCGCGCCCCTGGGCGTTGAGGCGCTATTACAGCTTGAATTTACGTTTCTTGACCAGTTTCTTGATCTTCTTGTCGCCAATCCACACCTTTTCGTTCGACTCAAGGTGGATGAGTTCCATATCAACCTGGTAGAACTTGACGGACTCCCGTCCCTCCTGGTCGGTGATCGACTTGATGCCTCCCTGAAGCATATAGTCAGCTCCGGTTTCGGCGGCGAGCCGCTTCTGGGACTCGGCGCTGGACCAGGTTTGTTGTTCAACGCGTTCCTCGCGGAGCTCGCCCCGTTCCTGCTTGTTAGCGACGAAGGTCACGCGGCCGTTGTTGACCAGCTCGCGTTCCAGATCCTTGACAAAGGTTGCCGTTTCGATGTGTTCCGAACTCAGGTTGCGGATGGTTCCCACAATGATGACGGGCTTCTTTCCGTTTTTTGCCGTGAACTCCTCCACCCACGGACGGGTGGCAATGTCGGAAATCATTTCGGCGGAAACGAGCTGAGAGTCTGTATCGTTCCAGTTGCCGGAAAGGTCGATCGTCTCGTCCACGCCAACACGCTTCACTTTGGTTTTGCAGCCGGTTACGGCGATGACGGAAACGAGGGCAAGAGTGAGCAACAGTTGACTTCTTTTCATGGCAGTCTCCTAGGTTGGATGTACATAAGCAGAATAACGCTAGTTCGTTAAGTAGTTATACCGGGGATTATTCGTAAATTCGGACGTAGTTTTCCTTTTTCAACCGCTCGATCCAGCGGCTGCGCATCCGATCGCGCTCTTGCGCGGTAAGGGCCTTCTTGATTTGGTCGCGCACTTCCTCGAACGGCGTATATCCCGCCTGGCGGCGGCCTTCGACCTTTACCAGGTAGAGTTGCGTGCCGGTATCGATGAGCTCGCTGATTTCGCCTGCCGGCAACGAAGTCAGGGTTTCCTGCAATTCCTCCCGGACATCCTTGGGCTGCATCCACGGGAAGGCACCCCCGTCGGCTGCACGGCTCCCTTCGGAATTCTCCTGTGCGGTTGCTGCGAAATCGGCTCCCTCGATCAGCTTCTCGCGGATTCCTTGAGCCTCTTCCGTCTTGACCACGTGGTCTTCCGGCGTCTCTCCCTTGTTAAGCACGATAACGCTGTACTTGACCTTTTCCGGGATGAAGTAGTTTTCCTTATGGTGATCGTATTCGTTGCTGATCTGCTCGGGTGTGACCCGGGCGCGTTGAGAGACCTCTTCGTTGATCATCATGCCGACAATCATCTGCTCGCGAATCATCTGCTGGTATTCCGACCGCGTTTTCTTTTGGTCTGACAGCACCTGCTCAAACAGCGCCTCGTCCCCCTTGAAACGGTCGTTGATCACCCGTTTAATTTCATCGTTTACATACTGGTCGGGGATCTGTCCGCCCTTAACCTTGAAGGCCTCCATGATGAGGGCCCGTTCGATCATATCATTTCGCGCCTGCGTGAACGCCTTGTCCAGTTCGGCATCCAGTTCTCCGCCCTGATAGAGGCGATACAGTTCCGGCAAGAGGGGGGCCATGGCCTCGTGCACCTCGCCCCGCGTAATCACCTGGTCGTTGACCTTGGCAGCATAGCCGTCGATCAATATGGATTCAGTTGGGGAGGGGGCGTTGGTTTGCGCCAGCACGGTTGCTGCGCACAATAAAACTACAAGTGGATGGAATCTAGTCATAACGCAACCACCTTAATTAAACCCCCATGTCGGCGCAACGCCGAAAAGCGTCGTCGCGAATATTCTTTGCGGTGGTCGTGCGGTGTATGCTACAACCCGCGCCCATGACACAAGATCCTCAAGACAACCAGAATATGGCGCGCGCCGGCATCGTGGCGATCGTCGGACGCACCAACGTGGGCAAATCGACGCTCGTCAACCACCTGCTCGGCGAAAAAGTCAGCATCGTAAGCGATATCGTGCAGACGACGCGCAACCTCATCCGTGCGATCCTTACCGAACCGCGCGGGCAGATCGTGTTTCTCGATACCCCCGGGGTGCACAAGGCCCAGGGAGATCTTGGCAAGAACCTCAACAAGGCCGCCCGGTCTGCAGTGCACGGCGTGGATGCGATCCTGCTGGTGATCGACGGCTCCTCCAAACCCGAGCTGGAGGACGATGGCTGGTTCCGTCGCATTGCCCGCGAGGAGATCCCCTGTATCATAGCGTTGAATAAGAGTGATCGCCATTATGACCAATCCGAGGCCTATAAGACGCTCTGGGAAGAAATCAAGACCGAGAAGGAAAGCACCCAACAACCCATCTGGGCGTCCGTTTCGGCCTTGCAGGGCGATGGCATGGCCGCGTTGCTCGATACGCTGTTTACGACCGTTCCCGAGGGGCCGCAGCTTTTCCCTGACGACATCCTGACCGATTATCCCCGCAAGCTGAATATTGCGGATGTTATTCGCGAAAAGCTGTTCCAGCGGCTCCACGACGAGCTGCCGCACGCCGTTGCCGTCTGGGTGGAGGAAATCGACGAACAGGAAAAGAAGTGGACCGTGGACGCCTCCATCTATGTGGAACGCCACTCCCAGAAAGGCATCGTTATCGGCGAAAAGGGCCGTCTGCTCAAGTGGGCTCGCGAGCAGGCCGAAAAGGAGCTGTACGAAATGTACGGCGTGCGCTTCAAACTCAAGCTCTGGGTCAAGGTGGAGAAAAACTGGCGCAAGAACTTCTGGATTCTCAAAAAGCTCGGTTACGCCTAGCGTCTCCCGCGTGGTCTGCCCTCGAACCGAATCGGATCTTTATTCGGATGCCGTCATCCGTGGGCAGCTTCGTCACAAAGCATGTTGGTGCGGCAACCAGTGCGGCCTGCATCAATCAGGATCCCCCAATTTCTCGCCGCAATGCTAATGGCCCAGCGAATGGGAGCTAGAAATGGCTTTATATTTCCCGGCCAATCGAAATAATGTCCGTCAACCATTGGAAACCAAATGCGGAACATCCGTCTATCCATTTTACTCATTTCGTCATCCCTCGTGCTCGCATCTGTCGCGCAGGAATCGGTGCCCCATCCGGCCAGCCAACGCTTTCCGAATATACAGGCATCGCTGGCCGATGGGTTTTATGCCTTGGCTGAGCAACAGGCGCGCGGAGTGTTGCGCGAAGGCCCTGGCGACGCCGAAGAGCGCGATGCGCTGCTCCTGCTTGCCCACTCGTTGTGGGGACAGAAGCGTTATTCGGAAATGATCGCCCTGCTGAAGGGAGTTGACGACGATCCCGGTTACGCTTATTGGCGAGCGCGCGCCTATTTTGAATTGCATCACTATCAAGAGGTCCTTTCGGTACTCGATGCGGAGAAGGAAGCGCTGTCTGGAAGCTACTATGAACCGGTGTCGCTGCGTCTGAGGGGGCGGGTGCAGCAACTTTCGGGTAGCTTTTCCGAGGCGGAGTCCGCCTACGAGGCGTTTGCGAAGGCCTATCCCGACCACGCCGACGCCCTCGACAACCAGTTTGATCTGGCCGATATCTACATCGTGCAGAAGCGCATTCCCGAAGCCATGGCCATCTATGAAATCCTGTCGAAAGGGGATGACCGGAATATTGCACAGCGTGCCCGGCTCCATCTGGCACATGTTCTCTACACGGAGGGTGCCGAAGAGAATTTTGAAAGAGCGCGAATGCTGTTGTCGACGTTGGCCAAGGATGGGGATGCCCGGTTGGCTTACCGCATTGATGCCTGTATCGACCTGGCGGCGCTGGAAGAACAGTCGGGA
This sequence comes from Pontiella sp., assembly GCA_964195195.1. Taxonomy (GTDB): domain Bacteria; phylum Verrucomicrobiota; class Kiritimatiellia; order Kiritimatiellales; family Pontiellaceae; genus Pontiella. Next base: position 103 of record CAXMPN010000131.1, on the reverse strand, counting down.
AACAGTGAAAAGGCGGCCGAGGCCTTGAAGAAAGGAATCGCGCTGTCTCCCGATGCGAAGCAGCGCGTACCGCTCAAGCTGGCGCTGGCCCGTATGCTGTTGC
>CAXMPN010000130.1:4889-5136 GCA_964195195.1 Pontiella sp. | reverse complement strand
TGGCGGAATACGACAGCAGTGAAGCGGCAACGCATTTGGCATTAGCGGATAAGTTTTCACCTGCTGGGATGTATTCGTTAGCTATCCGCCTGGACCCCCAGAACTGGCGGGCTTACAAGGGAATGGGAAACCTGTTGTTCGGCCAACGCTACTATTCGCTGGAGATGGATGAAAAGGTCCGGTTTGCCGAGCAGGAGCGGAGCTGGTACGAAAAAGCGTATGAGCAAAATCAGAAGGATCCGGAAGT
>CAXMPN010000130.1:0-4879 GCA_964195195.1 Pontiella sp. | reverse complement strand
AGAGCGCATAGCGAATGACCGGCCGTCAGCTGACAGCCCTTCAGGAACTTCCAAGCTCACACTGCCAACTTCAAACCAGCTCCAAGCCCGCGGCTTGGAACTTCTCCGCGAAGCGTGCCGCTACCGCCCCTTTAACGATGTTTATTGGTGGAATCTGGGTGTTGAACTTCGCAAGGCAGGTCGGTATGAAGAGGCGTTGGATATTTTTTATTACGCTGCATCGATTAAACGCACCCCTTCGACGAAGAAGAACATTGAGTGGCTGGAGATCCGGCTCAAGGCAGTAGACTCCGTGGGTTCAGCTTTAGGAGTGGGTAGTGCAGAGGAAGAAACAGCTTTGCAGGCCAATAAAATGAAAAACCAAGAGGCTGAGGGCGGCGAATGGACGATTCTCAGTCCGACCAACGCGGCCGCGGATCGCGGGCTTATGGATTTGTTGGATATAATGGGTGAATAAGAAAAGTGAAACGCGAGGACGATAGATTATGAAAAAAGCTTTGGTGTGTGGAGCAGGTGGATTTATTGGCGGACATATGGTCAAGCGACTCAAATCCGATGGGTATTGGGTTCGCGGCGTGGATATCAAAGAGCATGAGTTTTGTGAACTGCCCGCGGATGATTTTGTGGTCGGCGATCTGTGCGATCCGTGTGTCGTTGAGGCGGTCGTGGATGAAGATATGGATGAAATCTATCAATTTGCCGCAGATATGGGCGGGGCCGGATATATTTTTACCGGGGACCACGATGCCGCTGTGATGCATAACTCGGCGCTTTGCAACCTGAATATGGTCCATGAAGCCGTGCGCAAGAATGTCGGAAAGATCTTCTATTCTTCGTCGGCCTGTATCTATCCCGAGAGTATCCAGACCGATCCCGACAATCCCGGGCTCAAAGAGGGGTTCGCCTACCCGGCCGAACCGGACTCCGAATATGGTTGGGAAAAGTTGTTTAGTGAAAGGCTGTATATGGCCTATCAGCGTAACTGTGGTATCGAAGTGCACATTGCGCGGTTTCATAATATTTTTGGTCCGGAGGGTACCTGGTGCGGCGGCAAGGAAAAGGCCCCGGCCGCTATGTGCCGCAAGGTGGCTGAAGCCGCTGATGGCGAGATTGAGGTCTGGGGCGATGGAATGCAGACCCGTTCGTTCCTCTACATTGATGAGTGTATCGAGGGCGTTCGCCAGCTGATGGAGTCTGACTTTTCCGGGCCGGTAAATATCGGGTCGGATGAAATGATTTCGATCAATGATCTGGCCCTGATGGCGGGCGATATTGCCGGGAAGACCATCCAAATCCGAAATATCCCGGGGCCTTTGGGCGTGCGGGGACGAAATTCGGAAAACAGTTTGGTTAAAGAAAAGCTTCAATGGGCTCCTGAACAACCCCTGCGGGCCGGGATGGAAAAGACCTACGAATGGATCGCCGGGCAAGTCCAAGGCAAACAAACCCTGTAAGTCGGACTGAACTCATAATTTTCCTAGTAATAATTACTAGTATTAGGCATATGTATTCCAAGTATTTGCGGAGGGCTGTTGAGACGGGACATTGTCAGTATTGATTCGAGTGAACGGCGACCCAAATTTATCCGCCGGTTTGCCATGAATGCTTTGGCGGTATCGCTGGCCGATGCGTTAGTGATTGCAGGGGCGCTGTGTTTGGCGAACCTGCTGCTGCTCTGGATTAACGATATTCCTTTTTCCGTTAAGTACGGGTTCATGATTGTTCCGATCTGGACCATTGCATCCATGATTGCCCGCCTGCTCCCGGGATGGGGACTGGGCGTGGTGGACGAGTTGAGAAAGATACAGGGCACGCTGTTCATTGTGTTTGTTACCCTGCTGCTGGTCTCTTTTTTCACGAGAAAATCCCTGGGTGGAAGCCGCATCATCTTTGTTACCACCTATCTTTTCAGTGCTCTGTTGATTCCATTTGCCCGCGCGTTTACCCGCGGAATCATCATCCGTATGGGCCTATGGGGCGTACCTGTTTCGCTTTACGGGGATCGCGAATCAGTCGATTTGGTGATCGATGCCCTGCGTGCGGAGCCGGGGCTGGGATATATTCCCGCGGCGATCTTCACCAACGATGCCCCGTTGGGGAATGTGATCAGCGGGGTTTCCGTGGTGGGCCATCTGAGGAATACGACCTACCGGACGCCGGTGGCCATCATGGCGTTGGCGCAAGCCTCACGGCACCAGTTGATCGAAGCCCTGGAGGGCCCGCTTGAGGTCTACCGGCGCGTGATTCTTATTCCGGACTTGAAGGAGGCCCCCTCGCTCTGGGTGGTTCCCCGCGACCTGCAGGGCATTCTTGGACTGGAGATCACCAAAAACCTGCTCAATCCGTTTGCACGCCTGTTCAAGCGGACCATGGACCTCGTCCTGGTACTGACGACGGCGCCGCTCTGGATTCCGCTGATGGCTCTTCTCTATCTGATGATCTGGTTGGAAGACCGTCATGACCCCATGTTTCTTCAGCCGCGCATCGGGCGCAACGGAGGAATATTCCGCACCGCCAAGTTCCGCACCATGGTACACGATGCCGAGCAGGTGCTGCAGCTCGCGCTGAAAAAGGACCCTGCCTTGCGATCCGAATGGGAGGCTAATTTCAAGCTCCGCAAGGATCCGCGCATAACGAGGGTGGGCAACTTCCTGCGCAAGACTTCGCTGGATGAAATTCCTCAGCTACTCAACGTGTTGCGGGGAACCATGTCGCTCGTGGGGCCGCGGCCGCTTCCCGCCTACCATTTCAACGACCTGCCGGAGCAGGTGCGTTTCCTGCGCCACAAGGTGCAGCCGGGTATCACAGGTTTGTGGCAGGTGTCCGGCCGCAGCGAGGCGGGTACCGAGGGCATGGAAAAATGGGATCCGTACTATGTGCGCAACTGGTCCGTCTGGCTTGATATCGTCATTATTGCGCGCACATTTAAGGCCGTCTGCTTCGCCCATGGGGCTTATTAGTTTCATATCGAGTATTGCGTACTGCGTATCAAAAAGTAATGGATTTTCTGCGTTGCCAGATCCTTGAAACTTTCTAAGCACTAAGCACTAATCACCACGCACCACTGTTGGTTATCAGCTGTCTGAAATCACCACGTCTCATCGGATGAATCCAATCCACCCACCCTCCGCATCCTCAGGGCCCTCAGTTCTGAAAAATTCACTTTTCTGCCCCTCGCGGCTTTCCGGTCAAATCTCCCCTCATCCTATCTGCTTCTTAATCCGCCTCTGACCCGTTCTGCCGAAAGCTGTTGCCGCAGGGGAGGTGTGCCCGCTCCGTCACGGTTTTCTGCGATCGAGGCATTTTATTTTTTTCATGTCATTTGTGCCGCTGTTTGGCCATGATTCCAAATGCAGATATTGATGGACTGTATATCGGATCAGAACAATTAAAATACGGATAGGACACTATGGCTATTTTGATTCAAAACGTGGAACTGGACGGAAATCAAACCGATGTACTCATCGAAGCGAATCGCTTCAAGACGATTGCTCCGAAGCAGGAGGTCGGGGGTGCACAGGTGCTGGATGGAAGCGGCAAGGCTATCCTTCCGACCTTTGTCAATATGCACACCCATGCGGCGATGACGCTGCTCCGTAGCTATGCCGATGATCTGGAACTGCACGACTGGTTGACCAACTATATCTGGCCGCTTGAAGCCAAGCTGGACGAGGAGGATATCTATAACGGGGCCCGTCTGGCCTGCCTGGAGATGATTAAGTCGGGGACCACTGCCTTCAACGACATGTACTGGCATTTCCACGGAACCGCACGGGCGGTGGAGGAAATGGGGTTACGGGCTATGCTTTCGTCGGTATTCATCGATTTTAGCGATGAAGCTAAAGCAAAGGAACAGCGTGATTTAACCAAGGAACTCTTTTATGAATCGCGGCAGTATTCCGACCGAATCGGATTTGCGCTGGGACCGCACGCCCTCTATTCGGTTTCTGAAAAATCGCTGCGGTGGGCCCGTGATTTCGCTGCGGAAAACAATCTGCTGCTGCATATTCATATTTCGGAAACCATCAAGGAAGTGGAGGACTGCCTCGCCCTGTACGGACTCCGTCCAGTACAGTGGCTCGACAAAATCGGATTGCTCGGCCCGAAGGTTATTGCCGCCCACGTGGTACACGTGACGAACGAGGAAATCCGTATTCTGGCCGAACGCGGTGTTAAGGTGGTGCACAATCCGGCAGCGAACATGAAGTTGGCTTCCGGCAGCTTCCCCTACGGGAAAATGGTGGATCGCGGGGTGGAGGTATTTTTGGGAACCGATGGGTGCTCCTCCAACAACAATCTGGACATGATGGAGGAGATGAAGTTGGCGTCCCTGCTCGCCAAGCTGCAGCATAACGATCCAACCTTGCTTCCCAGCCATGCCGTGTTCGACATGGCTACCGTTAAAGGCGCAAAGGCCCTAGGTTGGGACTGCGGGGAAATTTCCGAAGGAAAGCTGGCCGACTGCATGTTGGTTGATTTGTCGAATCACCGCCTGATGCCGGGTTACCATCTGGTGGACGATATCGTCTACAGCGCCGACAGTTCCTGCATAGATACCGTCATCTGCGACGGTAGAGTCCTGATGGAAAACGGATACGTTGAGGGGGAAGAGGAGATCATTCACCGCGCGCGCGAATATAAAAATAAGTTCCAGTGATTGCGAAGACAGGGAGGAGAAATGACTCCCAATCACTGGAACCAAGAAAATCAGGCACTTAATTCAATGCGGTGAAAGCCATGAGGCACATCATCATAATGCCAGTCGCCGCCATCGAGATCTCTACCGCTAGTATGGACCATTCTTTCATAGGAGAACCTCATCATTTTGAATTTGGAATATATAAAGCATTTAACAGGCCACGTTCTGCGACTATCCATT
>CAXMPN010000129.1:402-5137 GCA_964195195.1 Pontiella sp. | reverse complement strand
CACTGAAAAGCGGTTGGATATCCATTTTTAAATATTCAGCAATTACAAGGCAACTAAAGGAGTTTCGCCCATGAGTGCAGTAAAGCATTACAAAACTGCCCCGGAAGATCGCATTTCCCTGAAACAAAAATCGGCCTATTCGGTTGGAATGCTGGTAAACAACCTGCAGGCCGCCGCCCTGCCAGCCATGGTGGTCATCCTCAATCTCGGACTCGGCATGGATGTGCTCTGGGTAGGTCTGATTGGTGCAATTCCCCGAATCTTTGATGCCATTTCTGACCCTTTGCTGGGCTATATCTCTGACAACACGCAGACCCGATGGGGCCGCCGGAGGCCGTTTATCTTTGCGGGTGCAATACTGGCGGGACTTCTCTTCGCCTTGATGTGGCAGCTGCCCTCGGGTTATGTCGATATCGTGGCCAAAACTCCCGTCAAACAACATCAAACCATTTCACCCAACGAAATGGATACGGTTTATAATGATGCCGGCGGCGCCATTCTCAATTATGAAGCAGACCAACAGTCAGAAGCCGAGTTTGTATTCTATGGCCCTGAATTAATGGCTCTGGATAGTCGTAAAAGCCTTGCCACCAATCTCGAAGGATTTCCCCAGGTTGAAATAAACGTCGACCTTCCTGATGTCCAATCTTTTCAAGTCGCTTTCAAGGAAGCCGCTTCTGATGGCGCTGATGGTGAAATCTACGTCATAGATCTCAGCGTAGATCAATCAGAAGACGAAAAAGGCAATCTGTATAAATTCCAACTGGCTGACCTGGTGCGCAATACATCCGGCAATCAAAACGGAAATAATCAACTGGATATTCAGGCGATAGACAGCATCTCACTGTCTCTTACTGGTTTAGAGGGTTCAGGAACCGCTACCATTCATTCGGTCAAATTGAGAAAGAGCCAGAGCTTCTTCATTCGCTATTTCTGGTACTTCTTGGGTATGTCCATTCTGTTCTTTCTGGCCTATACGGTTTACGCAACGCCGTTCGTCGCTTTCGGTTATGAAATGACACCGGATTACCATGAGCGGACACGACTGCATGCGTTCGCCAACACCATCGGTCAGCTCGCATGGCTCGGGGTTCCCTGGTTTTATGCGATCATGTCCAGCGCTTTGTTCAGGGACACGGTTCACGGAGCCCGCACGCTGGCCATTGCCGTTGGAGCCATTATTGCTTTGTTCGGTATTGTTCCGGCGATTTTCTGTCGGGAAAGACAGACCCTGGCTCCGGTCAAAACAGCCGAAAAAGGGCTATGGGAAAATTTGGTCGAATTCTTGAAGGGCATCGGGATCACCTTTAAGTGCAGCCCGTTCGTCAAGCTTTGCGGAGCCACCTTCCTCGTTTTCAATGGCTTCCAGCTCGGCATGTCGTTTTCGCTTTATGTGATGATTTATTACCTGTTTAGCGGTAATAACTCGGACGCCGGGAAGCTGATGGGCTGGTTCGGGACGCTGACCGCGATCTTCACATTGTGTGTCATCCCGTTGACGGGCTGGATCGCGACCCATATCGGCAAACGAAAAACCTTCCTGATTACCATCTCCCTGTCGACCGTGGGATATGCAATGAAATGGGTGGGTTACAATCCGGACCATCCGTATTGGCTGCTTTTTGCAGCGCCATTGGTGGCATTTGGTACGGGTTCGCTGTTTACCCTGATGGGTTCGATGATCTCGGATGTATGCGATTATGACGAACTGCAAACCCACCAGCGCCGTGAGGGAGTTTTCGGTGCTATTTACTGGTGGATGGTCAAGGTCGGCATGGCCCTGGCAGGACTGCTGACCGGTATATTGCTTAAAGTGTCCGGTTTTGATGTAGCCCTGGGATCCGGACAAGCGGAGAAGACCCTGGTCCTGTTAAGGGTGTTTGACGTCGGTATACCGATCATCACTTCGGTCATCGCCCTCGGAATCATTGCGACCTATTCCATCACCGAGGAAAAAGCCCATGAGATTCGCGCCGAATTGGAACGTCGCCGAGGGAAAGTTGCCCCGGTAGATACAGCGGAAAACCAATAAGGCATACTCCAACAAAATGCGCGGGCTACGCAGCAAGCAAGCCCGTGCATAAATAAGGGGTAAGGGAGTCGAAAGCGAGTGCCGCAGCGGAGGGATAACTCCGACGGCATCGTCCTACCAGTTTCCCCGGACCGAACACTAGAGCATTTAATATTTGAGATGTCATATGGAGGGACGACCTCTGTGTCGTCCTCGCGGCAGAGCAGTAAAGAACCTCAGCTTCCGATAGGACGACACAGAGGTCGTCCCTCCTCGTAAATTACGGCATCTCATTCGGGAAATGCGCTAAGGATACGAAAGCACGCGTTTCGCGCCTGATTTCTCGAGGCCGCCGCCGGTGTCGTTGATGACGTCGGACAGGCTTCCGCCCCGGAGCCAGAGGGTCACCATGTTGGTGAATTTAATACCCGATCCTTCCGGCGTTTCGATCGCCGTCGCGCAGTCGACACTTTTTTTATTCAAGACCAGGTAGCAGCCCAATCCGTCCGCCTGGTGGTGCTTCACGTTCGGGTGAACCCGATAGGAAGCCCAGCCATTCACTCCGTCGTGTTGCCACGATTTCTGGTTAGGCGGATCATAAGGAAACTCGGACTGATACATCACCGTCCGGCCGTGTTCCCCGTTCCAGAGTGTTTGATATTCCTGCGTGTGCTCGGCAAACAATCCGTACACAGTCACGTGATCGCCATTCACGATCAGGGCATTTTCATTAATGTTTTTATCCCAGCCGACGCCATTGCCGTGATCCGCGCGCCAGAGCCAGAAGTGGTCACCGACCACATCGTGACTGTTAATAATTAACATACAGGCGGCTTGTCCAAGCTTCGCGCCACCCACGCGACAGAAGACATCATAGAGATACGTCGGATCTTCAAGATGGCGGACATCGCTTATTTCCTCGCCGACGATCATCAGGGCGGGCGACTTCTCGGGGCCGGCGTCGATCAGGAAGCCTCCGGCCCGAACCCCGTCGACATCCGCGATCACCAAAGCCGGCGTTCCGTTGATCGGGACCAGGGTGGGATAACCGAACCCTAGCACGATCGTGCCGGGCCTGCTTACGCGCAGCGGCGCGTCCAGAGGATAGATCCCCGGTGTGAGGAGCAGATTCTTGCCTCCCTCCAGGGCAGCATTGATACTCTCGGCGTCGGCCTTGCCGGGCCTCGCGATATAAAACTGGTCAAGCGGAATCTTTTTCCCGGGAACGGAGCCCCGGGTCCAGCTGACCCCCTGACTGTCCGCTTCCCGTGGAGATGGCACCAAAACAAAGTAGTCGCCCTTTTCATCGATCATCAGGAAGGGCTTCTCGCGGATGCGTGGTGTTTTTTCGATCACGGTGTTCGCAATATCCGGCCAGCGGCCCTCGGGCGGATTCACCATTCCCATAAACACGTGGTTCCATGAGCCTCCGTGGTTTACCCACTTTCTCCAGTCACTGTTGCGCGAAAACCATTGCTGCTGCCCGAGCGGATCCACCGTTCCGTCAATGACGGAGTCCGCGATGAAGCCGCCGCTGGCCCAGCCGTTGTCGGTCAGGAGCAGGTTTCCCCGAATGTGCATACGCCGAAAGGGCGCGGCCTGCGAGACGGACCAGCGGTTGTCACCGCGTTCGGTTGTCTTGTCGGTGTACGTCGGAGTGACGGCCAGACCGGCGCAGCTGCGCCAGAAGGTACACGTGGCGTTGCCTTTCATCCAGTCGGCCTCGGCGCGTACCGCGCCGGTGATGTGTGTATCGTCGGGCGATTCACCGAGCCCCAGTACTTCCGTATAGAAACCGACATTCACGTCGACGTTGTATTCGCCGGGCTTGAAGAGAAAGGCGCAACGCTCGGAGCCGAATTGAGCGTGTTCCAAGTCGTCAAACGCCCTGTCCACAGTCTTTTGAATCTTCTTCATCGGCATAGAGGGATCGAAGACGTGAACGTTGGGGCCAAAATCGGGCGTCTGAGCTTCTCTGGGACTGGTCGAATCGGCGACACCGATCGTACCTGTCATGATCACGCCGGCCAGGAGAAGAACTCCCGGAACTTCCTGAAAACAATTTCTCACGCTTATTCCTCCGCCTTTAACTCTCTCCGTGCTCCGTCTCTTTGAGAACTTAGATTCGGCAAGCACTATACGGAAAACGGGAAAAATGAACCAGAGGGAATTGGATAGTTCCGTTGGATGCTAGCACCTTAGGTTGCGCAGAATAGGCCTTGTGCGCACCTCCTGCCCGCTCTATCGTCACTGGCAGGTGGAAACGTCATCTGAGGCCCGAAACTACGGGCGAGTGTCCGTGATGGCCGAAAGCGTTCCCTCGAGGTGGAAGGTGGAAATACCATGAAAATGTCAACACGCTTCATCATTGCACTGGCGGTTGCTTCGTTCGCCCTGGCCCTCTCGGCCGATGAGGCCGAAGAGAAAAACTCCTCGCCGGGATTCCGTCCCGAGTGTGAATTGGCTTCGGTCTTTATCGCTGATGTGAAGACGGCGACCGTGCGGGTATACCCGACGATTATCCGCTCCCCAACGAACACAAGCTATTCCGCAGCATCACAGCAACAGGTCGTTGCTTTCCTCAACGGAAAGAAGATCACCATAGCGGTTTCGGACGAAGTGAAAATCGATCCCGGCGAGCTGCAAGGCCGCGGCCAGTTTGACTGGTTCCAGAATGACATGGCGACCATCGGCCGGGAAGTGGAATGACGCGCGGTCGATGCA
>CAXMPN010000129.1:0-392 GCA_964195195.1 Pontiella sp. | reverse complement strand
TCAACTGTATGGTGTTGGATGCTGAGGGACAGAACGTCTTTTCATTCCTGCTCAACGCGCATCACCAAATGTTTATTGATGCAGCTATGATGACCGACAACCTGTCAGAGAAAACCCATGCAGAACTAGTACAGAAAGCCACGGCAGTGGGACTGGAAGCTCTGGTGGCACAGATTCAGAACGAAACGATGCAGAAGTAGTCCTGTCCGGATTCTAGTAGAACACCTTCCACAGAAAAAGTCCGTGCGGCTGGGCGGTGGGTACGGTGGCGGTGCGTTTCCCGTGGTCGAAAATGTCCTGCACCGCCTCTGGCTCCAGCCGGCCCATGCCGACCTGGATGAGGAAGCCTGCCAGGCCGCGGACCATTTTGTAGAGAAACCCGTTCCCCTGCA
>CAXMPN010000128.1:0-5162 GCA_964195195.1 Pontiella sp. | reverse complement strand
GGCATCATTGGTGGGCACGGTTTAAAAGTTATAAACGGAGGTTGAGATAATGAATGGATTAAACAAAGCAGCGTTTATTGGCTTACTAAGCATGATTGCGATGGTGGGGGTGGCCTCGGAAAAGGGTGACGACGGAGTTACTTACCTGTTTGTTCAGAATGCAGCATCGTTGAAGGTCGACGAGGGTAGAATTATCCTGAACGGCATGGATGCATCCACTATTTACTTTTCGGATCGCCCTGAGCGAATTGCCGGACACATGACTACCGAAACATTTGTCGACATCTGGGACAATGGGGATGACAGCTTTAAGCTATCCAATCCCAATGCCGCGCTTTCGTTTTTAGACGATGACACCGATGAAGTCGTGATTGTGGTATTGAGCCATCCTGTGCTGAAAGACGGAAACCTGACCTATGACGTTACCGTGCTGGATGGCGAGCTCCCTTCTGAGGGGGGTGCGTGTTCACTTTTTATTGACACGATCGGCCGTCCGGCCTCTCCGGGATCGGTTGCGGGAGTACATCGTCGGCACCGCCGTCGCCATGTTATCGTGGGAACCAGCATCGCGCGTTCAGAAACCAATCAGGCGTATAATGATGCCGAAGGAGCTGATGCGCGGGCGGACGCCGCCGAGGCTGATGCCAGAGCCGCGACGGCAACGGCGGCCGCTGCGACGGCTCAAACGTCCACGCAGCACTCGCCCGAAGAAAAGATGGATCAACTCAACAAAATGAATGAAGAGGGGCTCATCGATGATGCGGAATACGAAAAGAAGAAGCAGGAGATTCTGGATACGTTTTAATCGTACAACGAATGAGGAGTAGAGCATGAAAACCGTATATTTAGGGCTTATCGCCACACTGCTGATTTGTTTGTCAGGGTGTAAATCCACCGCACCGGAAGCAGGGTTCAACGAAGAGCGAGCCAGTGAAACCCGGAGCGCCATTCAATCATCGATTGCCGACCCTGCCCGGTCGGCTCAGATGCTGAAGGTAATGGACCAGTTCGAATCGGAGCTGGATAAAATTGAAGCTTCAATCAAAAAAATCAGAGCCGATATCGTGACCGCCAATGCGGACTATGCCACGGAACGTGAAACACTCGAAAAAATGTATGCCCAGTTAGGTGAGCAGGTTCGGCTTCTGGGTAATACGTTTCGTGATCGAAACTTCGAATTGCGAAAACTCTGTTCTGCCGAGGAATGGAAATCGATTGCGGATCAGGATGATGCGCTGGTGAACTTTGTATTTTAAGGAGACGAATCATGATCATTGGAATTACAGCACTATACCTATTTCTATTTGGCGGAGGCGGTAGTCTCGAGTTCTATCTCACCAATCTGAAAGATCCCGTCAAAGAGTATGTGCAGGATAAAGAGCGGCAAGACGTGATTATTGAGGCCAGTAAGGCGCTAAGTAAAGAGTTGGGAAATATACAAAAAGAAGTCACCGATCAGTTCAATGACTATGTTAAAGCGCACGCAGATTATGAGTCCACACCAGAAGATTTTGATGAGGTGACGGATGAGATGGTAGCGAGCCAGCTTAAACTCGCTAAACAGGTTCTGGATGCCCGTGATAAAATGCACGAACAAATGACCGCAGACGAATGGCGCGCTGTTTTCAGCAAGCAGTAGAGTCTTGCCGTTGCGGTTAAGCTCGGAAGTTGGAGGAAAATAATCCATGGATGCGACTGTTTTGAATAGAGGTCTGCTCATTACTGCGTTGCTGATCGCCAGCTCATGGACCTTGGGTGCGCAATCGGATGCGATGAATTCTTCCACTACAGACACCAATAATACATGGGATTCCCACTTTATCGAATCCAAGACACTTCCGTTCCACATCAACCTCTATTCCGATAATGGATGCTATTATAAATTTGTCCTAACCAGACCCGCGGGTGGCGAAATCCGAACTACAATATTTTCAGACAACAAACGTGTATCGGGACGCATCGGAGTGAAAATGCAAGTTGACGCCTCTGTCTTCGAGCAGGATGGAGATCTTTCGCCGGTAGACAATGGGGTTGAGGTGCGCCGGTTGCGCGTGTTTACCTATGGGAAGACCTTCTTGCTGAGTCCGATAACCTACGGAATTAAGTTTGGCATTACCGATGGGAAGTTCTACTTCAACGACGGGTATATCTGGTTTCATGATGTCAAATTTGCAGGAAGTATTAAGGTCGGATTCTTCAAGGCTCCCATGTCGCTGGAGGCACTGGAGGCGACGTCGGTCACCACCTTCATGGAAACCGCATCTCCTGTGAGTGCCTTTGCGCCCGGCTATAAATTCGGGCTTCAACTGGGTGATGCCTTGTTTAATCATCGGGCGACACTTTACGGGGGATGGTATGCGGATGCATCGAGCTCCGATACCGGAGATGCCTCGCAAAGCAATACGCGGCTGATTGGTCGCGCGACATATCTTCCGATTGATAATAAAACAGCCAAATCTCCTCATCTTATGCATTGGGGTTTGAGCGGAAGCGCTATGACTTCGACTGGTAGTGGATTCCGGTATCGTAGTCGGCCTCAAAATCACCTCGCCCCCTATTTAGTGGACACCGGGGTGATTGATGGCGATCGGGCATTTGTTGCAGGGGCGGAGGCGGCATGGGTCAAGGGCCCGATTTCCTTACAAAGCGAACTAATGCAATCGAACGGGGATGATAACACGGGCAATACCTTTCGGTTTGGCGGGGCCTATATCAGTGGTAGTTGGGTTCTTACCGGAGAGTCCCGCCGCTATGATCGGAAAATCGGTGTATTCCAAGGAATCGACCCCTCCCGGAAATTTTCGTTCAGGAATCGTACTTGGGGGGCTCTGGAGTGGGCGGTACGAGCATCACATTTGGACCTCACGGACGACAACATCCGTGGAGGGGTGATGAACATTGTAAGTACCGGGCTGACCTGTTACTTCACAGATCGAAACCGGATCATGCTGGATTGCGGTTATGCGGATGTTGAGGAATCGGACACGCCCGGCGATCTGCTGTTTCTTCAAACCCGCTTTGAGGTACAGTTTTAATTTTGATAATCAGTTTACTGGACAGGGTATCTAAAACGACGAGGCTCGGTGCCGGAGATGGATAAAGATACACTCTGCATTGTGCAGCAAAGGAGGAAGAAGATGAGAGAGATTATGCTGGCAACGTCTTTGAAGCCGATTGGTATTTTTAAGGACCCTATGCCGGGCTGCGTGTTCTCTTCTAATTGAGTGTCGCTATTGAACACTATATTTTTCGATTATTATGATCTGTTATCTGGACAGATGTGTACATGCTTATTAAACTTCAGTTGTTTTAACAGTTAATAACCCTAAGGGAGGAGATTATGAAAAAAATATTGTTGGCAACATTGGCCGCTATCGGTCTGAATATCTACAATCCCAGCGCCACCCACGCGGCTGGTGGAGTGGTCACAGATCCTAACGGTACTGCACCTGATCGTTATGTCTATTATCCAGGAACTGAAAGCCTCGCGAAGGACGAGATCCGATTGATCGCCTGTGGAACGGGACTGCCCGCAGCTCGTCGTGATCAGGCCGCTACCTGCTGGCTGGTTGAGGTAGGTAACGGGGATAAGTTCCTGTTCGATGTTGGATCCGGCGCAATGGTCAACGTTGCGGCACTTATGATTCCTTATGACTTTCTTGATAAAGTTTTCCTCACGCATCTCCATACCGATCACTGGGGCGATCTGACGACGCTTTGGGCCGGTGGGTGGACGGCGGGACGCACCAAACCCCTTCGCGTTTGGGGACCAACCGGTCAGACGCCGGATATGGGTACCGCCTACGCGATCGAACACTTCATTAAGGCGTACAATTGGGATGCCAAAACGCGGGATTTCGTGCTGAGTCCGAAGCCCGGAGAAATTACGGTTAAGGAATTTGATTACAAAGGGATTAATGCCGTCGTTTATGAAGAGAATGGGGTGACCATCCGTTCCATTCCTGCGATCCATGCCGGCGACGGACCCGTCAGTTTTATTCTGGAGTATGCCGGCCTGAAGCTCGTGATCGGCGGCGACACCTTTCCCAATAAGTGGTTTATTGAGCATGCAACGGGCGCAGATGTGGCCATTCACGAAACGTTCCTGACGCCTCCCGACCTGGTGAAGTTCTATGGTCAATCTCCTGCTCAGGCACTGGGAGTCGGTACGCAGATCCATACTTCGCCGCAAGCCTTCGGGAAAGTGATGAGCGAGATCAAACCCCGCCACGCGATTGGATATCATTTCTTCAATGAACAGGGTACTCATGACAACATATTCCGGGGCGTTTCAGAAACCTACGACGGACCGCTTTCGCTAGCGGTTGACAACATGGTTTGGAACATCACGAAGGATAAGATTGTTGAGCGCATGGTGATATCTCCGGATCAGGCATGGTCCGTCAACGGCCCGAACAAGGCACCGAACCCGCCGGCTCCCGGAACGGTTCCCGATCCGATCTCCGAATGGATAAAATCCGGACGGTGGGCTCCAGCTGAAGCAGCCCAGGCCGACATGATCAATGCGTTCAAGAAAGAGAACAATATGAAGTAAGCGATTATAAAGGCCGATCGAGGGCACACCCGAATGGAGGCTTTTATCTCAGCTAGGTTCATGCCCTCACGTCTTGAAAAACCGCCTTTCAGCGAGAGGCGGTTTTTTTATTTCGATTTCTTCCAAACACCGGACGCTTATAGTACATTTCCGCGTATGAATCAGAAGCGAACCAGTAAAGCGGAGTGGTTGGAAAAGGCCCTCGAAGTTTTGGAAGCGGAAGGAGTCAACGGCGTTAAAATTGATCGGCTGGCTAAACTGCTGGAAACCTCGCGCAGTGGATTCTATTGGCATTTCAAGGGCCGGCCGGACTTGTTGAATAATTTGCTCGAATACTGGAAGCATGAATATACGGAGGTGGTTATTGATGGAGGGAGTCACCCGATCGATATGCAACCTTGCGACCGGATGCTTCATGTCATGAAAATGATCGAGGAATATGACCTTGATCGATACGAGGTTCCGATGCGTGCCTGGGCAGACCATGATCAGCAAGCGGCTGACGTCGTCGCAGAGGTTTATGCCATGCGGTTTAAATTCATAAAAAGCATCTTTGCAGAAATGGGCTTCACCGGTGCGGATCTCGATATGCGGACGCGCCTATGGC
>CAXMPN010000127.1:0-5188 GCA_964195195.1 Pontiella sp. | reverse complement strand
GGAGGATACGAAAATACGAAGTATTTTATGAATCTATTCAAACAGGACTACCCCTTGGTGCGTTTTTCCGGCGTCGAAGTTAGCTCAGGGCAAACCCGAGATGAGCATGATGTTCAATTGTTCATGCAATGGCCCTTCAACTTCGGCGAAATATCGAAAAAAGGGGATGCGGTGGCAAGCAAGAAAAGGAAGCTAGCTGAATCCAGCCAGGACGAGGAGGTTGCCGCTCTCAAGGAGCCTGGGCCGGTGCATCAAGCTGCGACCCCGTTTACATCCGCCGCCAATCCAGATTCTGTGCGTGAACCCTATCCACCAACCACCCGTCCCGAGATGGAGGAAACGGCAACGTCTCAGCTGAAGGTCGAACCAACCGCTCCGCCAACGCAGTCCGGGATGGATTCAGGGTCGCAGGGTGATCGGTCAAACGCAGATACGGCACCTAAACCAGCGACCGATGAGGAATTACAGGCCATTTTGTCTGACGTGGCGTATCCGGCGGCTGAACGGATGGATGAAGAACTGCAACATGCAGCGACCGAATCCGAACCTATTGTAGAATCACCGCCTGTTGTTGAGCCGGAAACCATGGCTACCCAATCAGCGCCCGTCGAAGAGCCGCGAACCCAAGCCGAGGCAGACCCTGCGCCGGAATCGCCGGTCGGCCCTCCAACCGGTTCTGCTGCCGAAGAGCCACCCAACTATGTTTCGACCGGAAAAAGTAAGCAGATTCTAGAAGACCTCCTCAACAAGGGGAGCTCTCGGGATGACGCATCGATAAGTTCGTTCCTTGACGGCTTGGTGGGAGAAATCAATGAAATGTAGTCCATACGCAAAACCATGGAACACCCGAATACTGGCCGTGGCCTTGGGATTCGCATTCGCAGGCCTATTGAATTTCGCTCAGGCGCAGCAGGCAGGCGCTGGTGGCACAAATGATGCTCAAAAGCAGGAGGCCGTACTCAAGCGTGATCCGTTCTGGCCGGTGGGCTATAAGCCGAAAGTTATCCAGAGCGTGATCCCGGCAGAAAACTCGAAGCAGAGTGCCGCCACAGTAGACAACAGTTGGCAGGAAGCTATGAAGAAGGTCGTAATCAATGGAGTCAGCAACCGGGCGCAAAATGCATACTTTGCGGTCATTAACGATCAGATCAAGCGTATTGGCGATACGGTGACAATCAACCATGGCGGCACCATCTACACATGGGCCGTCGATGGCATCGAACCTCCGAGTTCGGTAAAACTGCGCCGGGTATCGGCCAGATAGGATTTCATGAAGGGAAAAAAAAGGGAAATGAAAATGAGAACACACGCCACTAGTAAACTTTTGGGAGCCTTCGTTCTGGTCTGGTTGGTCGGTCTGACGGTACATGCCCAGGAGCAGATCGAGGATCAGGATCTGCTGAATCTGCTGGAACAGGTCAATCAAAAGTCGCCGGCTCCTGAATCCGAGGAAGGACCTTCCGTTGACCCGGTCCCGGAGGTGGTGGAATCGGTGGAACCCGTCGATGAAAATGCCGTGAACGGCGATGAAATGGATCTGGCCGCAGTTACCGACGATGATGGCGTAGACGACCTGGCAATGAGCTCCTATGACGATTCCCTGGGATCCAGCCACGAAAATCTTCTCTCGGTGCGTTTGAACCGGGTAGGTCTAGAAGAGGCGATCAATCTGTTTGCCCAGCTTTCGGGAGCCAACATCATCGTTCCCGAACTGACCGAAGCGGCGCAGATTTCTGTCAACCTGAAGGATGTCGAGTGGCGTCCGGCCCTGCAGTCGATTCTCGATACCTACAACTACGAACTCTACCAGCGTGTTTCCGGCTCGAACGTATTCAGTGTCCGCCGCCGCCCGGTGGGTGCTCCCGAGCCGCAGGTGGTTGAAACCTTTGCGCTCAAGTATGCCACGGTACCCCATGTCGCTGAACTGATCCGCGGGCTGCTACCGCCGGAAGCCAAAGTGTCCGAGTTCGCCTCCCGAAACATGCTCGTGGTCAAGAGCACGGAATCGAGCCTGAGCGAGGTCCGTGCTGTGCTCGCTTCCATCGACAAGGTGCGCCAGCAGGTCTTCATCGAATCCAAGTTCATGGAGCTTACCGACGACGCCCAGAAGGATTTGGGAATCGACTGGTCTGTACTGCAGGCCTATAGCGCGGGAACGCAGGGCGATACCACGCGGAGCTCAGTCCGTAATAATTCGGATTTGCGCACGGAAACCGATCTCCGTGATGTATCGGGCAATACCTACGAAGAGGCCGAATCCTACACAGAGACCCAGAGAGGGGGCTCGCCTCTCGCTCCCTGGACGCTCGAAGGCGTAACGCCTGCCATCAGGGATATTACGACCAAGGGAAGCACCGAGGTGGTGACCAGCGTACTGACTGCAGATGAATTCCGCCTGATTCTCAGCGCAATGGAACAGAGCAAAGGGGTGAACGTGGTTTCCAATCCAAAAATTATCGTGGCAAACGAAGAGATGGCCAACATCTCGATCATCCGTAAGGAACCCAACCTCAAGCAGGAACGCCAGCAGACCGCAGGCGCGCAGGGCGGTGCGGCGATTGACAATATCGTCTTCAGTCTCGATGAAGATAGGCCCTTCTTTGATTTCGGCATCAAACTCGATGTGCGTCCATCCATCAATACGTCGAGCAATATTACGGTGGCGATCAATCCCGCGCTCACACGAAAGTTTGGCAGCAAAGTCGCCGGAGATAATTCCTACCCGATCATTGACGAAAAGAGCATCAAGACGGTGTTTAACCTGGCCAGTGGTCAGACCGCAGCCATCGGCGGCCTTACCGAAGTGACGGAATCAGAAGAAGAACGCAAGGTGCCGGTTCTTGGAAGCATTCCGTTTCTGGGTCGCCTCTTCTCCTGGAAGCAGACCATCCGCGGCCAGGATGAGACGATTATATTCGTAACCGTCGGCTTGGCCAATACGCAGGACATCAATGCCGAAACCGGGATGCCCGGTGATGCCGAGCTGGCACGTCGCCAGGTGATTCAGGATCGCAACGGACGCATGTTGCGCGACCAAAGTCGTCAATACTACGAAGCCAACGAAGACGACAGGCTGGATGACATGATGGAATTCATGCGACAGAAGGAGCTGGAGCGTATCGAAGAGCATAAAAAAGCTCTGCAAAAAGAGGCGGAAAAAGCCGCTAAGCAGGCCGCAAAAGACAACAAAGTCGCTTCGATACAATAATTTAAAACGCTGTAAGCACTCCCGCTCCGGCGGGGATGCGACAGGATGGGAGTCATCGTGAAAAAGAGAATTATAGGTTGGTTGATCGTTATCGCTGCCGTGCTGGCCGTCGGACTGGCAAGCTTCCGGTTCGGACCCGGCGCGCAAACCACCGCGATGCAGCGAGTGAATGCGGAAAATGCGTCGGCTGCGGTCGCAGCAAGGACCCAGGTTCCTCCGTCGGCAAGCTCCGAGCCCGGCATTACAGCGCAAAGCGAGCTTCTGGAAGAACGCCAGACACCGCTTGGCAATGGCGATGTGGAAAATCGGCGTCTCGTGAAGCGCGCTGATAAATATCCTTACCGTATCATCGTCGAGACCCTTCATAAGGATCTCGACCTGAAAAAATTCGTACCCTCGGGCCGCCTTGAAATGGTGGCCGACCACGTTCTGGTAAATCTTCGCGAAGGCGTCACGCGTGAGACACTGGAGCAGCTCGCAAGTCGGTACAATGCCCGGATTTTGCGATCGCTGTCCGACGAACGGACGTTCGTCGTTCAACTTGAAGCTCCTGGACTGGATGCCGTCGAGCAGGCCTCGGTTTATTTCATGGAAGCCGCCGAATCCATTACCTACGCCGAACCCGACTATGTCCGTCATCTTTCCCTCGTACCAAACGATACCCTGTACGGAAACCTATGGGGTATGCCCGCCATTTCCGCACCGGACGCATGGGATATTACGACCGGTAGCAGCGATAGTGTCGTGGCGGTCATAGACACCGGCATGGACATGGATCATCCCGATCTGCTCGCCAACCTATGGATCAACACCATCGAAATCGCCGGCGATGGGGTGGACAACGACGGGAATGGATACGTCGATGATGTTAATGGATGGGACTTTGTCACCGAGGACACGGATCCCGAGGATGGCGACGGCCACGGAACGCACTGCGCTGGAACCATCGGTGCGGTCGGAAACAACGCGAATCAGGTGGTCGGTGTCTGCTGGCAAGCCAGCATCATGCCGCTACGTGTGGGAACCAGTCAGGGTTTGCTGGATTCGGATATTGTCGACGGCATCCGCTATGCCGCCCGCAACGGGGCAAAGGTGCTTTCCAACTCCTACGGCGGATCGGGATTCAGCCAGACAACCTACGACGCCATCGATTATGCCAACGATCAGGGGTGCATCTTTGTGGCCGCCGCGGGCAACGATGGTACCGATAACGACTCCTTTCCGAAATATCCCGCCGGCTACGATCTCCCCAATATTATTTCTGTCGCCGCCACCGACAGTAGCGATAATCTAGCCACCTTCTCGAACTTCGGCGCAACTTCGGTAGACTTGGCCGCACCGGGCGTTGGTATTGTAAGCACCTATTTAGATGGGGGAACCGACAGCTTAGACGGCACGTCGATGGCCTGTCCCCATGTCGCCGGTGCCATGGCACTGCTGGTCAGCGAAAACCCGCAGGTCTCGCCCGCCGAAGCAAAGCAGCTGGCCATGGAAAGCGTCGATGATATCGCGATGCTCGATGGCCAGGTCGTATCCGGTGGACGGTTGAATGTTTTCGCCATGTTTGCCAATGCCAACGACGCCGATATGGATGGCATGTCGGATACATGGGAAGTACGGCATGGTCTCAATCCGAACGACGCTTCGGATGCCGATGGGGACAAAAATGCGTGCGATCCCAACGACGCCGACTCCGACGACGACAGTCTGATCGACGGATGGGAAGTCCAATACGGATTCAATCCGCTCGACGTCTGGGGGACGTTGCCCAAGCTGCAGTATCTCGGTTTCAACAGTGATTGCCAGGATACCTACGAAGTGGTGGTCACAAATGGATATGCCTACGTGGCCGATGGCCAGTATGGCTTGAAGATTCTCAGTCTCTCCCAACCCGAGAATCCCGTACTGGTGGGGGCCTATGCAACTGCCGGATCGGCTCGTGGCCTGGCGGTGGAAGGCAACTATGCCTTCGTGGCCGAT
>CAXMPN010000126.1:0-5205 GCA_964195195.1 Pontiella sp. | reverse complement strand
CCGAAGATATCAACAACCTCTCGCACGCCCTCATGCTCAAGGACGGCCTCGCCGCGCTGTTGCCGCATCAGCAGGAGATCATTGATCAGATCAAGGCTTACGCCCGCCAGTGGAAAGCCGTGCCGATGCTGGCTCGCACCCATGGCCAGACCGCATCGCCCACCACCATAGGCAAGGAACTCGCCGTATTCGCCGATCGCCTCGAACGGCAGATGAAGATGGCAGAAACGGTGGAAATCCTCGGCAAGCTCAACGGCGCTGTCGGCAACTTCAACGCACACCTTTCCGCCTATCCGGACATCGACTGGCCGGCACTCGCCAAGGGCGTCATCGAGAGCAAGTTGGGCCTTAAGCAAAACTTATTCACTACGCAGATCGAGCCGCACGACTACATGGCCGAACTCTTCGATGCCATCAGCCGTTTCAATACCATCCTGACCGATCTCGATCGCGACATCTGGACCTACATCTCCATGGCCTACTTCGGCCAGAAGACCGTGAAAGGGGAGGTCGGATCCTCCACGATGCCGCATAAGGTCAATCCGATCGACTTTGAGAACTCCGAAGGCAACCTCGGCCTCGCCAACGCCATCTTCGGGCATCTTTCCGCCAAGCTGCCCATCTCGCGGCTCCAGCGCGATCTCACCGACTCCACCGTCCTACGCAACATGGGCGTCGGCTTCGGCTACAGCATGATCGCTTATCTCTCCTCGCTGAAGGGATTTGGAAAGCTCAAGCTGCGTGAAGAGGTGCTCGCATCCGACCTCGACAACGCCTGGGAAGTGCTCGCGGAGCCGATTCAGACCGTCATGCGCAAGGCCGGCATCGAGAAGCCCTACGAAAAGCTCAAAGACCTCACCCGTGGTCAGGATAAGATTACCAAGGAAACCATCCAACAGTTTGTCGAAAGCCTCGACCTCCCCGCAGCCGACAAACAGCGCCTCCTCGAAATGTCCCCCGCCACCTACATCGGCATGGCGGAATCCATCGGAGAAAACCTGGATTAGTCACCCATGAGGCACTTCAATAGATAAGCCTTATTGCTCACATGGTTTCTCATTCTGACTCCCCGAAATCGTTGAGCATGGATAAGACGCACCGATGTAACTCTTCCCGACGATAGGGTTTTCGCAGGAAGGCTATATTGCCGTGCGCGGCCAGCTTGCTGATCGCTTCGTCTCCGGTAAATCCGGACGTGAAAATCACGTTTAGCTGCTCGTCGATTTCCCTCATGTGTTCGAACGCCTTGCGGCCGCTCATGACCGGCATCACGACATCCATGACAACCAGATCGATTTCTGCAGAGCGCTCTTTGAAAACATCGACGGCGTCTTTTCCGTTGGCCGCCAGAATGACGCGATAGTTAAGGCCCGTCAGTATTTTGCTGGTGGTGCTGCGAATGATCTGTTCGTCATCAACAACCAGAATGAGTTGCCCGTTGCCAGCGGCAATGTGGGTTTCTGCCGCGCTGGCGGCTTCCGGTTGTTCGGTCAGAGGCAGCAGAATCTTGAACTCGGTGCCCTGGCCGGGCACGCTGTGAACGGTGATGGCACCCTGGTGTTCGACCACCGAACCATAGACCGAAGCCAGCCCGAGACCGGTACCCTTTTCCCCTTCCCGGGTGGTGAAGAACGGCTCGAAAATCATCGGCAGTAGTTCCGCTTTAATTCCGGATCCGTTATCGCATACTTCGACGCATAAATACGGCCCCGGGAGCAGCTTGAATCCGGAAGTCTCGCAATACGACTTATCGAGCGTTGTATTGGATGTTTTGAAAACGAGAAGGCCGCCGTCGGGCATGGCGTGTTCCGCATTGATTCCCATATTGAGCAATGCATTTGTGATCTGGGATTCGTCGACCATGACGACCGAATTCGGGGCCTTGAACCGGGCTTCTATGACAATGGGTTTGTTCAGACAGACCTTGAGAATATCGATGGCGGTTTCGATAGTATGCTGAAGGTCGGTGGGCTCCAGCACCACATTGCCCTTGCGGCCGAAGGCGAGGAGTTTGGCCGTGAGCTGCGCGGCCCGATCGGTGAGCGACAGAATCATTTCGATGTGCTTCTGTTCGTTCGGGGCGGCATTGAGTTCCAACTCTTCGGCGGCACCGCCAATGCTGGCCAGCAGATTGTTGAAATCGTGGGCAACACCCCCTGCCAGTTGGCCGATGGCATCCATTTTACGGCTTTGCGCCAGCTGCTCCTGCGCAAGAGCCAGTTTCCGTTCGGCCTGCCTGCGCTGCAGAATGTAGTGGATCAGAAACAGAATAATGATGATAAGCAGGATGAGGGTTCCGATGGATACCCAAATGCTGCGTTTGTACTCGTCGTAGACCGAATAGGGTTTGTTTAAAATCAGACGGTCTGGCGGAAGAACGCTTTCGGGAATGCCGAACCGCCGCATGACGTTGTAATCGAAAGTATAGAGCATGGGGCTGCCGGAAACGGACAGGTTTTCCACGTGGCCGCTACGCAGATATTCGGTGGCCCTTTCGGCAACCGCTTTCCCCTGGAAGTTGGGACTGGTGATCTTTCCGCCAACCACACCCTGGCCGACGACATCCCAAATACAGTAGACAGGGACGGGGCTGGCATCCGCCACCATGCGTACGCTGGAGGCACTTGAAATGCTGATGCCGGCAGGCGTCCGGATATAGATAGCCCACAGCACCAGCGCATCCGGCGGCAGATCGGCCAGTGCTGCGGAGACTTCTTCAGGGGGGAGGTCATGCAGGTCTTTAAAGTGAATGCGCCCCGAAAACTGCGGCTCGGCGCGCTGGATGCGGCGTAGGAATGCATGGCCGGATACCGTGTTGTCGGTGATGGTGACGATCGTTTTGGTCCGGGGGTGAACGCGCAGCATCAGGTCAAAGGTTCCGGCAACGTCGTAGCTTTCGTACACCCCCGAGAACAGCTGGTGCCCCGCTATGAGATCGGGCTGGAAATCGTTGATTCCGCAAAAGAAAACGGGAACGCCCGGAAAAAGAGCATCCCGGGATTCGAGTAGAAAATGCAGGGCATGATCGTCTGACGAGATAATGGCATCGAACTCGATCAGGTTGTACTTGTGGGCATACAGGTCGTGAAGGAGTTGAAAGTGTGTTTCGTCGGAAGAGCGCTTCGTGTCCATGTAGTCAATATAGAGCTCCACATCGGCCTGCGGTTCGAACACCGCCTTGACGCCCGCCATGATCCGGTCGGTCCATAGGTATGTTTCGTGATACGAGTTGAGGACGAGAACCCGCTTTACCGATTCGGTATCCGTTCCGGAGGACCAGCCTGCGAGACTGAAAAAAAAGAGCAGTACTGTAACCCGCCGGATGTTGTTGAGGAACATGTTTCAAGCCTCCTGCCGTGGCATTGCCGAACAACTGAAATGTCCGTCCAAGTACTGCTTCTGTCAAGCGGATAAGAGGCTCTGCGGGTTGGGTTTGGCCGCCCATGAGCGAAGCGATTGATAAATTACGGATACCGAAGCGTAGCGCAGATAATTTTCCAAAAGAAAATAACGAGGGTACGAGTGGTTTAAATAATGACCAACAGGAATGTTTCACCGACGCAGGATTCAGCGGGATGTCTCGCGCAAAGGCACAAAGCTCGCAGAGTGAGTTAGAATAGGTGGGGCGGCCGATCAGCCACCTTTTTTAGTTGATCCGCCAATGAGGAACACGGATCCGCACGGAAATTAATAACATAGGAATCAGTGTCTATCGGTGTTGAGCCGTGGCTACACCCAGTGCCAATTGTCTTTTTGCCTAAAACCTAACCCTCTTCTGTAATATCGTGCCCCCGGCGCATGCTTTCGATCAATAGCAAGTCGTCGGCCGTGGGAACGCGGCCATAGGTGGCCTCGAAATCCGAAATGATCTGGCGGAAATCGGCCGCATAGAGATTGATTAGCTCCAGCTCGTTCCCGGTCATCCGGCGGAAGGCTTCCGCCTGTGCCAGGTTTTCTTCCTTTGTGTTCCTTTTCATGCCGATTCAGTCCCCGTGGAAATTTGCGGACCAGCATACGTCGGCCCAGATAAATGGAAAGGCATTCACGCCGCCTTGGTGATATCGTGTCCCCGGTGTTGGCTCGCGATCCAGAGCAGGTCGTCGGCACTGGGAACCCTGCTCTGCGAGAGTTCGAATTCGCTAATGATTTCCCGGAAGTCGGCGGCATAGATGCTTATCAGATCGAGCACATCGCCATCCATCCGGCGGAAGGCTTCCACCTGGGATTGGTTTTCAGCTTTTGTATTGCTTGTTTTCATAACGGTTTATCCATGTAGCTCAAGGAGCTTAACCCGTGCCAACATCAGCCATTGGACGGGAAAACTTGAACTTTGGGGCAGGGCGGCCGGGTATTTGGGCATGTATTATCACGCACAGCCAGCGGAGTTATCAGAGAAAGAGCATTCTATTTTCCATCTGCTCTCCCTGCTATCTCTGTGTGAGATTACCCTCGTTAAGCGTCTAGTGCCTCATGCCTAGGGCCTGTTATTTCTGCGTGAGATAATCCGTGTCGACGGGTGTTCATCCAGGGGCATATTTTACGCTAATAAGATATTCCTGAAGCGGGATTCCCTGAGTACGATGCCAGCAGTTTGGCAAGCCGGCTGGAAGGACCATGCCGGTCAATTAAAACCGTAATTGAAAAGGAGGCATCATGAGCGAAGCAAATAAACAACCAGATCAAACACCCGGAACCATCTGCTGGAACGAAATCATCACCTCCGATAAGGCAGCATCCATAGAGTTTTATTCCAACCTGATGGGCTGGACCACCGAAGAAATGGAAATGCCCGGCGGTATGACCTACACCATGTTCAAGCAAGGTGACCAAATGATTGCCGGCTACATTTCGCCCGCGAAGGAAACATTCCGCCGATGTGGCTCAGCTACATCCTCGTTGAGGATCTCGATGCCACCGCGGCCAACGCGGCCGGGCTCGGCGCCTCGATTGTGATGGAACGCGTGGATCTACCCATGGGCAGCTTTGTCATCATCGCCGACCCGCAAGGCGCTGTCATCGCCTTCTGGCAGAGCTCCGGCGCAGAGTGTTAGAGCTTGGTGGTTATTTGTTCTGTAGGCCCGGTCCTCGACCGGGCTTTTTTGCGCCTGCGCAGAGCCGCAAAGCGAGGCTGCCGAAATGGCAACAACGACCCAAAGGGGAGAGGAAAAACGTTTTTATGCACCACCCGCTACGCTAAAGAGCACA
>CAXMPN010000125.1:0-5301 GCA_964195195.1 Pontiella sp. | reverse complement strand
CCATCGACGGAACCATGAACTATACCCATGGATTCCCCTACTGGTGCTGTTCCATCGCCGTACGCCACAACCAGAAGGTGCTCGCAGGGTGCGTGTATGCCCCCGAGTTTGGCGACTACTACACCGCGCATATCGAGGAACCGGCCAAGCTCAATGGCAAACCGATCAAGGCTTCCGACACACAGCACCTGCAGGATTCGCTGATCTGCACCGGTCTTTCAAAATATCTTGAAACGGCCGCCGAAACGCATTTTGAAATGTTCCGCATGCTGGCTCTCAATACGAAGAAGCTGCGCATCAACGGCGCGGCAGCACTTGATCTGTGCCACGTCGCCGCCGGATCGGGCGACGGCTTCTTCGAAACGGGCATCTATCTCTGGGACTTTGCCGCCGCCGGCCTCATTGCCGAACAGGCCGGAGCCGTGCTATCGCTTTATCCGAAAAAAAACGAACCGAACGGATACACAGTGCTGTGCGCGAACGAAAACCTAATCGCCGGACTCCGCGCCATCCACAACAAATGCATCTGAACCATGAGCAAGAAAAAGAAAAATCCACCCGATCTCCACTGGCTGTACGAAGCCTCGGTACAGAACGTCGACACCGATCTCAACATCGGAAAACGAATCTATACCAAACACTGGAAACGAAAACCGCTGACCATCCGCGAGGATTTCTGCGGCACCGCCAAACTCGCCGCACAATGGGTGAAGCGAAGCAAACTACACAAAGCGTGGGGCATCGACTTCCACCAGCCCACGCTCGACTGGGGCGTGAAATACAATATCTCAAAGCTTTCCGAAGAACAAAAAACCCGACTGCATCTGATCTGCGGCGACGTGCTCAAAGCCGAAACACCGAGCGTCGATATGGCCTTCGCCCTCAACTTTTCATTCTGCGTCTTCAAGCAGCGCACTACACTCCGCAACTATTTCAAGCGTGTCGCTCAGACACTGAACAATGAAGGCCTCTTCGTGATGGATATCTATGGCGGCACCGAATCCGTAACGGCCAAGAACGACGATGTCCCCGAGATCCCCGGCTTCACTACGCCGGAACGTTTGAAGATTTCCGATTTCGAGTATCTTTGGGAGCAGGCCGAATACAATCCCATCACCCATGACACCGTCTGCCACATCCACTTCAAGGTGTCGGGCTATGGAAACATCAACAAAGCCTTTACCTACGACTGGCGGCTCTGGACGCTACCCGAACTCCAAGAGATTCTCGTCGAGGCCGGCTTCTCCAAGGCCGAGGTCTATCTGCACGACTTCGACGATGAAGGCGAATCCGACGAAATCTTCCGCCGCCGCAAAACCTACGAAAACACCCAGGGATGGGTCGCCTACGTCGTAGGAGTGAAGTAAGAAATCCTATTTTCACACTCGCTCGCTTGCTCGCGTAAGTCACTAAGACACAAAGCTAATCTCGTTAAAATAGCTCTTCTTAGTGGCTTGGTGCCTTTGTGTGAGATAAAACGACCGCAATGAAAACAAAGAAGCAACGTGCCGAATACATCGCAAGAAGACTCGACGAGCTCTATCCTGAGATTCCGATCCCGCTGGACCATACCGATGCCTACACCCTGCTGATTGCCGTACTGCTCTCGGCGCAATGCACGGACAAACGCGTCAATATGGTCACCCCCGCTCTCTTTGCCAAGGCCGCCACACCGCTGGCCATGATGAAACTCTCCGTATCGGAAATCCTCGAATGCATCCAGACCTGCGGGCTGGCCAACAGCAAGGCGAAAAACATCAAGCGGCTCTCCGAAATGCTCGTTGAAAAATATGATGGTGAAGTGCCGCAGACCTTCGAGCAGCTTGAAGAACTTCCAGGCGTTGGACATAAGACCGCCAGCGTGGTGATGATCCACGCCTTCCAGATTCCGGCCTTCCCGGTCGACACGCATATTCATCGTCTCGCCCAGCGCTGGAAACTGACCGCCGGAAAAAATGTGGTTCAAACCGAAGAAGACCTCAAGAAACTCTATCCGAAGGAAGCTTGGGAAACGCTGCATCTACAGTTCATCACCTACGGACGAGAGTACTGCACCGCCCGTGGTTGCGACGGTACAAAATGCGAAATTTGCCGCACTACCGTTCCCAACCGTAAAAAGCCCTTTGTCGCCAACAAAGCCTGATCCGTGGAGCGATCCTTCTCGCTTAAACCCGTTGAAAACGGCACTTGGATGATGGTCAGCTCAATATTCATACGCCCTACCTGGCGTATCCTGATTCGCGCATGCCATGGTCAATGGTTGAATCATCGATCGATGATTAACTATCATTCGCTGTTCATTTTTTTCGACGGTGGATATAGGGTGCTCACTGTTTTTTGGAGATCGTAGATGTTTTTATTCGGGAAAAAGGAAAAGACGTGTGTGCGCATTCCGCTGGATGCGAAGGGAAAGCTGTTTGTCAGCCCGATGCCCTTCGGCCCTTATGATCCCGGGAATGCGCTGCTGAAAATCTACAAGCAAAACCAAATCAGGTTCGTAGTCATGCTCGTCACCGATGTGGAGCTGGCGAAAAAGGCCAAGCGCAATGTGGTCGAAGCCTACACACAGAACGGTATCGAACCGATCCGCTTCCCCATTGCCGACTACACCAGCCCCGAACTCCACCAGTTCTCGAAGGTGGTTGACCGTGTTTCGGGCTATCTACGCGCCGGAGCAAACGTGGCCGTGCACTGCAATGCCGGGGTCGGGCGTACCGGCGTGATGACGTCTTGTATTGTGAAGGATTTCAGCGATAAAACGACCGGCGAGGCGATCGACTATGTCCGCCAGTTCATGCAAACCAACATGACCGACGAGCAAATGCGTCTGGTTGATCGGTTTGTCCCGTTAGCCGAACGAGTCCTCATCCAAAACGGGGGGCATCGCACGTCCTCCTCCGATTCAAACTGAGCCCTCGGGCGGAAATCCCGAGGCATTCATAATCCATTTATCCCGTCTCCGCCGTCACGATTCGAATATTTTTAATCTTGATTAAATATAGGTTTAGGCGCAATAAAACCTCGATTAACCCCAAGCAAAGGATAGGTATGCTTTCGCCCGCAATAGAAAATTTTTTAAAGTCGGTCTATGAATTGAGCCAGGGTTCGGAAAAAGACTGGGTCAGCAATGCCGAGCTGGCAGGGATGCTGAAGCATTCGGCGGCGGCCATCACGAACATGGCAAAAAAGCTCTCTTCAGGTAAACACCCGCTGGTGGAGCATAAACCCTATTCAGGCACACGACTCTCTCCGGGTGGCCGCAGGGTGGCCTTGGAGGTGGTGCGCCACCATCGCTTGATCGAACTCTATCTTTGCGAAGCACTGGGTGTTCCGTGGGACCAGGTTCACGAAGAGGCGGAGCGGCTGGAGCATCATATTTCGGAAGATCTCGAGGCGCGCATGGCGACGGCGTTGGGTCATCCGGAATTCGACCCGCACGGGGCTCCGATTCCCACCATGGACGGACAGGTTTTCCGGCGGAACAGTCGCAGTCTGGATGAAGTGGAACCGGGCTCGACGGTGGAGATTGTTGAGGGCAGCGATCACGATCCCGAATTGCTTCGTTATCTGGGCGAGCATGGGCTGTATCCAAATACCATATTGAGCGTAGTGGCTCGCGAGCAGTTCAGCAATGACCTGGTTGTAAAGGTGGATCAAAAAGAAATGCGCCTCGGCGAAAACGCGACCCGTTATATTCGGGTGGCATGAACAAAAAAAAAGGAGTTAACAAGATGAAGATTATTTTCCGCGTCGTTCTATCGACGATAGCAGTATGCATGGTAAGCGCTGTACACGCTGAAATTTCAAGCTACCCGTATAAAATCACTACCACGGTGGGTATGGTGAACGATATCGTTAAGGTGGTGGCCGGGGAGCATGCGGTCTGTTCGAATATTATTGGCGAAGGGATTGATCCGCATCTTTACCGGACAACCCGAAGCGATATAAACCAGCTGATGACTGCCGATGTGATTTTTTATTCCGGCCTGCTGCTCGAAGGCAAGATGGGCGCCGCACTGGAAACCGTAGGCAAGCGCAAACCGGTCTATGCCGTGACGGAACTGCTGGACAAGGAATATCTGCTGACCCCGCCTGAGTTCCAGGGCCATTCCGATCCGCATGTGTGGATGGATGTGGCGGCATGGTCAAAGGCGGTTGATGTGGTTGTGGCGGCATTGAGCGAGCAGGATCCCGCACATGCAACGGGCTATCGAGAGCGGGCCTCGGCGTATCAGCTGAAACTCAAAAGCCTGAATGAATATGCCGTCGCATCGATTTCCTCCATTCCGGAAAACCAGCGTATCATGATTACCGCGCACGACGCCTTCAACTATTTCGGGCGGGCATACGGGTTGCAGGTGCTCGGCATCCAGGGCTTGTCCACCGAGTCGGAAGCGGGGTTGCAGGATATCCGCCGGCTGGTGGATATGCTGGTGAAACAGCAGGTGCGGGCTGTATTTACGGAAACTTCAGTGTCGGATAAAAATGTGCGGGCGTTGATTGAAGGTGCGGCGGCGCAGGAGCACACGGTGATCATTGGCGGGCTCCTGTTTTCGGATGCCATGGGGCCGGAGGGCAGCTACGAGGGCAGCTACATGGGAATGATCGACCACAACATCACGACCGTGACCCGGGCGCTGGGCGGCAAGGCGCCGGAAAAGGGAATGCAGGGCAAACTAAACGGGATGACCCACTAACATGAACGGCCCTGCACGCCAGCATGATAACGAAAGCCCGCTGTCCGTCCACGACCTTACGGTGGCCTACCACCGAAAGCCGGTTCTGTGGGATGTGGATTTCGAGGTGCCAAGCGGAAAGCTGATTGGTGTGGTGGGCCCGAACGGGGCCGGGAAAAGTACCATGCTCAAGGCCATCCTGGATCTCGTGCCGCGGGCTTCGGGACAGGTCAGGCTCTATGGAAAGCCGTACCGAAAGCAGCGGCATCTGGTGGGGTATGTCCCGCAACGGGAATCGGTGGACTGGGACTTTCCCGTGTCTGCGCTGGATGTGGTGACGATGGGACTGTACGGGCGCATGGGCTGGTGCCGACCGGTGCGGAAAAAACACCACAACAAGGCCATGGATGCACTGAGCCGGGTAGGCATGCAGGAGTTTGCCCGCCGCCAGATTTCCCAGCTTTCCGGCGGGCAGCAACAACGCGTTTTCCTGGCTCGCGCACTGGCGCAGGATGCCAAGGTCTATTTTATGGACGAGCCTTTTTCCGGCGTGGATGCCGCTACGGAAAAGGCCATTGTAGATGTCCTGCACGAGTTGCGCGAACAGGGAAAGACCACATTTGTG
>CAXMPN010000124.1:0-5407 GCA_964195195.1 Pontiella sp. | reverse complement strand
TTAACTTCAGCTTTGACTGCTTGATCCACGTGTGGACTCCTTGTTTTTTTCTTTCTATCCAATTGAGGCGCGGAACTATACGTACCGTCCTACTGCATGTAAAGCTCCGTTTTATCAGCTTTATACGCCCTTTATTTACATCCCGGAAACCGCGTTGCAAGCCGCTGCCCGCCTATTCTACCAGACGGATTTTTCCCACCATGCCGGCGCGGAACGAATAGGCATCGCCCTGCCTCTTTCCCAGCAGCGCCGCGCCCACGGGGGATTCCGGTGTAATTACGGTGATTTCACGTCCATCGACCTCAATTTCCGTTCCGCCGCCGCAATAAAGCAGGAAAAACAGGGCGGTCTCGCCGTCCACTTCGGTCTCCAGCAACGCCCCCGCACCGATGGGCTTTCCGGAAAAACAGGAAGGAACAAAACTCCGCAACTCCTCCACCTGCCTGGCAAGCGACTCGAACAGCTTCGCGTGCCCGCGTGCCAGATACGACTGCTCCAGTCCGCAGGTGTCCCACTTGGACTCCGCCTTCGCTTCGACATGCGTTGCCCCGGTTGCCGCCATCTCCTGTGCCGCCAACTGGCGCCGCAGCTCCTCTTCAAGCGCCTCCTGCACGGTCTTTAAAATCTTCTGCTTGTCCATGCTATACGTCCTCCGCCACAAAGGGCTGGCACTGGGCGGCAAGCTGGGGAGAAACACGGACCAGCAAATCCGCGGTCGCGCCTTCGTATTCCTGTTCCAGAATAGAGGCGCTCTTTTGCAGGGAGGCGATCAGCTTTCCTTCGCTCATCGGGATAGAGAGTCGTAAGGTGACCTTGCCTCCTTTCAGGCAATCGGCCAGTTCATCGAACAGCAGATCGATCCCCTCGCCCGTAAGGGCCGAAACGGCCACTGACCGCGGGAACTGACGCATAAGCCGCTTCGCGGCGTTCTGGCCCTTCTCATCATCGATCTTGTTGAATACGAAAAGCATCGGCTTATCGAGCCCACCGATTTCATCGAGTACCTTGTGCACGGCTTCGATCTGGGCTTCGGCCTGCGGGTGCGAGGCGTCGACCACATGCAGCAGTAAATCCGACTCGACGACCTCTTCGAGCGTCGCCTTGAAGGCTTCGATCAGATGGTGCGGCAGTTTCTGGATAAAACCCACCGTATCGGTCATCAGCATCGGCTCATGGTTGGGCAGTTCGACTTGGCGCGTCGTGGGATCGAGGGTAGCGAACAGTTGGTTTTCGACATAGATATCCGCGCCGGAAATGCGATTGAGCAACGTGGATTTTCCTGCATTCGTGTACCCGACAATGGAGACCAGCGCCCATCCATGGCGGCGGCGGCCACGGCGCTGTTCGGCGCGGCGGGAACGCACCAGTTCCAGATCGGTCTTGAGCGTACCGATCATCTCGTCGATGCGACGGCGGTCGACTTCGAGCTGCGTTTCACCCGGTCCGCGCAAGCCGATGCCGCCTTGCTGGCGTTCCAGATGCGTCCACATGCGACGCAGGCGCGGTAGAAGATATTGGTGCTGCGCCAGCTCGACCTGCAGGCACCCCTCTTTGGTCTGGGCCCGCTGCGCAAAGATATCGAGAATAAGCTGGGTACGGTCAAGCACGCGCACTTCGAGTATGTTTTCCAGATTTCTCCCCTGGGCCGGCGAAAGATCGTCGTCAAACACCACCATCGAGACGGGGTTTTCCTTAATCCAGTCGGAGATTTCCTGTGCCTTGCCGGTCCCGATGTAATGTCCGGCCTTGATCTTTGGCTGCCGAACCAGAAAACGACCCTTCACCTCCGCGCCGGCGCTTTCGGTGAGTTGCGCCAGCTCGTCCATGGTATCCTTGACCTTCCACTCCTCTTGGCCGCGCAGCAACACGCCGACGAGCAGTACGGTCTCGGTTTCGTTTTTCTGTGTTTCAAATAGTTCGGACATTATTTCTTTTACCACCCGCTGCGCTAGAGGACACAGAGGTTCATGGAGCCTTTCCTCTGAGCACCTCAAAATTGGTCGTTCTTCACTCCCAATGACCTCTGTGGTGAAGATTCAGTTGAATACTATAGGAGTGGCGCCGACCTTTTGCCATTCGCATTTAACCGCTTCAGCGAGTTGTTCCAGGCTTGGGAACTGCGCGGTATCGATCCACTGGACATGAAGCTGATTACGGAACCACGTCATCTGACGCTTGGCCAACTGGCGGGTACGGATCACGGTTTTTTCCTTGGCCTCATCCAGGGTCATCTCATTGCGGAGTACGGCAAAGGCCTCGGCGTAACCGATCGCCTGCAACGCCGTTGCAGAGAGATCCAGGTCGATCAATCCGCGGGCTTCGTCCAGCAGGCCGTCGGCATACATTTTATCCACGCGCTGACCGATGCGGCGAAGCTGTTCTTCGCGTTCACAATGCAACCCGACGAGGGTTGGCCGAGGGTGGCTGTTCCAGCTCTTCTTTGGCGGGCCCGCGTCCCCGCGGTCCATGGACGCCGCGGACGGCGACCCTCCACACACTTTTTCCAGAATGCGAATCAGGCGGCGCGGATTTTGGCGGTCATCTTCCGTCAGCGTTTCGTACAGATCAGGAGCCTTTTCTTTGGCGCGATGCTCCAGCGACTGAACATCCAGCGCCTCGAGCTCAGCCCTTAGCTTTTCGTTTGCGGGAGGAACGTCGTCGAACCCCTCCGTGAGGCATTTGACATACAGCCCCGTGCCGCCGGCCACAATGATATCGCGACCCGATTCAAAGGCCGGCCTTACGGCATTCAGATAAGCGGCCACGCTATACTTTTCGGTCGGGCCGGCGAGATCGATACCGACATAATCCACCTTGGCACGGTCTTCAGCGGATGGCTTGGCGGTGCCGATGTCCATTCCACGGTAGAGATTCATAGAATCGGCGGATACAATCAGTTGCCCTGCGCGTTCGGCGATGGTTTGCGCTACGGCACTCTTACCCGATGCCGTCCCACCAATCAGAAAGAAGGCTTTGGACGTTGGACTGGAGGTTTTAAGCATTCTCCGCATCCCCGTCACCGGCTTGTTTCTCATCATCCTTCTGAAGAAGGTTGGTTAAAACGTAAAGACCGATGGCGATGCAGATGGCAGCATCGGCCACATTGAACGAGGGATAGTGGTAGGAGCCAAACTGAAAGTCGAGAAAGTCGGTCACCCACCCGAAACGGATACGGTCAACCAGGTTTCCG
Source organism: Pontiella sp. (assembly GCA_964195195.1). Lineage (GTDB taxonomy): Bacteria > Verrucomicrobiota > Kiritimatiellia > Kiritimatiellales > Pontiellaceae > Pontiella. The sequence continues at coordinate 2,217 of CAXMPN010000124.1, read as the reverse complement.
GTAATCCCGCCGATCAATAAACCCAGCAAAATTCTGTGCGAAAGCTGCTCCTGAAGAAACGAACGGCGGTAGATAAACAGCAACACTAACACGGAAACGGATATGAGAATCAGGATGATCCCGTGACCGCTGAGAATATTCCAGGCAGCCCCGTCGTTGCGGACATAGACCAGATTGAAGAAGCCGTCGATGATGGGACGCGACTCGCTATAGACGAGGTGACTCCGTACGGCCTGCTTGGTCAGTTGATCGAAAATCAGTACAACCAAACCAAGCAATAGAACCAGCATGAATCGCCTCCGGGCAGATTACATGCCGTGAATGGTGGAACCGAACGGACGATAGGATATGCGGCCTTTTTCCAGCTCGGTCTGGGCCTGCACGGAATAACGCACGTAGGGAAGCGCTTCCAGTCGTTCGATATTGATCGGAATTTCGGTCATTTCGCAAATGCCGTACATGCCGCTTTCAATGCGGCGGATGGCTTCATCGATTTCAAAGAGGACATCCTGCTCATTGCTGAGCTGGTTGAGCGCAAATTCGCGATCAAAGGTATCTGTTCCCTGATCGGAAAGCGACGGATCGGGGTCGGTGGGACTGAGTGAATCGCGGTTGATCGAAATGATTTCGCCTGTCACACGCTCACGCAGCTCCAGCAGCCGACGCAACTGCTCCTTAAGCTGAGTCTTCGTGAAATGCTTATTCTTGGCTATGCTGCCGGTAAGCGGTCCGCCGGTCGTACGAGCTACCGGAGCCGATGCTCCTGCCTTTTTGGAAGGGGTCTTTTTCGAAGCGGCCTTTTTGGCAGGCGCCTTCTTGGCAGGCGCTTTCTTGGCAGGAGTCTTCTTGGCGGCAGCCTTCTTAGCAGGCGCCTTCTTGGCAGCAGCCTTCTTGGCAGGGGCTTTCTTAGCGGTTTTTTTCGTAGCCATTTTCTTCAACTCTCCAGTGCAAATTCAGCTCTTCCCTAGAAATAAAGGGTTGCGTATTTATCATCTGACCCTACCCCTGTCAACCTACATATCCCGTAATTAAGAATCGGTGTTTATGGACAGCAAACAGGGGTGCCCGTTTAATTCCCATTGGGTTTCCATTTCACCCTCGCCAGCCTGCTCTTCACAAGACAAGGCAAGGGTTTCCGCTTCAATGTATTTCCGGTATTTCGCAACTGCCGTGCCAATTTCACCATCCCCCTTGAATCCGATGCGGATGCGCTGGGTAACTTCCAGATCCATCTCCTTGCGCATGCTCTGGATCTTGTTGACAAATTCACGCGCCAGCCCCTCGGTGATCAGGTCGTCGCTGAGCTGCGTATCGAGACCGACCACCAGCGATCCAACGGCGCTGACCGCCATGCCTTCATTCGGGTTCCGCACGACCTCGATATCGTCGGCCGTCAGCTCGATGGTCTGCCCGTCCAGTTCGACGGAAACCGTTTCCCCGGAGGAAATTGCCGCGATCTGCTCATCGGACAGGCTGTTGATCAGCGGGACCGCCTTCTTCATCAGAGGACCGAGCTTGGGACCGAGCTGTTTGAAGTTGGGCTTGGCCTGTATGGTAGCGAGCGAGGAGGAATCCGTGCCGAATATCACCTCGCGGACGTTGAGTTCATCGGAGACCAACGCTTCCAGCTCCTGAATGTTCGCCAACATGTTTTCATCGTCACAGACAATGTGCATCATGGCGAGTGGCTGGCGATTCTTGATCTTGTATTCGCCGCGCAGGGTGCGGCCCTGCTCCACCGCGCTCATCACGAGCGCCATCTGCCCTTCGAGCATCTCGTCGCGCTTGGCGTCAGCAGCGGTCGGAAAGTCGCAGAGGTGGACGGATTCCGGCATGTCGGCCGTCTTGAGATTTTGGTAGATTGTTTCCGAGAGGAACGGCGTGAACGGCGCGGCAATCTTGCTCAGACCGAGCAGTACCTCATACAACGTGGAATAGGCCTGCACCTTGTCGGAATCATCCTCCGACTTCCAGAAACGGCGGCGCGAGCGGCGGATGTACCAGTTGGTCAGGTCTTCGATGAACTGTACGAACGGACGGATAGAGGCCTGCAGGTCGTAGCGATCCATCGCCTCCGTCACCTGCTGTTCGAGCCGGGCGAGCGAACTCTGGATCCAGCGATCCATCAGATTATCGCGCTGCGGAACGGCCTGCTCCGGCGCCCAGCCGTCAATGTTGGCGTAGGTGACAAAGAAGCTGTAGGCATTCCACCACGGC
>CAXMPN010000123.1:0-5483 GCA_964195195.1 Pontiella sp. | reverse complement strand
ATGTCGTGCTCACTTTTTTTGCCATCCTTTGGTTTAGCTAAGTCCATGTAGCCAAGGTGATGGGTACGGAGATCTAACTTAAAGAAGTGTCCTGTTGCTGACTTGGATGGTTCTTTGAGAGGAGACGCATCGGATGTGGTCTTAGGGTCGAAAATGGCCGCTTTTTGATAGTGACCATCGCCAGCAAGAAGATGCCACTTTTTGAGTTCATCAATTCGGCTCAACTCATCAGTAATATGCTCCCGGAGCGGGATTTTCATTAGCTGATTCATGTGTCTTTGATGCTTTAGCCTTCTGCCACTTTTGATACTTTCAAAGAAATGGCTAACAGTTACTTTTTTGCCATCAAGTTTACGGTAGTTTTGGACAAAGCCGTTGCCTGATACAGCAGAGCTTATGCAGCGTTCGATTCCCATTTGGAGGTATTCAAAATCACTCAATCCATGGCAATCTCGTTGGTGATCTGAGATGGGAAATAGTTCAAATAAAGGATTGAAGAACCGTTGAGAAAAGTTAGCATCTATATAGAATTGGGTCATGGGAATTTTGTTCAACCCACCCCTCTAAAACAAGGTTTACTTGTACTTAAATGCTGTTTTTCTTCGTTTACTTCACTCAAGAAACTTCATTCGACCCTTGAGATGTCGAGCCTCATCATGGGACGCTGAGATAACGGAAAAGCGTCTTTTTGAGTCCTGAAATCCCCCGGATTTTGGATACCCATGCAGAATGGAAGAGCTGGAAGGCTAGAGCGATTGGTTACGAGACGGCTATGCGGATGGGGCTTAATTTTGACTTCCAAAAGTAGTTAGCAACAGCCGTCGGTCCTACATAAATCGGTGAAGTCCAAGGACTACCCCTAAAATGTAGTGTGTGTCAGCCACCCTTCCCCTCTCCGATCTCCTCAACAACGTCCTCAGGGGCACCCAGCAAAAAGCAAATTTCTAGCAATCTCTGTCTTCCTATTGTTAGTTTTCCGAAGCCTAGTTACTTTGCGAGCTTGCCCTGTTTGGCTTCCTCAAAGGAAATCATCGGCTTGGCTCCCTTGCCGGATTCGACTGCTTTCACCGCCGCGTTCCAGCCCTTGCCCCAGCGGCCTCCCGACAGCCACCCCAACAATTTTGGGTCGGCCTTGATCTCCTCGATCGTCTGCTTGGCATTGGCGCCGTAGGCCTTGAGAACGCTGTTGACCGCGATGGCCTTGAAGCTGCCCTTGCCGTCCTCGGTGCGCAACACTTCCAGGGCCCATTCCGGCCCCTCCTTGATGCCGAGGCGGGCCAGCAATTGGCCTCCGGGCAGCAAGGTCGAGCGCGGATTGCTGTACGAATGGGAGGACGGGGCCCGATTGAGGAACAAGATTTTCACGTCATCAGCCGCCCTGGAAAAGTCCTTGGCCGGCATGTGCACCAGCAAGGTCATCGCAGCACCACGGGCCTGCTGGCGGGGATGCTGGGAGAGTTTGTGAACGGCTTTATAGAACAAGTCCTCGTCGGTCACCAGACCATCGGCGAATGGGTTCTCCGAAGTAATCACCAGAGATTTGGCGACACCATCGTTGATCAACCCAAAGGAGTCCCCCGGCTTGTCCTCAAGGACCAGGCGCAGCATGTCATTGAAGTAGGCCTGCCCCTGCGGCTTGTGCCAGCAGAGCGCGTAGGCCGCGGCGGCCCGCACCTCGACATTTTCAGAAGAATCACGCAGCACCTTGCCGATCATTTTGATGCGCGGCAGCGCCCATTCCGGAGGGCACCTGTATCCAAAAAATCCGATAGCACTTTCCTGCTCCAGATCCGTGCCCTTGAGAATCAGCTGCTCGATTTTTCGGAGAAAACTTCCCTTACGATCGCGCAGGGTCCACACCGCACGTCTGCGGACTTGCGGTGCCTCGTGGCCGAACATCTCCAGTAACTCGTCGATGCTGAGCTTGGAGTAGTTGATCTGGCTGAGATCCATGCACTCCTTCACTTCAGCCCCCTTCGCCCACAGCGACTGATCCGCCTTCTTACCGGTGATAAACAATTGCTTGCGTGGCGTGCAGTAGTTGAGCAGCAGAGCTCCACTGGTGCAGCGTGCTTTCTGATTGTTGCCATCGTGGGTGAAGCGGTCGTCCCATGAGCGGTAGAGGGTGTAGAGCCAGCGCGAGCGTTTATGGTATTCGCTGGTCACCTCGGGGCCGGCGACATTTGCGCCCAGCGGCGACCACAGCACGTTGAAGAAGTGGGTGGCATGGCCGGTCTCGAGCCGGTCGTAGTCGGTGGCGACTTGGCGGGAGAAAAACTTCGCCGCCTTTTTGTCGCCGACAAACGACATCGCGATAGCCGCCGAGCCGCTCATGCCGTTGTTGTTATAGGCTCCACTGTAAGCAGCGCTCACACCGTAGGGGATGGTGCCCTTGCCGACGAAGGTGTTGTAGAACCCGCGGCACTTCTCGATTGCCCTCTGCAGATCGGGGTCCTTCACCCCGCAGGCTTGGGCCAGGGTCAGCCCCATGAAACAGGTTAGGCTGGGTTGGTTGATGTGGGCGTATCCGGGCAAGCGGCCGCGCCGTTTTGGCGAGGTCATGCGGTGGCCCCAGATGCCGGCGGCATCCTGACCCTTCGACAGCGCAATGGCGTAGGCCTCGATACCCGGCAGCACCGACTTGTCGCGGGTCATTAAAAAATACTCGGAAAGAGCGATGAGTTCATAACCCCAATACCAGCCGACGTAACCCCCGTCCCTGCCGCCATTGACGATATCCAGCATCCTGGCTCGATCCGGTTTGGCCCACTTTTGCTTGGGCAAGTTAGCTTTCACGTAGCGGAGATACTTCTTCTCACCCGTGGCCATCAGGCCCAGCCAGCCAATGGCCATGATATCGCCTTCGAGTTGTTTTTCATTGGCGATTATTTGGTCGGCCACCGCCGTCACCAGGGCATCGGTCTTGGCGCAGTTAGCGGGGGCGGTGCGGCTGAAGTCGCCGAAAACTTTGAGCTTCAGCTCAGCCTTCTTGCCGCCCTTTAGCTCGAGGGTCAGCCGGCCCCGCATCGCCTTTCCCTCGGACTTGTCGATGGCGCCTGCTATTTCCCGACGCGGGTTGTTCTGAAATTTCGCACCATTCACCCCGATGATCACATCCCCCACCTTGACCTTGCCATCGGCGGGTGATCCCTTGTCGACCTTGGTCACTTTGATGTCCGTCTTGCTGTTGGCGCCAAACATGCCGGTAGGCCCCAGCAGATGAACGGATGACTTGGCCTGCAGCAGGCCGGCACCCGCGATGAAGCACAGACTTAGGAGTAGGAGGTTTTTTATCGACAGGCTTGATTTCATAATTCGTTAGATTGTTTTGTTAGGCAACTCACGCGGATCTATCCATTCGCGAATCCATAAGAAGCAGTCGAAGTCTCCACACCCACCCCCACACGGGAAGACAATTCTCCAGCGGGACATAGTCCCTTTGGATCCATGATAATCTTATGAAACCTTCGCTCACCGCTGCTCTGCGCGAGGTTTTCACCTTCGCATCTTCCGAAGAACGCCCCAGCCAAAGCCCTGCTCGCGCACATCATCACGGAACAAACCAGCGTGCCGCGAAAATGGATCTCGCAAACCCTTCACATGGGCAGTGCCTCCTATGTGAGCAAATTGGCGAAGGAGATGAAGCTGGCCATGCCAAGCAGCAAAGAATGGCGCGCAGTTAAACAGAGAATTATAAGATTTATCACCTGACCCCTTTTTTTTCCCAATTCCAAAAAAACAACTGGACTACCTCGCCCCAGCAGAGGTGTTGGGAGTCTATATGGAGTCTATAGGAGGGTCGTAATATTGCAAAACCCATATGAAATAATGGATAGCGAGGCTTACCTTTCTATTAGTCTACCTTTCTATTAGTCTGTCTTTTTTATGTTAGCTCACCCGACAAAATCGGCACCGGTCATTCGACCGGTTTCTTTTGGAACGGAGACTTCGGGTGAGTGCCTTTTTTGATGTAGAATTCGTAGTTTCTGCCGCAGTTTTCATAAATGCAGAAGCTCAGGTTTCCCAAGCAGACTGTGGTAAACATCTCGAACTGGGCCGTATAGGAAACCTCTGTACTGATTTCTCCCTTCGCCGGAATTACCGCCGATTTCGAATTCTCGGTAAAACCGGTGAAACCCCGCGGAAGCCATGCCTTATCATGATTGATGAAGAGGAGCGATTCCTTCCAGAGAATCTTATCATCGGATGTTCTCAACGCGTCCAGCGTGATCGGTTCATCCGATTCATTGATTATGGTGACCTTGTACACGAGGGAGGACATTCCCTCTTCCTTGACCTTCATGACCCGGTCAACGACCATTTTCAACCGTGCGTCGGCTAGAAAGGCGGGACGATCGGACCCGGAGCACTTGTTTTCGACGGTGGATTCTCCGATGTACTTTTCCTTAACGGCCGCCCACGGGCTCGTGATGCTTCCGTTGTTTTTCACGCTCCATCCAATGGGAAGCTTTGCCGCCGTCTTCGCCTGTTGTAGGGCTTCCGCTGTGCCGGGGAACATTTTTCCGGGTTTGTATCCGCTCTTACTCTTTAAAAAAGGGTTATAGGATTGATCGAGACAAAGGACGACATCCTTCATGGTATTCCTGAATTTAGTTGCCTGGTCTTTCTCGGAGCCGAGCCACCCGCCGATTTTAAGATCCATTTCCCTACCATCCAGGGCTTTCCCCCGGTACGTTTCCATCACCAGTATTTTGAGCGGGGTGCTCGTATGTTCTGTCCTGCCCGATTGGCTGTCACCCACTTCTATGACTCTTGCACGGATCAGGGTGGCACTCATTGCCATGGCTTCCGGAATCTCCGGCGCATCCTTCTCCTCCGCCGAAATCGGAAAAGAAGCCATGGCTAGGAATACGAGGGCCAGAATGCTCAGAACATTGCTAGGAATTTGCTTTTTGCGGGGTGTCCCTGAGGACGTTGCTGTTTTTATTGATTGGTTGATTTGCATAATGTAGTGACTTGGGTTGGTTCTATTTTTTATTTGTTAGCGCGCTTCCTAGATCGATCCACCGGAACAAATCGCGAACTGGCACGCACCCTGCCCCCCCCCCCAGAACCTGTCTCTATTTTTCCATCTTGACACTTGGCCCCATTGGGACAATGTTGACTTCATGGAGCCCATCACCATTCTTTCCGCCGTGGAACAGGTTGCCGTGCATCTGTGTGAGGAGCTGCTGCGGGGAGGATTGAGCGGCAAGATGCCTGGGGTGAACCCGCTGGTGGCAGAGCTGGGGGTCGGCCACAAGACGGTGAAAGCCGCGCTGCGGATGCTCGAGAACGAGGGACTGCTGCTGAACCAGGGGCGCGGGGCGCAGCGCCGGATCGTGCTGCCGGAGGGTCATGCCCCGCTGGCACTGCGGGTGGCGGTTTTATTTTACGAAAAAGGCGACGAATCACACGATTTGTTCACCCGGTTTCAGGACAAGCTGAAGGCGGCGGGACACACGGTCGTCCATGCGCGCAAA
>CAXMPN010000122.1:254-5485 GCA_964195195.1 Pontiella sp. | reverse complement strand
ACTGTTCTCCTCGCTGCACGTCCGAAAAAACTAAACCAGCCCTAGGCATGAATCGACACAAAACTTCCGTTTTTGGCTTCTTCGCCCGCATCCCACGTGCGATTTTACGGCCATGAAAATAGGGATTCTTTCCGATACCCATGGCAATATTCCAGCCACCGCGAAGGCGGCGGCGGTATGCTGCAAAGCCGGCGTGGGAGCGGTATTCCACTGTGGCGACATCGGCGGCATGGATGTTCTGGCTGAGCTGGCATGCCTGCGCGATGGAGCCTCTTCATGTGCCCGTTCACGCGGTTTTCGGGAACGTTGATATCCATTCCAGTGACTGGAAATTCTTCCCGACTAATATCGGCGTTCAGCTTCATGGGCGCTTCGGCGATATTCTCTGCGAGGGCCAACGCATCGCCTTGCTGCATAGCGACGACCGGCATCTTTTTAAGCAAACGGTTGAAGGCGGGGAATACGACCTGGTGCTCACCGGCCACAGTCACGAGGTGCATGATTATATACAGGGACGCACGCGTTGCATTAATCCCGGCACGGCCGGACGCGGCTCGCCCGATACCTGTGCGGTACTTGATTTGGAATCGGGGGAACTGACGATCCACACCCTTTAGCCCAGATCCGGAAACACCTCGGCCACAGCGGGACAGGTGATTTTTCCCGCGCGCATATTGAGGGCGGAGGCCCGGCCGGGACTTTTAGCGAGAAAGTCGTCAAGGCCGAGGGACGCCAGTTCCCGGCAATAGGAGAGGGTGGCATTGCAAAGCGCGTGGCTGCTGGTTCGTCCAACGGCTCCGGGCATGTTGGCGACGCAATAGTGTACGACCTCGTCCACCACATACACCGGCTCGCTGTGTGTGGTCGGTTTGCTGGTTTCGCAGCATCCGCCCTGGTCGATGCAGACATCCACGATCACCGCACCGCGTTTCATCTTCGATACCAACTTCCGGTTGATGAGCTGTGGCGCCCTGGCGCCGGGAATCAATACCGATCCAACGACGAGATCGGCATCGGCGGCATATTGTTCTACAGCGTGCGGCTCGCAGAAGATGGTCGTGATATTGGGCGGCATGATATCATCCAGCTGGCGGAGGCGATCGAGACTGATGTCCATGATCGTAACATTCGCACCGAGTCCCGCCGCCACGCGGGCGGCGTTGGAACCTACCACACCGCCGCCGAGAATCAGCACATTCGCCGGGGCCACGCCCGGAACGCCGCCCAGCAGGATGCCGCGCCCCATCATCGGTCGCTTCAGGCACTTGGCCCCTTGCTGCACCGACATTTTACCGGCGACCTCGCTCATGGGAGTCAGCAGAGGCAGGTGCCGCTGTTCATCGACGAGGGTCTCATAAGCCACGGCCGCAATGCCGCTTTGCAGGCACTGCGTCGTAAGCGCCCGTGAGCTGGCAAAATGGAAATAGCAGAAGACGATTTGCCCTTTGCGGAGTCGTTTAATCTCGTCGGGCTGCGGTTCCTTAATCTTGACGACCATCTCTGCGCGTTTGAAGATCTCGTCGGGTACGTCGACTATCTCCGCGCCGACCCGCTGGGAATCTTCGTTGCTGTATCCGCTTCCCAGTCCGGCGTCCTTTTCGATCAGGACCTGATGGCTATCCTGTACCATCAACTGGACGCCTACGGGAAGCATGGCCACCCGGTATTCATCCTGCTTCATTTCACGCGGCACCCCGATAATCATGAGCTGGCCTCCCATTCTCGGCTACGTTCCACGGCTCGGAGCCACTGGGCAAAACGGCTCTCGGCTTCATCAAGGCCGATTTGCGGCTCGAATATCCGGTCCACCTTCCGAACGGCTTCAATCTCGTCTAAGTCCTGCCAAAAACCAACGGCCAGGCCCGCCAGCGCCGCTGCACCGAAGGCAGTGGTCTCGATCATCCGGGGGCGCTCGACCGGAATCTGCAGCAAGTCCGCCTGGATCTGCATCAACAGATCGTTGGCGCATGCACCTCCATCCACACGAAGCGTATCCATGGGAATGCCGCAATCCTTCTCCATGGCCTTCAGCAGTTCCATGGACTGGAAGCACATCGATTCCAACGCGGCACGGGCAATGTGCGCCTTGCCGGAGCCACGTGTGAGGCCGATAATGGTTCCGCGTGCATGCGGATCCCAATGGGGTGCACCCAGTCCGGCGAACGCCGGTACAAAACAGACCCCACCCGAGTCGGGAACCTGCGCGGCGAGCAATTCAACGTCGGAGGCGGAATCAATGATGCCCAGCTCGTCCCGTAGCCATTGAATCACTGCTCCGCCGATGAATACGCTGCCCTCGAGCGCATAGTTCGTTTGTCCATTGCGCTGCCAGGCAAGTGTGGTGAGCAGCTTATTGCTGGAGTCTACCGGTTGGGTGCCGGTATTCATCAGCAGGAAGCAACCGGTACCATAGGTGTTCTTGGATGCTCCGGTTTCAAAGCAGGACTGTCCGAACAGAGCGGCATGTTGGTCGCCGGCCATTCCGGAAATCCGGCAGTCGCATTCGCACAGGCGTTTGTCGACGGTTCCGTATACTTCGCTGGAAGCCCTGACTTCCGGTAGCATGCTTTTGGGGATTTCGAGGATTTCCAGCAGGGAATCATCCCAGTCCATGGAGTGGATATTGAACAATAGAGTACGCGAGGCATTGGTGGCGTCCGTAAGGTGCTGTTCGCCGTAGGTCAGCTTCCATACCAGCCAGGTGTCTATCGTGCCAAAAGCCAGTTCGCCGCGATCCGCCTGTTCACGGGCACCGTCGACGTGATCCAGCAGCCATTTGATCTTGGTGCCGGAAAAGTAGGGATCGAGATAGAGTCCTGTTTTTTCGTGGAACTGCGCTTCGTGTCCGTCCGCCTTGAGCATGGCGCAGATGTCCGCGGTGCGTCGGTCCTGCCAGACGATGGCGTTATGGATCGGTCGGCCGGTTTTGCGGTTCCATACCACGGTGGTTTCACGCTGGTTAGTGATGCCGATGGCAACGATATCCTCGGAATGCACGCCCGCGTGGTGCATCGCCTTGCGTGCGGTGGCCTGCTGGCTTTCCCAGATTTCTTCCGGATCGTGTTCGACCCAGCCGGGGCGGGGGTAATGTTGCTTGAACTCCTGCTGGGCAACGGCACGCACATTGCCGGAATGGTCAAACAGGATTGATCGGGAACTGGTCGTACCTTGATCGAGTGCCAGAACGCATTTCATGTTGCGCATTATAAGTTCCGGATTGCCGATGAGAAGGAATTTTTACCACTCTCATCGACGGAACTCATAGATCTGCCGGCCGTTTGTTTGCAATCTACAAGGTGCGGTACATAAACTTGAGCTTTTCCGGCAGAATAAGCGACCCCGCAGCGGCCAGTCCAAAAAGAGTCGCCAGGGTGACCGACGATACACCGGAGAAGAGAGCAGTAATCCCATTCAATGAAAATAGGTGTATATAATCGATCTCTTCAAGATGCTGCCCTAACAACCACTGAACGATGAGGAACCCGGATATGCTTAATCCGACAAGCGCATATAAGACATACATCCACTGGAATTCGGGTCGACTTGGCATGGAGCCTATGTGGAGTCCTTCCGGCTCTGATCCCGGGCTTACGCTGGAGGCAAGCAATTGATCGATGGTTGCTTCGAGTCTGTTGTCAGGTAAGGAGTTCATTTTCTTTCCCTTTCAATATAGTTTTCAGTTTCTCTCTGGCTCTCATAAGAGACACTCTAACAGTGCCCGCGGAAATATCCATTATTTTCGCCACTTCATCGGATGAAAGCTCCTGAAAATAACTTAATGTAATCAGCTGTCGATCCCGAAGAGAAAGCCGGTAGATAGCTTCCTCTAAAATTACACGGGCCGGACTATAGGAAGGCGGCAGGGTAGGGTTCAAGTTTTCAAGTGCGGACTCCTCCTCTCCCACTTCCTTCTTCCGGTTCCGTTTATCAATGGCGTTCAGACTGGTTCTTCTTGCGATGGTGGCAATCCAGCCGGGAAAGGCCTCATGTTTTTTCAACGACTTCAACTTTATCCATCCCTTTATAAATGTTTCCTGGCAAAGATCCTCGGCCATGTGGTGATCCTGCGTCATACGAAGGGCCATGGTGTATATAAACCCGGTGTAATTCTGGATCAGGATGCCATAGGAATCGCGATCCCCTTTTATGGCATCCTTCACCAACTTGGCCGTTGCTTCATTCACGATGGTTCTGGCGTATCGCTTTTGATTATGAACACGGCAATAATGAACTTGGCGAGCCCAATCAGGGTTAACAGCGTACCTGCGTACAACGGCAGAATATTATGACTGTAAACCCAAAAAGCGATGAGGGAAATGCCCACCGCCAGAAGGAGCGTGCCCTGAATGAGATTCTGCTGCCGGGGAGGCGTGGTTTTCTTGTTCTCTTCAGGTCGGATTGCCGCTACAAGACGTTCCACGACTTCGGGGCTGGCATTGTTGTTGACCGCCTGCTCAATGATTCTGTATCGCGCAACCTTGTTTTTGTATACGGAAACGATAGCGACCAGTATCACGAGGGCCGGGAGGCCAAATACGGACAGTATGGCTACGATGGGAATAAGTGTCTCTTTAATCATGATTATCCTTTCTATTATGGGGTTTGATAGGAAGACAGAACAAACGCCTTCACTGTTACATGTTTTTTTCTGGAGTCTTCATAAACAAACATACTCGCTGGGATTTAGTTATCAGATCAGCAGCAACACGGTCCACTGGCTCCTTTATATTTGATCAATCTGTCAGTGTCCAACGTGGTTTTTCAATCATGGTGGCAACGACAGCGGCCAACATCACGAGAATCGGGAGGCCAAATATGGACAGTATTGCAACGGTAGGTATAAGTATCTCTTTCATGATCATCCTTTTTGTTATGGGGTTTGATAGGAAGACAGAGGAAAGGCCAGCGGTGTTACATGTTTTTCTATGCAGTCGAAAAAGCCAACGGACTCAATGGGAATTCACTGATTAGATCATCAGCAACACGATACGATAACTTCTGAAAAAAATGTAACTAGGCGATCGCTACGGGTGGGCCTGAGTGCCTGGTACATCGACCGTATCGATGGGCGTTTTTACGATAGGCTCAAGCCATTGGTTCAATGAGTTTTTCTTTCAACACCACGCGCATCCACTCGGATGCTTGATTACGAGGACGGATCCCTGACTACGACCACTCTGGGAATTGAGTTCTGTTCAGGTCGAGATCAGCTAACAGCTCCAGATCTGCCT
>CAXMPN010000122.1:0-244 GCA_964195195.1 Pontiella sp. | reverse complement strand
AATATCTCTCTGGAAATGCCATCTCAGGCTTACCTGTGCGGGGGTCTTATTGTATTTTTCCCCAATTGCAGTGAGTGTTTCGTTCGTAAAAAGTCCATTGCGACCTTCCGCCAACGGCGCCCATGCTTCTGTCTGTATATCATGCTGCTGCAAAATATCGTTCGACGCATGCTGTTGGAAGAAAGCATGGATTTCTATTTGATTAACGGCAGGTTTAACTTTGGCATAGGTCATCAATTCAGTT
>CAXMPN010000121.1:0-5558 GCA_964195195.1 Pontiella sp. | reverse complement strand
CAGGGAAGCGAAGGACAGCGCTGGAGTTGGCCGGTAGAACAGCCCTTCGAGATTGCCAATCGGAAAGGCATCCTCACCCACCCAGCCTGGCTCATCGCCCACTCACTCAACCTAGAAAACGACCCGGTGCGCCGCGGTAAATGGGTCCGTGAGAAATTGCTAGCAGGAACCATCCCCGATGTACCAATAACCGTCGATGCCGTGATCCCGGAGGACCATCACAAGACACTGCGCCAGCGACTCGAGAAAAAGACCGGCGAGGAATACTGCTGGAAGTGCCATCAACAAATGGACCCACTCGGCTTGCCGTTCGAGATCTACGACGACTTCGGACGCTTCCGCAAGCAGGAGCGCATCGAGCATCCGAAAAACCTCATCAAAGAAGCACCCAAGGAAAGAGGGCTGCATCTCGACGGACGAGCCACCTACAAAACTCTCCCAGTCGTGGCCAATGGCGTGCTCGCCGGCACCGACGATCCAGCGCTCGATGGAGAAGTGAGCGATGCCATCGATCTCATTGGCCGCCTCGCAAAATCCGCCAAGGTTCGCCAATCCATCATCCGCCATGCGTTCCGCTATTTCATGGGACGCAACGAAGTCCTATCCGATTCCAAAACCCTGATCGAGGCGGAACGCGCCTATCTCGACAGCGAAGGCAGCTTTGATGCCGTGATTATTTCGCTACTCACTTCCGATTCCTTCATCTACCGTAAATCAACCACCCACTAGCGTCATGACCACCAGACGAAATTTTCTAAAATCCACTGGCTTAGGTGCCGGGGCCTTTGCCCTCTCACCATCCTTCAACCACCTCTTTGCAGCGACGCCTCAAAGTCCGCACCCGCATCGCTTCATTTTCATCAGAAAGTCAAACGGCAACGTGCCCAAGTTGTTCTCACTCCCGACCTTCTCGGAGGCAGAAAAGAAGAAAGATCAGGACAAACTCGCATTCGAGGCCGACCTCGATAAACACGAGCTCCCGGACTGGTTAAAGGGACTGGAGGGTCACAAGGAAAACATGACAATCCTGCACGGCATTTCCATGACCATGAGCGGTGGCGGTCACTATTCCTTCTCGGGTTGCATGGGTGCCTACAAGGCTGGTCGAAATGTGATCAGCGGGATCAAGCGGGCTACCGTCGATTTTGAACTCGCCAAGCTATTCCCCTCCCCGTTCGGCCACGTCGAATGTTCCTTGGCCTCGGGGTCCGGAACCGTCGCGTTCCGATCCGGCATCGTTTCCGGATTCTCAGCACCCACCCGTCACCAGAGGAATTATTGCTACGCCGACCCTCAGACAGCTTACGACGAACTCTTTAAATCCGTCACCAACCAAAACGCGGCCGACTCCGAGAACACCCTGCTAGATTACCTGCAGGGCCAGGAGGCCAGAAAGCTCAAAGGACTCAATGGCGAAGAGTTGATCAAAATGAGCAACCATGTGGACTCCATCGAATCGATCCGGAAACGCAATAAAAAGGTAGCCTCCCTCTCCGATGTGATCGCAAAAAATCTTCCAAAAATCGACCCCATTCACGCCAACGGCGGACCCGATGCCAGCCTTGTCGAGAAACAAGGAGCGTTCACCGATGTCATCCTGGCCGCCCTAATATCAGGTCTAACAAATGTCGTCACATTCACCATCGACGACCTCGGTACACCCATCACCACACTGCCAGGAAACAAAGGCAAAGTCGATCTCCACCGATTAGGCCACAGCATGGATATGGAGCTGAGAGACACCGTCAAGAAGAGCCACATGACACAGATCGCAAAAATGGTATCAAAGCTCAAATCCGTGCCCGAGGGTAACGGCAGCATGTTCGACAACACAACCATCATCTACATGCCCGAAACCGGTGCCGGCCACCACGGCCCCGACACCGAAGCCCCGATGGTGGTGATGACGGGTAACAACTCAAAACTCGATATCGCCGGCCGTTACATCCGCCTGCCGTTCCATGCCACCGAAGGGCATCAAACCTTAGGTAACTGGTTCACCACCCTGCTCAACGCCTACGGTAACCCGATCGACCACTATGGTGACATGGACCTGACGATGATCCGCAAAAAGATGGAACAGAGAGGGTCGATTGAGCGGTTCATGGTTTGATCGATTCACGGTAAGATCTGATCCAAACAAATACATATCCATGAAATCACTCATACTCACTTGCATTCTCGCCATGGTGACGTCTGTCACCAGTTTCGCCGGCCCCACAATCGAACAGCCTGGTCGGTGGTCTCCGGAAAAAGCCAACACTTGGTATGACCAGCAACCGTGGCTGGTGGGGTGCAACTTCACGCCATCCACCGCGATCAACCAACTCGAGATGTGGCAGGCCGATACCTTTGACCCCAAAACAATCGACCGCGAACTCGGTTGGGCCGCCGACATAGGCATGAACACCGTCCGCGTTTACCTCCACGACATGCTCTGGCAGCAGGACAGTGAAGGGTTTCTAAAACGCATCGACCAGTTTCTCGGCATCGCCGATAAACATGACATCAAGACCATGTTCGTCATGTTCGACAGCTGTTGGGCATCGTTTCCAAAATTAGGCAAACAACCGGCCCCCAGACCGCACCGGCATAACTCGGGCTGGGTGCAGTCGCCGAATTTCAATACCCTCAAAGACATCACCAAACACAAATCCCTCAAACCCTACGTCACCGGGGTGATCGCAAAATTCAAGGATGACCCGCGCGTTTTGTGCTGGGATCTCTACAACGAACCGGGAAATGGCAATAGTGACGACCGCATCAGAAAAATTAGAAAAGAAGCGATCTGCCTCATCCTGCTAGAACACGCGCTTCGATGGAGTCGCGAGATCAAGCCGTCACAGCCACTCACCTGCGGTGGCCTCTGGACCGGTGAATGGATCGGGCCTAACAGCACCAGCCTCTCCGAATTCATCCTCGAAAACTCCGACATCATCTCATTCCATAACTACGAAGATCTGCACAAAACCATCGACCGGGTCGGTTCGATCCGACCATTCGGACGCCCCTTGCTCTGCACCGAATACCTCGCCCGCTCAGTCGATAGCAAGTTCGAAACTCACCTGCCGTATTTCAAGAAAAACAAAATCGCCGCCTATAACTGGGGGCTCGTCGCCGGAAAAACCCAGACCCAATACCCGTGGGCGTCGCTGAGTAAAAAATTCACCGCCGAACCAAAAATCTGGCACCACGACGTGCTCAATCCCGACGGCACACCCCACATCCCATCCGAAGTGGATTTGATAAAATCTCTAACGGCTGATAAAAAATAATGCTGAAATGACCTCTTACGAATTTCCAATCTTAATCATATGAAAACCGCAGCAATCACCATCACCGCAGCATTGATGAGCCTCGCGATCCATCCGTAAAAATTCAGGGGACAGACAATATGAGCCGGACAATATGAGCCGCGGGGGGATATGGTGCAGTCACTGTCAGCCCACCGGATTTGGAAAAGGTGAAACGAAGATGCTATCGTCCCGCTGGGACTTAATACAATATCATCCGATATCATTCCCGGGGTTTCACCCCGCGCTACCGGCTATTGCCCCTCCGGGGCTAGATTCCGCAGTCACCCACCGCCGCCCTTCGATATCGACACCATGGAGCCCATCGAGCCACCCTGGCAGGCCATCAAGCAATGAATCCCCGATGACGGATAGATCTATGCAGATCTATGAGACATACAATTCTTGTATGGGAAAAGGGCACAACACCGAAGAAAATCGAGTGGTATGCCGGTAAGCAGTATGACGATTGTTTTGGCGCCGCCCACAAGGTGCTCGACAACTTCGACAAGGAGTTCCCCCACTGGAAAGGCCGTGGCTATGAAATCGTCGGCTTCGTCTGGTGGCAGGCCGACAAGGATCGCTACGATACCGGACTCGCCTCACGCTACGAGAAAAACCTCGTCCACCTGATCAAGACCCTGCGCTCCGAGTTCAAGGCCCCGAAAGCCAAATTCGTCGTCGCCACCCTCGGCCAAACCGCCAAGGATGCTAAAATCGAGGATGACAGCGCAAACAACGAGATGTTCATCCTCGACGCCCAGCTCGCCGTCGATGGCGAGGCCGGAAAATACCCGGAATTCAAAGACAACGTCAGCACCGTTTACACCCACCCCCTCAGCCAAGGCGGCGCATCAAACAGCCACTACAACGGCAACGCCCAAACCTACATGGACATCGGCACCGCCATGGGCGATGCCATGATGAAACTTCTCAAAGACAAGTAGCCTAGCTCTGGAAAATAATACCACCCTTCCCAACCCCACTCCCCATCACACGGGACGTGGGGTTTTTCGTAGCCGGGGCTTCCAGCCCCGCAGCCTAAACGACTTGTCAGGAAGATGCTTTTTTTCGGGAAATTAGTTTGGTCAACATACAGTGGTCAGATTAATTTCGTTGCGGCAGAAGTTGATCCAATGAATGGCGCATTACGATGTTTCGACTATCGGTTCCAAACGGATTTTCAAGTGCAGGCCGTTCAGAACGTCACGCAATGTTTCTAGTGTCGGATTGCCCTTTTCAGACAGGGTTCGGTAGAGGTTTTCACGTTTCATATCCACACTTTCAGCCAGCTTGCTGATGCCGCCCTGCGCTTCGGCGACACTCCTCAAGGCCAACATGAGAGCCGCGCGGTCATCGTCCAGCTGAAACTCTTCAAATGCAGTCTCCAGATAGCCCTTTGCTTTTTCGGGGTCGGAAAGATAGCTCTTCCGGTATTCGTTCCATGTTTTTTTATTAGCCATTGTTATGTCTCCTTTAAATAGAGGTTCCAGTATTCCTGTGCGCGGGTAATGTCCTTGTTCTGGCTTTTCTTGTCTCCGCCGATCAGTAGCAAAACCAGTTTTCCCTGATCAATGCCGTAATAGACACGGTAGCCGGAGCCGAAGAAAAACCTGAGTTCGGAAACTCCTTCACCAACCGTCTTGTGGTCGCCAAAATTGCCGAGTTGAACACGGTCGAGGCGTGCCATGATACGGTCATGGGTCTTTTGATCCTGGCCTTGAAGCCATGCTTCAAACGGAATCCTACCGTTTTTCTGGACGTAAAACTCAATCTCGTATTGCATTGCTCCTGTCTCTCTCTGCTAATTGTATCTTAAATGATACATTGAGTCAAATAGGTTGATCGGTATTTGTAGTCAGGGCTCCTAGATCTGAATAAAAGGCAGGAAAGTCGCCGTCATCCTTTCCTCCGGGGAATACAGCCGGAGGGAAGAGACCAACGAGAGCCTTCAAGAACCGAGGCCCAAGGAAAGCATTGCCGAGATGGAGGCAACCATCCTCGTCCTAACAAAAAGCAAACTTCTGGTAATATGAACTGGTTCCTAAAATTAGCTATTAGCTAAATTTTTTGTCGCCATTTGATTCTCTTTCAAGGAAAGTGCCGCTGGTAATTCAATCCACAGATAACATCCATGAAACAGATAAATAAATTTCTAACGACACTCACCCTGGCCCTCAGCCTTTTAGCACTCAACCCAGCGTCAGCGGGAAATCAGAAATTGGCGGTTAAGACCGGCGAAAAAATCGCATTCATGGGGGACTC